>JBHYDO010000140.1:0-11723 GCA_051860645.1 Roseococcus sp.
GGCGAAGACTGCGGCAGCACGCGCGGATGGGTGAGGGAATGTCGCAGCAGCAGTATGCCGGGCCGGCCCGGGCGCCGCGCCACCGGCCGGGTGGGCCGGCGCTGGCCGTCGCGCCGGGTGCCGCGCTTGCCTGACCAGCCAGCCATTCCCGGCCGCGCCACCAGCGGCGAAGCGGCGGTGCGCGGCCTGGCGCTGGCCAGCATGGGCTATTTCATCATCACGGGCGCCGATGCCGCGGTGAAGTTCGCCCTGCCCGAGATCGGCATCGCGGGCGCCATGCTCTGGCGCGGCGTCATCGGTGGGCTGGCGGTGGCGGCCATCGCGCGTGGCATGGGGCTGTGGCCGCGCAACATGCGCCTGGTGATGGGGCGGTCCTTCCTGCACTGCACCGTCTCGGCGCTGTGGTATTTCGTGTGGCTGTCGGGGCTGGGGCTCGCGGATTCCTATGCGGTGGCCTCGGCCGCGCCGTTGCTGATGACGCTGCTCGCCATCCCCATGCTGGGCGAGGCGGTGGGCTGGCGCCGCTGGACCTCCTGCCTGGTGGGCTTTGCCGGCGTGCTGTTCATGCTGCAGCCGGGCGGCGACCTCTGGCGCTGGGAGGCGGGGCTGCTGCTGGTGGCTGTGGTGGGCAACGCGATCAGCCGGATCTGGACGCGCACCCTGGCCAGCACCGACACCGCAGCCACCATCGCGCTCTGGCTGATGCTGATGCATATTCCCTTCGGCCTTGCGCTGCTGCCCGTCACAGCCCTGTGGCCGGACGGGCGGGCGCCCAACCTCATCCCCTCCTGGCCGCTGCTGCTGCTGCTGGTGTTCTTCGGGATTTCCAATGCCATCGCGCACATGCTGTTCGCCCGCGCCTTCGCGCTGACGCGGGTGGCCTCGCTGGCGCCGCTGGAATACACCCCGCTGCTGTGGGGCCTGGCGCTGGGCTTCGTGATCTTCGCCGAGGTGCCCGCCTGGACCACGCTGGGCGGGGCCGCCATCGTCATCGCCGCCGGCATCTACAACCTGCACCGCGAGCGCGTGCGCCGCGCCGAGGAAAGGGCGAGAGATGCCGCTGCGTCATGACATGCGGCGGGGCGCGTTGCTCATGCTGGCCGCCACCGCGCTGTTCACCCTTATGGGCGCCTTCGTGAAGCTGCTGGGCGACCGCGTCCATTTCCTCGAGATCATGTTCTTCCGCAGCGCGCTGGCCATGCCGGTGGTGTTCCTGATCGTGCTGCGCATGGGCCGGGGCGCGGTGCAGCTGCGCACCCAGCGCCTCCGCCAGCACTTCCTGCGCGCCATGAGCGGCACCCTGGCGATGAGCTGCGGCTTCTATTCGCTGACCGTGCTGCCGCTGGCCGAGCAGACGGCGCTGACCTTCACCACCCCCATCTTCGTGACGCTGCTGGCCATCCCCTTCCTGGGCGAGCGCGTCGGCATCCATCGCTTCAGCGCCGTGGCCGTGGGGTTCGGCGGCATCCTGGTCATCGCGCTCGGCCAGGGGGCCTTCCAGGGCCGCATCGACCCGCTGGTGGCCTTCGGCATGGGCATCGCGGTCCTGCACGGCGTGTTCTCGGCCGCGACGACGCTGCTGGTGCGCAGCATGTCCTCCACCGAAAGCTCCACCACCATCGTGCTGTGGCAATCGATCCTGATGACCTGCCTCACCGCCCTGGCATTGCCCCTGGTATGGGTGACACCCACGGCCTGGGAGTTCGCGCTGCTGCTGGGCGTGGGCCTGGTGGGCGGCGTGGCCCAGGTGATGCTGACGGAGGCCTATGCGTCCGCGCAGGTCTCCTCGCTGGGCGCCTACTCCTACACGGGCATCCTTTGGGCGGTGCTGCTGGGCTGGTTCTTCTTCGACGACACGCCGGGGCTCGCCACCTTCGCGGGCGCCGGATTGATCGTGCTCGCCGCCCTCTACATCATGCAGCGCGAAATGCGCCGAGGAGTGAAGCGTTGAACGTCCCCTTCCTGCGAGACGACGCCCTGGAACATGGCGCGGTGGAGCACATCGCCCCCGGCGTGCGCCGGGTGCTGTGCAACAACCCCTCCGCCTTCACCTTCCGCGGCACCAACACCTACCTGATCGGCGGCGGGCGTTCGGTGGCGGTGCTCGACCCGGGTCCGGAAGATGCGGCGCATCTCCAGGCCATCCTGGCCGCCACCAGCGGCGAGACCATCACGCATGTGGTTGTCTCGCACACCCACCGCGACCATTCGCCAGGCGCGCGCGCGCTCCAGGCCGCGACGGGTGCGCCGAGCTATGCCCACGGCCCTCACGCTACCCCCCCGCATGATGGCCAGGAGGGCGGCGATCACGCCTTCATGCCCGATATCCGCGTGCCCGATGGCAGCATGATCGAGGGCACCGACTGGCGGTTGACCGCGCTGTTCACCCCCGGCCATTGCGGCAACCACCTCTGCTTCGTGCTGGACGGCAGCGGCATCCTGTTCAGCGCCGACCATGTGATGTCCTGGTCCACCAGCGTGGTCAGCCCGCCGGATGGCGACATGCGCGCCTACCGCGACAGCCTGGCCAGGCTGCGCGCCCGCGAGGGGCAGGACCGGCTCTACCTCCCCGGCCACGGCCCCAGGCTGCCCGACCCCATGCCTTTCCTCGACGCGCTGAACCTGCACCGGCAGAAGCGCGAAGCCCGCGTGGTGGCCGCGTTGCGCGAACACGGCCCGGCGACGGCCGAGGCGCTGGTCGGCCCGGTCTATGGCCCGCTCGACCCGCGGCTGGTGCGCGCCGCCGGCCGCAGCCTGCTGGCGCAGCTCATCATGCTGGAGGGCGAGGGCGCGGCGATGCGCGAGGGCGAGCTATGGCGCCTGGTCTGACCCCCGGCGCCGCTCCGCGCTGAAGCGGTCGCGGCCCTTGATGGCCATCAGCGCGCGGGCGTCGCGCGCCGCCTGGTCCATGCCGAGCCAGGCCTGGAATTCCTCCAGGATCATCGCCGTGATGCGCATGACCGGCTGGCCGGCGAGGCCGGTGACGGGGAAGAAGCGCAATTCCTCCAGCTCACCGGAGCCCTGCAACTCGCCACGCGCCGCGCCGGCGGGTGCCACCAGGAAGCGCGCGTGGAAGCGGATGGGCCGGCCGGCGGGCGTGATGGCGCGGCTGAGATAGTCCAGGCAGCCGAGATCGGGCGCCACCCGTCCGCCCCGCATCTCGCCCAGCACAAGCGCGGTTTCCTCGTGCAGTTCGCGCGCCGCCGCCACCGCCAGCGCGCGCGCGAGGCTGGCGGGCGAGGAAAGCCGCAGCATGGCGAGAGTGGCCGGGCGCAATTCGCTGAGGGCCGGCGCCTTGTAGTCCGTGCGATCCACGCGGCCACCGGGGAAGACCAGCACGCCCGGCATGAAGCGCAGCGCGTGGTGGCGGCGGCCCATCAGCACCTCGGGACCGTTCGCGCCCTGGCGCCACAGCACGAGGCTCGATGCATGTCGCGGATGGACGCGGCGGCGCGTGACGCCTGCGGCGTCGGCGCTGCCGGGGTTGTCGTCGGTCGGCTTCGGCGGGGGCTCAGTCAAGGGCAAACCCGCGCGAGCGCAGCCAGGCGCGGAAGCCCGCGCGCTCGGGCACGGAAAGCTGGCGGGCCACGTTCTCCGTCCAGGTGCAGCCCTCCGGCGCAGGGCCATGGATCTCAGGGTAGCGCGGCTTGGCGCGTTCCCGCCGCGCGTCATAGGCACCCAGCGCCTGCGCCTCGCCCGACGCATCGTAGCGCCCGCGATGGATGGTGACCGAGGGCGGCAGGCGGGCGGAGGGTTCGTTGCGCGCCTCGGGCAGGCCGAGCGTCAGGCCCGCGATGGGGAAGACGCCCTTGGGCAGGCCGAGCAGCGGCGCCATCTTCTCCATGTGGTTGCGGACATAGCTGATGGGGCAGGTGCCGAGCCCCGCCGCATCGGCCGCCGCGATGGTCATGCCCATGGCGAGTGCCGCATCCACCGTGGCGTTGAGTACGGTGTCGAGGTTGTCGTTCGCATGCTCGCGCCCGGCGCGCTCGCAGATATCGCGCCCGCGGCGCACATCGGCGCAGAAGACGAGGAAGACCGGCGCCTGCTTGATCCAGGGCATGGTGCCGATCCAGTCGGCGATGGCCGCGATTTTTCGCGCGTCCTGCAGAACAACCACCGACCATTGCTGCATGTCGCTCTTGGAAGGCGCCGAGGAAGCGGCCGCCAGCACCGTGTCCAGCAGCGCCTCGGGCACGGGTTCGGCTCGGTAGCGGCGCGTCACCCGGCGGTCGAGCAGGGCGCCAAGCGCGTCGGGGATCTCGGCGGGCGGGTCGAAGGGGAGGTGGCCGTAGCGCGCCTCGATCAGGGCTTTCGGGTCCATCTCAGCTCCTCACGATCCAGGCATCGGCGACGGTCACGCCGGCCTCATGGATCATCAACGGGTTGATTTCGGCCTCGGCGATGCCGTCCATGGCCGCAAGGCGCGAGACGGCGACGATGGCATGCGCCAGCGCGTCCACATCGCCGCGCGGCAGGCCACGCCAGCCCTCGATGACGCGCAGTGCGCGCACTTCGGCGATCATGGCGCGCGCCTCGTCCAGATGCAGTGGGGCGAGGCGCAGGGCCACGTCGCGGTGCAGTTCCGCCAGCACGCCGCCAGCGCCCAGCAGCACGACCGGACCCACCTCGGGGTCGCGGCGGAAGCCCAGGATGACCTCGGCCAGCCCCTTCGCCATGGGCTGCGCCAGGAAGCCAGTGATGCCCGCCTGGGGTGCGGCCTTGGCCACGCGCGCGCGCATGTTCAGCATGGCCGTGCGCAGCGCCGCCGCGTCGGGGATGTTGAGCGCCACGCCGCCCACCTCGGTCTTGTGGGCCAGGTCGGGCGAGAGGATCTTCAGCGCCACAGGGTAGCGAAGATCAACAGGCGGCGCGTCGGTGAAGCGGGCGAAGTCCGTGGCAAGGCCAAGTGCGGCGAACACCTCCCGCGCATCCGCCTCGTCCGGGCGTTCGGGCAGCGCGACTTCGGGTGCCGCCATGTGCGGCGTGGCCAGCGGCGCACGCCAATCGAGGAAGGCGCGCATCGCGTCGGCCAGGCTTTCGGGCGTGCGGAAGGCGGGGATGCCGGCCTCGGCCAGCAGCCGCAGCGAGGCGTCCGCCTGGGGCACCAGGAAGGCGGCGACGGGCTTGGCCTCGCCCACCGCATCCCGCCCGCGCACGATGCCCGCCACCGCGTCATGCGGCCGGAACTGCGCCGAGGAGCCGATGACGGGCACCACCACATCCGTGTCCCGCGCGGCGGCGAGTGCGACGATGGCGGCCTCCACCCGGTCGGGCTTGGTGCCGGCCAGCGTCATGTCCAGCAGGCGGCCATGCGGGTGCATGTCCACCGCGTGCAGCTTAGCGGTGGCGTGCGCGTCGGGGATGCGCGCCTCGATGCCGGCGACGCCCAGCGCGTCCACGGCCATCGCACCGCCGCCGCCCGTCGTGGTCATGACCGAGACGGCGCGATGGGTCTGCGCGTGCGGCTTGCGGCCCATGACCAGCGCCGGAAGTTCGAGAAAACTCTCCAGCATGGTGGCGCGCAGGATGCCGTGCGCGCGGAAGAAGGCGTCCGCCGCCGCGTCGCTGCCGGCCAGCGCGCCGGTGTGGCTGGTCGCCAGTTCCGCCCCATAGGGCGAGCGGCCGAGCTTGTAGGCGATGATGGGTTTGCCCGCCCGGTGCGCCTTCCAGGCCGCATGCGCGTAGTGCTGCGGCTGGCGGATGGCCTCCAGGAACAGCATCACAACGTCCACGCCGGGTTCATCCACCAGCATGGCCGCGATCTCGCCGGCGGTGAGATCGGCCTCGTTGCCGGTGGCGATGAGGTGCGAAAACCCCATGCCGCGCGCCGCCCCGCGCCCCATGATGGCGCCCAGCATGGAGCCCGACTGGCTGACCAGCGCGATGCGGCCGGCGGGCAGCGTCTCTGCCTCCAGCGCCGCGTTCACGCTGGCCGCGATGTGGGCGGGGATGTTGATGATGCCCATGGAATTGGGGCCGAGCAGCCGCAGGCCAGCGGCGCGCGCCGCCACGACGCAGCGGTCCTGCAGCGCCTGGCCCTCCGGCCCCGCCTCGGCGAAGCCATCGGCCAGGATGCAGGCGACCTCGGCGCCCTTGGCGGCGACGGCGGCCAGTTGCGCCTCCACCTGCTGGGTGCCGAGCAGGATATAGGCGAAGTCGATCTCGCCCGGGATGTCCTCCACGCTGGCGAAGGCGGGTTCGCCGAGGATTTCGCTGGCGCGCGGGTTCACCGGGAACAGTGCGCCGTCATAGCCGTGGCGGCGCAGGTAGATCTGCGCGCGCGCAGTGAGGCGCGCCGGGTCGCCCGAGGCGCCCACCAGGGCAATGCGGCGCGGCGCCAGCAGACTTTTCACTTCGGCGGCCGCTGCGAGAAGGTCTGCCCGAACACGCCCTCGGCGATGCGGTTCTTCATCACCTCCAGGCTGCCCCCCGCGATCATCCAGCCACGGGTGCGCCGCACGCAATATTCGATGAGCAGGTCCTTCGAGTAGCCCGTGCCACCCATCACTTGCATGGATTCGTTGGAGGCCATCCAGCCCGCCTGGTTGCAGGCATATTTGGCGATGGCGACCTCCTGCGCGTCCGGCAAGCCACGCCCCGCATTCACCGCCGCGCGATACAGCAGCAGCCGCGCGCCATCGAGTGCGACGCGCATGTCGGCGAATTTCCATTGCAGGCCCTGGAATTCCATGAGCGGCCGGTTGAATTGCCGCCGCGTCATGGCGTGGTCGCGCGCGGCGGTGAAGCAGTATTCGCCCAGTGCGAGGGCGCGGGTGGTGTTGCCCACGCGCTCCACGTTGAAGCCGCCGATCTGCTTCTTGAAGCCACCGGGGCCCAGCAGCACCATCTCGGGCGGGATGTAGACGTTGTCGAAGTAGAGGGCGCACCACTCCTCGTCATTCATGTAGAGGCTGGGCTGGCCGAGTGTGAACCCCTCCATCCCGCGCTCCACCAGCACGGAGCCGATGCCACCCAGGCCAGGCCCGAAGCGGCAGTAGATGACGAAGACGTTGGCCTCGGCGCTGTTCGTCGTGAACACCTTCTGGCCGTTGAGCCGGAAGCCCGCGCCATCGGGCGTGCAATGCGTCTTGAGGTCGGTCAGCGCCGAACCCGCATCAGGTTCGGTCATCCCCACTGCCGCCACCGCCTCACCCGCCAGCAGCGGCTTGAAGAACCGCTCCTTCTGGTAGGGCGACGCGTATTCCGCAAACGTGCGAAAGGCGCCGAAATTGCCGGCCTGCAGCACGTCCGCGCTGCGCGGGCACACCTGCGCGATCTGCTCCATGGCCAGCACCGCGTCGAAGACGGCGCCGCCGGCACCGCCATCCTCCTCGGGCAGCATGATGCCGAACAACCCCTGCTCGGCCATCAGCTTCGCCACATCCCACGGGAAACCCACCGTGTGGGCGCGTTCGACCGCGCCCTTGGCCAGATGGCGCTCGGCGAAGCCGCGCACCACCTGTTGGAACGCGGCCTGTTCCTCGTTCAGTTCAAAATTCACGTCACACGGGGTCCCAGCTGAACACGTCGCCCGACCGCTCCATTGGCACGAAGTTCGCGCGGAAGGCGGGCAGGGCGATTTCGGCGATCTTCTCGGGCGTCCAGCCGCTCTCGCTGTGCACCGAGCGGATGGGGCGGTTCTGGCTGAACAGGAACAGCTCATGCATGCGGGGCGCGAAGATCTGCCCCGTCACTTCCTTCGCTGCGTCGGAGGCCAGGAACACCGCCAGCGGCGCGTTCTTCTCCGGGCCCATCTTCATGATGCGCTCCACACGCGCCTTCTGCTCGGGCGTCTCGGCGGGGATGGAGCTGGTCATGCGCGACCAGGCGAAGGGGGCGAGGCAGTTCGAGCGCACATTGTAGCGCTTCATATCCAGCGCGATGGACTTGGACAGCGCGACGATGCCGAGCTTGGCCGCGGAGTAGTTGGCCTGCCCGAAATTGCCGATGAGGCCCGAGGTGCTGGTGATGTGCACCAGCGAGCCGCTCTCCTGCTTGCGGAAATGCTCGGCCGCGGCGCGGCTTACGAAGAAGCTGCCGTTGAGGTGCACGTTGATGACCGAGAGCCATTCCTCCGGCGTCATCCGGTGGAAGATCTGGTCGCGCAGGATGCCCGCGTTGTTCACCACGATGTCCACGCGGCCGAAGGCGTCGATCGCGGTCTGGACGATCTTCTTCGCGTTCTCCCACTCGGAGACGCTGTCCGTGTTGATGACGGCCTGGCCGCCCTTCTGTTCGATGATTGCCTTGGTCTGCTCGGCCGGGGTGGTCGAGAAGCCCTCGCCGCCGAGCGAGGCGCCGATGTCGTTGATGACGACCTTCGCACCCGCCTCGGCCATGGCAATGGCGATCTCGCGCCCGATCCCGCCGCCCGAGCCCGTGACGATGGCAACCTTGTCCTGGAGCATCATGTTGCGCTTCCTCCTGCCTGTGTTCGGGCGGAGGCTAGAACGCCATGCGCCAAGCGGGAAGGTGGGGGCCGGTCCGCGCGCTTTGCCGCGCATGACGCCAGGGTTACAGGGGTGCCGCGAAGACAACCTGCCGGGGGCGCGCGATGGACGGATTCTGGTGGCTGGCGGCGCTGGCCGCCGCCATGGCGGCGACGGGCCTGGTCTCGGGCACGCTGGCCGGGCTGCTCGGCGTGGGCGGGGGCATCGTCATCGTGCCGCTGCTGTTCAACGTCTTCCCGCTCTTTGGCATTCCCGAGGCCATGCAGATGAAGCTGGCGGTGGGCACCTCCCTCGCCACCATCATCCCCACCTCGATCGTCTCGGCGCGCAAGCACCGGGCCACGGGCGCGATGGACGAGGCGCTGCTGCACTCCATCTGGCTGCCCATGATGGCGGGTGTCGCACTCGGCACGCTGCTGGCGGTGCAGGTGCGCGGCGAGGGGCTGACGGCGGTCTTCGCCATGGTGGCGCTGCTGGTGGCGTTGAACATGGGTTTCACCGGCGTGGATTTCCGCGTGGCCGACAAGCTGCCCGACGGCCCGCCGCGCGCCGCACTCGGCATCGGCATCGGCAGCGTGAGTGCCATGATGGGCATTGGCGGCGGCACGCTGGGCGTGCCCATCTTGTCCATGTTCGGCCACCCGATCCGGTCCGCCGTCGCGACGTCCAGCGTGTTTGGGCTGATCATCTCCGTGCCGGCCACCGTCGGCTTCGTCTGGGGCGGCTGGAGCGATCCCGGGCTGCCACCCTTCTCGCTCGGCTATGTGAGCCTGATCGGCTTCGCGCTGATCGCGCCCACCTCGATCATCGCCACACCCTGGGGGGTGAAGCTGGCCCACAGCATCAAGCCACTTTGGCTGAAGCGGGCGTTTGCGGTGTTCCTCGCCGTCACCAGCCTCAGGATGTTCTACAGCCTCTTCGGCTGATCAGACGTGAAAACTCTCGCCGCAGCCGCAGCGGCCCTTCTCGTTGGGGTTCACGAAGACGAAGCCGGCCGACATGGCCTTCGCCTCGTAGTCCATGATGGTGCCGATGAGGTAGAGGCTGGCCTTGCGGTCCACCAGGATGGTGATGCCCTTGTCGGTCACGCGCTCATCGCCCGGGCCCTGGGCCTCGACGAAGGTGAGGTCATAGGCCATGCCGGAGCAGCCCTTTGTCTTGACGCCGATGCGCAGCAGCTTGCCCGCCTCGGCCTTGTCGTAGAGGCGGCGCAGGCGCTCGGCCGCTGCCTCGGACAGGGACATCAGCGGCGGCAGTTCCCGCTTCACGCGCGGGGCGTCGGTGGTGGTGCTCATGACGGCACTCCCTTCAGAACATGTTGAGCGCGAGGCGCGCATCCTCGCTCATCCGCGACTGGTCCCAGGGCGGATCCCAGACGATCTCGACCTGGCAGTCTGTCACGCCGGGCATCTGGCGGATCGCTTCCTCCGCCATGCTGGGCAATTCCTGCGCGGAGGGGCAGGAGGGGGTGGTCAGCGTCATCTCCACCTTCACGCGCCCTCCCTCCTCCAGCTCGATGGCGTAGACGAGACCGAGTTCGTAGATGTCCACCGGGATTTCCGGGTCGAAAACGGTCTTCAGCGCTTCGATCACGCCTTCCTCGGTCACCTGCGGCAGGGTTTCGCCCTCCGGGGTCCAGCTTCCATGGGTCGCGGCCTGGTCACTCACTGCTTGCCTCCTTCGATCCATCCAGCGCGGCGTCGAGCGCGTGCCACGCCAGGGTCGCGCATTTCACGCGACTGGGAAATTCATGCACGCCCGAAAGGGCGGACAGCCGTTCAAGCGCCGGCGTGCTGTCGTCGCGCGTGCCCGTCTTGGCCATATTGCGCAGCCGCGCACCGAGGCTGCGCGCCTCGTCCGGTGTCAGGCCCGGCACCAGCTCCGTCAGAAGCGAGGCGCTGGCCTGGCTGATGGCGCAGCCGCGGCCGAGGAAGCTCGCGCGCGCGATGCGGCCGCAGTGGAGCTTGAGGAAGACCTCCACCCGGTCGCCGCACATCGGGTTGTCGCCACGCGCGGTGGCGTCGAACACCTCCAGCCGGAGATGGTTCCGCGGCTTGCGGCCATGGTCCAGGATCACCTCCTGGTACAGGTCACGCAATTCGTCGAAACCGGCCGGCTGGGCGGTCATGCGAAGAATATTCGCGCAGCGGTAAGCGCCTCGGCCAGCGCGTCGATTTCAGCCGTCGTGGTGTAGAGGCCGAAGGAGGCGCGCGCCGTGCCGCCCTCCAGCCCGAAGCGCGTGTGCAGCGGCTCGGCGCAATGCCGGCCCGCCCGCACGCAGATCCCGCGCCGGTCGAGAAAGGTGGAGAGGTCGTGCGGGTGGGCCGCGTCGAGCGAGAAGGCGAAGACGCCGCCGCGATCCTGCGGGCTGCCGAGCAGCGTCAGCCCCGGCACCCGGGACAGCGTGGCCGAGGCGTGCTCCACCAGCGCGCGCTCATGCGCCTCGATGGCCTCCATGCCGATGGCGTTGACATAGCCGATGGCGGCTAGCAGCCCCGCCGCCTCGATGATGGCGGGCGTGCCGGGCTCGAAGCGCGCGGGCGGCGCGGCCCAGGTGGAGTGTTCGAGCGTGACCGTCTCGATCATGTCGCCGCCGCCCTGGAAGGGTGGCATGGCGTCGAGCAGTTCGCGGCGCCCGTAGAGCACCCCGATGCCCGTCGGGCCATAGAGCTTGTGGCCGGTGAAGGCGTAGAAATCGGCACCGATGGCGCGCACGTCCACCGCCCGGTGCACGGCGGCCTGGCTGCCGTCTAACATCACGCGGGCACCCGCCTCATGCGCCATGCGCGCAATCAGCGCGGCGGGCGTCACCGTGCCCAGCACATTGGACATGTGCGTGACGGAGACCAGGCCCACATCACCCTGCGCCAAGTGGCGCGCATAGTCCTCGAGGTCGAGTTCGCCCGCATCGGTGACACGGATGAAGCGCAGCCCGATGCCCAGCCCCGCATCGCGCAGCATCTGCCAGGGGACGAGGTTCGCGTGGTGCTCCATCTCCGAGACAAGCACGACCTGGCCGCGCTTCAGCAGGGCGCGGCCGAAGCTGTGGGCCACGAGGTTGAAGGCCTCGGTGGAGTTGCGGGTGAAGACGATTTCCTCTGCGTGCTCCGCGCCCAGGAAATGCTGCACCGCCTCGCGCGCCGCCTCGAAATTGGCGGTGGCGACCTCGCTGAGGTTGTAGGCGCCGCGGTGGACGTTGGCGTAGGCGCTTTCCATGCAGCGCGTCATCGCCTCGATCACGGCGCGCGGCTTCTGGGCCGAGGCGCCGCT
>JBHYDO010000141.1:0-11717 GCA_051860645.1 Roseococcus sp.
AGCCTCCGCACATGGACCAAGCACATCCCGGCCCCGCCAGCCCGCCGCTGCGCCCCGCCCCCCACCGCAACCTCTGCACCGATTGCGGTGTCTCGCGCATGGAGGACGACAAGGCCTGCGGCCGCGCCTGCCAGTTCATCGCGCCCGATTACCCGGCGCTGGAAGCCCAGGTGCATGGCCGCGCGCGCGATCCCGCCCGGCCGGACGAACTGCATTTCGGCCCGCACCGCCGCATGGTCCGCGCCCGGCTGCGCGCGCCGCTCCCGGGCGCGCAATGGACCGGCATCACGACGCGCATCGCCGCCCGCCTGCTGGAGACGGGTGCGGTGGACGCCGTGCTGACCATGGCGCCCGACCCGGCGGACCGGTGGAAGCCCGTGCCCGTGCTGGTGACGCGGGCCGAGGACATGGCGGCCGTGCGGGGCATGCGGATGGGCTATGCGCCGCTGCTGGCACTGCTGGAGCCGGCGCGGGCGGCGGGGCACCGGCGGCTGGCCATCATAGGAATTCCTTGCCAGGTTTATGCCCTGCGCGCCCTTGAACGAGAATTGGGCTTCGATAGGCTTTATGTCATAGGAACGCCTTGCTCTGACAACACCACCACGGAGAATTTTCACCTGTTCCTGGGCCTTCTGGACAGCGATCCGGACGGCATCACCTATCTGGAATTCCGGGCGGATTTCCACGTCGAGCTGCGCTACGCCGACGGCCGCCGGAGGGAGATTCCCTTCCTCCAGCTCCCCATTTCCAAGCTGCCCAGGGATTTTTTTCCGCTGACCTGCCGAAGCTGCGTGGACTACACCAACGTCCTGGCCGACATCACCGTGGGCTACATGGGCGGCGAGGGGCAGCAATGGCTCATCCTCCGCAACGAGCGCGGAGAGGAGTTGCTCAACCTGCTGGGCGATGAGGTGGAGACCAGCGCGCCCGGCAGCGCCGGCAAGCGCGCCGGCGCGGTGAAGGGCTTCCTCGCCAACACCGAGCGCGCCGCGGGCGGCCTGCCGCTGCGCCGCATGCCCGACTGGCTGCGGCCGATCGTGGGCTGGCTGATGCCGCGCCTGGGGCCGCGCGGCATCGAGTTCGCCCGCGCGCGGGTGGAGATGAAGGCGGTGGAGAGCGTGATCCACCTCCAGCGCGAACAGCCGCGCCGCGCGCCTTACATGATCCCGGCGCATGTCTGGGCGCTGGTGCGACCCTATGGCCTGAAGCCGCCGGGCGAGGGGAGTTCCGGCAAGCTGTAGCGCGCGATCACCTGGAGGCGGGCGCCGCGCCCCAGCCCTTGGAACGAAGGCACGGCGCCGACCGCACAACTCATGGCGGGAGCACCGACGCAGCGGCCCGCGCGTCCGCCAGTGCCTGGCACATCCCGGGCAGGCAGCGGCAAGGGAGCCGGACGTGGCGGCCGCGCGACGCGTCCGCTCAGCCGAACGCGCCCACCTCGTGGCTCACCGCGGCCGAGCAGCCGCGCACGAGGTCGAACATCTGCCGCATGGGGCCGAAGATTTCTGCGTGTTCGCGCCCATAGCTCGGGCCCTCGTCGGGGGCGGCGGGTTCGTGGAAGTCGAGGCCCGTCACGGGGTCGGGGGCGGCGGGGAAGATCTGCTCCAGCAGGGTGACGGCGGGTTCCACGTCCAGAGCCAGGATACGCGCCAGGACCCCCTCGCGCGTCGCACCGTGCCTGGGACTGAATTCCGGCACACGCACGGCCAGCAGCCACAGCCGATGGATCAGTGCGAGGCGCAACGCGTGCAGCAGCACCAGCCGCTCGGGCATCTGCGGCAGTTCCGGCCAGGCGGCGCGCAGCGCCAGGTGGTCCGCCTTGAAGCGGCGGTAGAGGCGGCGCAGCGGGGCCTCGATGTCCATGGCGTCGAGCGGGCCGGCCACGGCCAGCAGCGCCTCGCGCCGGCCGGGACGTTGCGTGGCCGAGGCACGGTCCAGCCAGGTGCCGGGATCGAGCGTGCCGATCACCGCGCGCACCACGCCGATATCGGAACACTCCGCCGCCCGCAGCGCCATGCCCAGCGCGCGCCGGAAGCGCGGTGACCGCGCGCGCAGATCATGGAAGGCCTCGGGGTTGGCCGAGACGGCGGCTCCGAGCCCATGCAGCGTGTTCGCGAGCCAGCCGACCTGGTGCAGGATCGCGTTGTTGGGGATGGCACGCAGCTGCGAGGGGTGGGTGAGGCGCGCGGGCCCGCCGATGCCATCGGCCTGGCGTGCCGCGGGGCGCGAGCCGGTGCGCTCGATCAGCCCCGGGCCGAAGCCGCCCAGCAGCGCGGCATAGCCGGGGTCGGCCACCAGGGCCTGGACCTCGCGGCGGAGGGTCGCAAAGAAGTCCGCGCCATAGTCGCTCTCGGTGTAGATCGGGTCCGCCCCGGCGGCGGGCGTGGCGAAGGCATGTTCCGCGATGCGCGCGACCGTGGCGCGGGCCAGCTCGGGCGTGGCCCAGAGCATGTAGCCATCGCCGCCCTGGAAGCTCGATTCCTCGCGCGCCGGCAGCCCCGCCTCGGCCAGGGCCGCGCGGGCCTGGGGCGGGAAGAGGTAGTCCAGCCGGTCCGCCAGGCTGTCGGGGTGGCCGCCGCGACCGATGCTCTCGCCATGGGTGTCGAACAGCACCACCTCGATGCCCGACAGGCCATGCCGGCGCAGCAATTCCGCGAGCCGCAGCTTGAGGCGTTCCACCAGGTAGGAGGCAGCCAACTGCCCCACATAGCGCCCGGAATCCGAGTAGCCGAATTGCAGGCACAGCCGCCCGTGCAGGCGCAGGTAGTCGCGGAAGGAGGGGCTGCGCAGCGCCTCGTCCAGCACGCGCTCGCCGCGTTCCAGCGCGTCGGCCGTCTCGAACAGGGGCGAGATCTCCACATGCCGCTCGCAGCCGAAATGCCGCGCCAGCCAAAGCGCGGCCAGCAGGGTGAAGCCCGTCTCCGTCTCCGCGATCAGGAAGCGCACGGGCACCGAGCCGTCCACATGCTTGGCGATCTGCGCCACGTTCATCATCAGCTTGGCGGCCGAGGCCTGCTCGGCCAGCAGTGCGCCATAGTCCACCGGCCGCACCTGCAAGCTGGCCAGGGCGGTGTTGACCTGAGCCAGCAGGCCGCGGCGCTGGGCCATGTCTTCGGGTGCGGTGGTGATGTCCAGGCGCTGGCGGACGGCGTTGTGCACCTGCGTCGCGTTCAGCCGGACATGGGTATGGGCGAGCGACAGCCCGTGCGCCACCAGCCCCGCCCGCGCAACCCCCAGGCTGCGCCGGGCTGCGTCGTCGGGGGCCGCGTCCAGCGCCACCTCGAACAGGGTGAGCAGCTGGGTGAGGTCGGTCATCGCCGCCTCGCGCCGTTCCAGCATCTCGGCCGCCATGGCCTGCACCGCGGCCGGGGTGGGTCGGTCGGGCACGGCGGCGATCTGCATGGTCACGGCCTCGATGGCGAGGTCCGCGCGGGCGGCGATGGGCGTGCCGGGAAGCTGCGCCACCAGCCGCTCGAGTTGCAGGCGCTTCATGATGAGTCGCAGGCGCAGCGTGTCCCACCAGCCGATGTCGGTGCGGCCATCCGTGTCATAGCCCACCCAGGTCGCCAGCTTCACCGGCGCGGGGCGCAGCAAGGCCCAGCGGTCGGGCCAGATGACGCGGGCGGCATCCAGCAAGGCGCCGGCGAGTTCGTCCAGCGCGTCGCGGCCACGCGTGATGGCGGCGCAGGCCTGGGCGAATTCCTCGGTCAGGGTGACCGGCGCGGGGCGGTGCGGCAGGCCGCGCGGTGGTGCCTCGCCGGTGCTGGCGGCCTCGGCCAGGGCTGCGTTGGTGGCCGCCGGCATGGAGAAGGTGGGGTGGGCGGTGAAGACGGCGGCGAAGCGCGCGCGCTCGACCAGGGCACGGTAGGCGGCGAAGGGGATGGGGCTGTCCAGCGGGTCAGGCCGGGCCAGGCGCTGGGCCAGGGTGGGGAAGGGGTCCGCCCCGATGGCGTGGCCGACATAGCGGGCGAGCCGCTGGGCGCGGCCGGCGGCGGCGTCATCGGCAAGTTTCTGGATGATGGCGCCCAGCCCCGCGAGGTCCAGCGAGCCATCATCCAGGCTGCGGCTGACCGACAGCGCCGTCAGCAGCACCGGGTCGCCAAAGGGATCCTGCGCGGCGGCGGCACGCGCCGAATGCAGGCGTGCGAGCAGGCGCTGGAGAAGATCAGGGGCATTGCCATCCATGGCAGGATGCTGCACCTGCGAACCGGTCCGAGGCCAGCAAAAACCTACCCGGTGATCACCGCCCGGATGGCGAAGCTGGACTGGATGCGCGCCACGCCGGGCATGCGGCTCAGCTGTTCCTTGTGGATGCGCTCGTAATCCGCGGCGTCGCGGCACTCCACGCGCAGCAGGTAGTCCGCCATGCCGGTCATCAGGTAGCACTCCCGAACCTCGGGACAGCGACGGATGGCGGCCTCAAAGCGCGTCAGATGCTGTTCGGTCTGCCGGTCCAGCGTGATCTGCACGATGACCGTGACCTGCCCCGCGCGCTGAGGCTCGGCGAGCAACACCGTGTAGCCGCGGATGACGCCGCGATGCTCCAGCAGGCGCAGCCGGCGCAGGCAGGCGGAGGGCGAGAGGCCCACGGCCTGCGCCAGCTTCGCATTGGTCATGCGGGCGTCCAGGCGGAGTTCGCGCAGGATGGCGAGGTCGGCTTCGTCGAGCGCGTGCATGGTGAATTCTGCCACATCTCCGCAGAAAATTGCAAAATTTCGCGCAAAGCGCCGCTTCTGCGCAGAATCCACCGGAACCACGCATCATCCACCGGATACCCTTCTCCTATTCGGAATTCAGGAGGCGGCGATGCGGGTGCTCGTTCTCGGCAGCGGCGTGGTGGGTGTCACCAGCGCGTGGTACCTGGCCCGCGCGGGCCATGAGGTGACGGTCCTGGACCGCCAGCCCGGCCCGGGCATGGAGACCAGCTTCGCCAATGCGGGCCAGGTCTCGCCCGGCTATTCCGCGCCCTGGGCCGGCCCCGGTATCCCCATCAAGGCCATGAAATGGCTGATGATGCGCCACCGCCCCCTGGTGTTCTGGCCGCAGGCGGGCGGCGGGCTCTACCCCTGGCTCGTCCGGATGCTGGCGAACTGCACGGAGGAGGCCTACGCCACCAACAAGGCCCGCATGGTCCGCATCGCCGAGTATTCGCGCGACGCACTGATGGCGCTGCGGGCTGAGACCGGCATCCAGTACGACCAGCGCATGCATGGCACGCTGCAACTGTTCCGCACCCACAAGCAACTCGACGCCGTGGCCGCCGATGTGGCCGTGCTGCGGCAGAGCGGCGTTGCGCATGAACTGCTGGACATGGCGGGCTGCATCGCCGCCGAACCCGCGCTGGCGCGCGTTGCGCAAAAATTCGTGGGCGGGCTGCGCCTGCCGGGCGACGAGACGGGCGATGCCTTCCTCTTTACCCAGCGCCTGGCCGAGCGCGCCGCGGCGCTGGGCGTGGTGTTCCGCCAGGGTGTCTCCATCGAGCGCATCGAGGCCACGGGCGGCGAGATCACCGGCGTTGTCACCAGCCAGGGCCGCTTCACCGCCGACCGCTATGTGGTCGCGCTCGGCAGTCACTCCACCGCGCTGCTGCGGCCGCTCGCCGTTTCCATCCCGGTCTATCCGGTGAAGGGCTATTCGCTGACGCTGCCGGTGCGCGACGCCAACGCCGCCCCCGTCTCCACCGTGATGGACGAGACCTACAAGATCGCGGTGACGCGCCTGGGTGACCGCATCCGCGTGGGCGGCACGGCGGAACTGGCAGGCTTCTCGCTCCGCCTGCGCAAGCCGCGCCGGGAAACCCTGGAACACACCCTGACCGACCTGTTCCCCGACGCCGGCAACCCGGCCGAGGCGCAGTTCTGGACCGGGCTGCGGCCCATGACCCCCGATGGCACGCCCATCGTCGGCCCCACGCGCTACCGGAACCTGTTCCTCAACACGGGCCATGGCACGCTGGGCTGGACCATGGCCTGTGGCTCCGGCCGGGTGCTGGCGGACCTCGTCAGCGCCCGCGCGCCGGAGATCGAGCACGCGGATCTGGCACCCACGCGCTACGCCCCCGCCTGACCGAGCAGGGCCGCGCGCAGCCGGGCGATCAGCGCGGCGCGCGCGGTCTCGTCCGGCGCGCGCTCGATCGCCTCCTCCACGCCGAGCATCAGGGCGGCGCGGTCGTTGTGCCAATCTGGGCGGCCGACCTCCTCCGGGTGCAGGCGGCGTGCCGTCGGGGGCGCGGGCAGTTCCTCGGGCGGCGTGCCGTGGCTGAGGCGCCAGCGCGAATCGAGCACCGGCTGCACCACATGGCCGGGCAGGCGGGCCGCCAGTCCCGCGATGGCCTCCGGCTCGCCATGGGTGAGGAAAATGCCGCCCGCGACCGGCCGCCGCGCCTCCACCCAGCGCACCAGCTCCGGCGCGTCGGCATGGCCGGAATAGCCCTCGATGCGGGTGACGCGGGCGGCGACCTCGATGGTCTCGCCCTGGATGCGGACGCGCGGCGCGCCCCCCTCCAGCAGCCGCCCCAGCGTGCCGCTGGCCTGGTAGCCCACCAGCACCACCATGGCCCGCGCATCCCACAGCCGCGACTTCAGGTGCTCGCGGATGCGCCCCGCATCGCACATGCCCGAGCCCGCGATGACGATGTGGAAGCCCTTATGCTTCGTGAGCTTCCGGCTGGAGGCGCCATCCACCACATGAACCAGGCGATGCGAGTGCAGCGCGGCGCGCAGCGCCTCGCCCTCCTCCATGCCCTGCGCGTGGCGGGCGAAGACCTTGCTGGCGCGGGTGGCCAGCGGGCTGTCCATATGGATGGTGGTGGCGGGGATTTCGCCGCGCTGCATCAGCAGGGCGAGGTCCAGCACCACCTCCTGCGCGCGCTCGACCGCGAAGCTGGGGATCAGCAGCGCGCCGTCCTGCGCCGCGGCCTCGCGCACCAGGGCGGCCAGCGCCGCGCGGCGGGCCTCGGGCGTGATGATGGGGCGGTCCTCGTCGCCATAGGTGCTTTCGCAGATGAGGTGGTCGAGGCCCCGCGGCCCCTCCGGCTCGGGGTGCAGGGTGCCGTCATCGGGGCCGATGTCGCCGGACGCCAGCACGCGCACATCGCCGAACTCCATCTCGATGGAGGCCGAGCCCAGCATGTGCCCGGCATTCCACCAGCGCGCGCGCAGGCCGGGGGCGGGCGTGATCCATTCGCCATAGGCCACGGGCTGGAAGGCCTCCAGGGCCGCCTCCGCCTCGGCCGGGCCATAAATGGGCTGCACCTCGTCGCGCCCACGCCAACGTCGGCGGTTGCGGCGGTTGAGCATCCGCACCTCGCTCTCCTGGATGTGGCCGCTGTCGGGCAGCAGGCAGGCGCAGAGCTCGATGGTGGCGGGCGTGGCATGGATGGCGCCGCGAAAACCCTGCTTCACCAGGCGCGGCAGCAGGCCGCTGTGATCGATATGCGCGTGCGTCAGCAGCACGGCATCGAGGCTGGCGGGGTCGAAGGGGAAGGGCTCGTGGTTCAGCGCCTTCAGCGTCTTGGGGCCCTGGAACATGCCGCAATCCACCAGCACATGCGCGCCGGGCGCCTCGAAGCGCAGGCAGGAGCCGGTGACGGTGCGGGCCGCACCATGGAAGTGGAGCGTGACGGACATCGGTTTGCATCCCCTCGCCGCGCCGCTGGTTGGTCCGGGGCGCTGGCGCGGGCATCATGCGCGCTTCGGCATGGAGGAAACAGGCCATGGACCATGCGGACAACCCGGCCTTCCGCCTGGCTCTGTTCGACGCCGACTTCCTGCGTGGCCCCGCCATGCGCGGGGTGCGGCTGCAGGTGGAGGCGCTGAAGGCCGACGAGGCGCTGCGGGCCGCGCGCATCGGCTCCACCATCGTGGTGTTCGGTGCGGCGCGGGTGAGGGAGGCCGGGCCTGGCCACCACCCGCGCTGGTACGCGCAGGCGCGCGAGTTCGGGCGCATCGCCTCCACGCGCGGTGGGGCGCTGACGCCCGAGGATGGCTGGCGGCAGAACGTGATCGCGACCGGCGGCGGTCCCGGCATCATGGAGGCCGCCAACCGCGGCGCGCATGATGCGGGCGCGCCCAGCATCGGCTTCAATATACGGCTGCCCGAGGAGCAGCATCCCAACGCCTACTCGACGCCGGAGCTGACCTTCCAGTTCCACTACTTCGCCATCCGCAAGCTGCACCTGGCCATGCGGGCGCGGGCTCTGGTGGTGTTCCCGGGCGGCTTCGGGACCATGGATGAGCTGTTCGAAATTCTGACCCTGCGGCAGACCGGCCGCACGCCGGCGGTGCCCGTGGTGCTGGTGGACAGCGCGCATTGGCGCGGCCTGGTGAACTGGCAGGCCTTCCTGGATGAGGGGCTGGTGGACGAGGCGGACCTCGACCTGCTGCATTTCGTGGACGACGCGGAAGCCGCCTGGGCCGTGATCGAGGCGCACCAGCCGCCACCTTTGCCGCATC
Organism: Roseococcus sp.; assembly: GCA_051860645.1. Taxonomy (GTDB): domain Bacteria; phylum Pseudomonadota; class Alphaproteobacteria; order Acetobacterales; family Acetobacteraceae; genus Roseococcus. Next base: position 8,454 of record JBHYDO010000141.1, read on the forward strand.
GGCACGGCGTGGATATGTGACGCACGGCCCGGGATGGGCCGGGAGGAGTGCATGGATTTGCCTGGGCAGGTGGCGGACGGGCTGGCGCGCTCGGCGCGGACACTGGCGGCGATGGCCGGAGATGCCGCGCTCTGCGCCGCCACCGCCCGCGTGGCCGAGGTGACGGCCGATGCGCTTGGCGCCGGGCGCAAGCTGCTGCTCTGCGGCAATGGCGGCAGTGCCGCCGATGCCCAGCACTGGGCGGCCGAGTTGGTGGGACGCTTCCTGCACGACCGCGCACCGCTGGCGGCGATGGCGCTGACCACTGACTGCTCCGCGCTGACCGGAATCGGCAATGACTATGGCTTCGACCAGGTCTTCGCCCGCCAGGTGGCGGCGCTGGGGCAGGGGGGGGATGTGCTGTTCGCCCTCTCCACCTCGGGCGATTCGCCCAATGTGCTGGCGGCGCTGGAGGTGGCGCGGGCACGGGGGATGGTCCGCGTGGGCTTCACCGGCATGCGCACGGGGCGGATGGAGGCGCTGTGCGACCTGCTGCTGCGCGTGCCCAGCACCGACACGGCGCGCATCCAGGAAGGGCATGCAGCGCTGGGCCATGCGCTGTGCGGCGCCATCGAGGCGCGGTTGTTCCCTCGGCCCGCATGAGCCGGGGGGTGATCAGGCCCGTGCCGCAGCACCGTGCGGCTGTGCGGGCCGGCCATCGGCTCGAGCCCGGGCCGGGAATGCCGCTGGATGCGGCGGCGAGGCTGGACGTCGGCACATCGGCGATACCGAAAGAACGGGGGATGGACATGCTGGCGGCGCGGGGAAGCAGCTTGATTCCCCATCTCGCCGCAGGAAGAGAAATAGGGCATTCCCAGGACTAGGGAATGGAAATTTAGCCTATAGGTATTTCATCCTTTAGGAAAATCAAGGTATTCTTCCTAGGTTAGTTTTCTTGTCGACGCCCGGCCTTTCTTCCTTCTCCCCGCCCCTTGGCCCGACCCGCACTCCGGCGCCACAAGAGGAGCGCCCGACCGACGGAAGGGCACGACCCAGCACATGCGGCCAAGGACATGCGGATGGACCACCTCCCCCAACTCGCCACCATCGCCCTCGAGGCGCCGGCGCCCCATGTGCTGGTGGCGCGCCTCAATCGCCCTGAAGTCGCCAACGCGCTCAACACCCAGATGGGCCGCGACCTGCTGGCGCTCTGGACGCAGCTCACCGCCGAGCCCGGTGACATCCGCTGCGTCGTCTTCACCGCCACCGGCGGCAAGGCCTTTTGCGGCGGCGGCGACCTGAAGGAGCGCAATGGCATGACCGACGCGCAATGGGTCGCCCAGCACGAGATCTTCGAGCGCGCCTTCTGGGCCCAGCTCGACTGCCCGCTGCCCATCATCGCGGCCGTGAACGGCCACGCCTATGCAGGCGGGCTGGAGATGGTCCTCGCCTCGGACTTCGCCTATGGCCGCCCCGGTACCCGCTTCGCGCTGACCGAGGTCACGATCGGCATCATGCCCGGCGCCGGCGGCACCATGACCCTGCCGCGCACCGTGGGCGAACGGCGCGCGAAGGAGATCATCCTCACCGGCCGCCCCTTCACCGCGGAGGAGGCACAGGAATGGGGCATTCTGAACGCGCTGCACCCGGAGGGGGCGCTGGAGGCGGCGGCACTGGACACCGCGCGCGCCATCGCCGCCAACGCGCCGCTTTCGGTGCGCCAGGCGAAAAAGAGCATCCATTTCGGCCTGCAGATGGATTTGCGCAGCGGCCTGCGCTTCGAGATCGAGGCCTATAACCGCCTGGTGCCCACCGAGGACCGTCGCGAGGGCATCGCGAGCTTCAACGAGAAGCGGCGGCCGGTCTTCAAGGGGCGGTAGGCCTTCCCACTTCTGTCCAGGGCGCCAGGACCGCGCGCAGCCCGTGACGACGGCGTGCGGCGCGGGGTATAGCCAGGGCGACGCCCCGACACTGGCGGGCAGGAAGAGGACGGGACATGCGGAACGACGCAAGGCAGCGGCTGGACGACATCGCGGGCGTGGCCGGGGGGGCTTTCTCGCTGCTCTCGGGCATGCGCGCCGAGATGGAGGCCATGGCGCGCGCGCAGGCCGAGGGGATCGTCCGCCGGCTGGAACTGGCTCGCGCGGCCGACCTTGACGTGGCCATGGAACTGGCCCGCCGGGCGCGGGAGCACGCCGAGGCGTTGGAGATGCGGGTCGCCGCGCTGGAGGCCGAGATCGCCGCCCTGCGTGCCGCGGCGCCGGCGGCGCCCGAGGCCGGCGCTACCGGCTGAGGCGAAGATCGAGCCCCTTGCGGCGCCACCCCTCGTCGATGTCGTCGAGGTCGGTCACGCCGGAGGGGTTGGCGCGGCTCGGGCTTTCGCGCAGGCCCGGTTCGCGCAGGGTGCGCCACAGTCGCAGCAGGCGCTGCAACTCGTCCAGCGGCGCCCGGTGGTCGTCCACACGCAGGTCGATGTCGGGGAAATCCTCGACCGTGATCAGCATCAGCGCGGCCGATTGCCTTCCGCGCCGATCGCCGCCGGCCGCCTCGCCCGCCTGCATCGCCGCCAGCATGCGCTCAGGCAGGGGGAGTTCCTCGCGCGTCAGGAAGGCGGCGGCGGTGTCTGAGATCACCTCCTCGCCGGAGAGCATGTTGCCCGCCACCGACCAACCCTGGCCGCTGCGCGCGCCCGCATAGGTCACGCAATGCCGGCCCGTCCAGGCGGCCGCGCGGCCATGGCGGTCCAGCGCGTGCACCTGGCGCAGGTGCTTGCCGTCATCGCCCACCAACGCGCCCTCGATGGCCGCTCCGGGCGAGAGGCCGCGCGCCATGCCCGCCAGGACGGCCGGCCCGAGGTAGCGGTTGGTCAGCGATTGGGTGGACACCGCACCCACCCCCGCCCGGACGAAGGGGCAAGACGCCCCCACCGCCAGGTTGCAGGTGGTGATGGCCACGGCAAAGGCCTGGCTTTCAGGGTCGTGGACGAGCAGGGACCAAGTCAAAGGCGAACCTTTCTTTTGCCGAAGTTTAGCATGCTGAGACGGCAATTTGGCAAGATGGAATCGCCGCGCTTTTGTCATGCGTGAGAATTCAACTTGATGGGGGGCAAATGCTCTCCGGTAGACGCAACGTTCCCTTGAATACAACCTGAAAACAGGCAAGCATGCACAGAAAGTAGTACTGAAGCATGACAGGAAGCGTCGCTTCCATCAGGCAAGTGGTATGGTGAGATCCGCGCGACACGACACGGCTTGTGCCATAATTTCGTCCGGTTAAAGTCCAGCG
>JBHYDO010000142.1:0-11690 GCA_051860645.1 Roseococcus sp.
CCGCTTGCGGCGTCGGCGGCGTGGATCAGCGCCTGCGGCTCCCACGGCACGCGGATGGCGCGCACCCCCGCCTCCGCCGCCGCGCGGATCATCTCCCCCGCGATCCAGGGGTGGTTCTGGAAATGCTTGTGCGCGTTGACGTGGTCGCAGGGCAGGCCGGTGTCGCGGAAGCGGGCCATCTGCGCCGCCACCTCCGCCGCGAGTTCGGCCTGCGCGGCGCGCGAGACGGCGATGTCCGCGCCAAGGCGCTTCATGTCGTCGAGGAACTGCCCGTTGGGTTGCACGAGGCACGGGATCCGCTCGGGCGGCAGCACGGGGCGGCCATCGGTCAAGGTCAGGTGCAGGCCGACGGCCAGGGCCGGGTTGGCGCGGGCGACGCGGACGCCCTCCTCGAAGCCCGGCTCACCCACCATCAGGCTGGACGCCGTCAGCACGCCCTCGCGGTGGGCGCGCTCGACGCCCTCGTTCACGGCGCTGTGCAGGCCGAGGTCGTCGGCGTTGAAGATGAGGCGGGCTTTCACGCCCGGCCTTGTGTCAGGCGGGGGCGTGTTCCGCAATCACGGCCTCGGCGCCCGAGTTGTCCACGCTGACGGGCGTGTCGAAGAAGCGCACATCGGGCGGCGCGCCATACTTGGCGGTGACGCGGGCGAGCCATTCGCCGCCATGCCCGGCCTCGGCCGCCGCGCGGCTTTCCCAGGCATAGGCCCCGCCCGCCTCCACATGCGTCTCCAGCGGACGATAGAGGTATTGCTTGCGCACCAAGCCCGGCAGCTTCGCGTAGAGCGGCGCCGTCTGGGCGAACATGGCGGCGGCGTCCGCGCGGGTGGTGCCGGCTGGCAGGCGGAAGGTGACGATGGCGAGGATCATGGCGGTGGCTCCGGCGTCGGGTTGATGGGGTCGCACCTCAAGGGCCGGCCGGTCGGCCGGGTCGGGTCGCCTCGGACATGCGGCCGCCGTCGCCCAGGGTAAATCGCCGCCCCCGCCAGGTCACGCGGCCCCTGTGCAGGGCGGCGGCCCAGATCGCGAAGGACAGCAGGTCCCGCACGGGGAGCCAGAGCAGGCGGCGCCAGCCCGGCCGGCCCGACAACAGGTCCGCCGTGCGGGCCAGGGCACCGCGCGCGCCCAGCACCGCGGCCAGCAGCGCCAGCGTCCAGCCGCCCGGCGCGGCCGCCAGCGCCAGCAGCGCGAAGGGCAAGGGGTGGGTGAAGACCAGCCCGACATGCCCCCAGGGCCGCACCAGCCGCACGGTCCGCGCCCAGCGCAGTTCATGGGCCCAGAGGGCGGCGAAGCTCGGTTCGTGCATGACCTGGGCGGGGAGGATGGGCGCGACCACCACCTTCAATCCCAGTGCGCGCACCGCGACGCCCAGCGCGTGGTCATCGGCCAGCAACTCCAGCAGGCGCTCATAGCCGCCGATGCGGGCCAGCGTCTCGGCCCGGAGCGCCATGGTGGGCCCATAGGCGCCTTCGGCCGCGCCCAGCGCCTCGCCCAAGGCCGCATTGGGCAGGAAGTGCCAGTTGATGCCGAGGCTCGCCAGTGCCGACCAGACGCCATCCTCGGCCGGCTGGCCCACATAGAGGCAGGTGACGAGGCCCACCTGCGGGTCGGCCAGGGGGGCGGTCACGGCCGTCAGCCAATGGGGCGGGCAGCGCAGGTCGGAATCCGCCGCGACCAGCACGGGGTGGCGGGCGATCCGCGCCAGGTGCACCTGCTGGCTCATCTTGCGGTTCGCGCCCAGCACCGCGTCGCCCGCGAGCAGCCGCGCGGGCGTGGGGCTGCGCGCCATGGCGGCCTCGGCGGAAAGCCGGGCGGGGTCGGACGGGTCCGCCACCGCGAACAACACCTCGAAGGGCGCCGCATGCCGCTGCGCCAAGGTGGCGTCCAGGCGGGATTCCAGCCCCGGCTCGGCCCCGTGCAGCGGCTTGAGCACGCTCGCCGGCAGTGCCGGCCCGGCCAGCGGCACGCCCCCCGACATCCGGCGCAGCGCCCGCCGCGCAGCCAGGGCCTGCACCAGGCCCGCCAGCGCCAGCAGCGCGAAGAAGATCGCGGCAAGGTCCATCGCAATCGCCCCATCGCACGCGCGCGCGGGCTGCGATAGTCTGGGCGCGTGAAGTGCACCCTTGCCCTGACGACGATGCTCCTGCTGGGCGCCTGCGCCACGCCGGAAAACCGCGACCCGCTGGAGACGATCAACCGCCACATCTTCGAGTTCAACGACGCGATGGATGCGGGCGTCATCCGCCCCATCGCCGAGTCCTATCGCGCGACGGTGCCCGAACCGGCCCGGCGCGGCATCCGCAACGCGCTGAACAACCTGCAGGAACCGGTCATCTTCATCAACAACGTCCTGCAATTCCGTCTGGCCGATGCGGGCACCACCCTGATCCGGTTCTCGATGAACACCACCGTGGGCGTGCTGGGCGTGATGGACGTGGCCACCCCCGCGGGGCATTCCCAGCGCCTGGGCGATTTCGGGCAGACCCTCTACGCGGCAGGCGTCGGCGACGGGCCCTTCCTCATGCTGCCCCTGCTCGGCCCGTCCAACCTGCGCGACGCCATCGGCGGCGGCGTGGATGCCGTGATCGACCCCGTGGGCTACGCCACCGGCCAGGTGATCTCGCGCACCGCCGCCGTGATCGCGGTGGGGACGGGCCGCGCCGTGATCCGCGGCGTGGACCTGCGCGCGGAGAACATCGAGAACCTCGACGCGCTGCGCGCCGACAGCCTCGACTACTACGCCCGCCTGCGCTCCGTGATGCAGCAGCGCCGCGACGCCCAGCTCGGCCGAACCTCGGGCGACACCGGCGAAGGACTGGTCACGCTGGACGACCCCGGGGGGTAAGGGGTGGGCGAGGGTGCGCCCCGGCGAGGCCACCCCGCCACGGGCCGAGGCCCCCGACACAGCGCATGCAGGTCGTTCGCGGGGGGCATGCCGTGCCCTTCATCGAGCAGGCACCCATGCTGCCCTGCCGGCAGACGCCCATCAGACGGGTTCCGAGGGTCAAGGCCCTCGGCGGGATGGGTCCGGGAAGGGCAGCCTCCTTCCCGGCGCGCGCCGCTCACGCCCGCAGGAGTCGCTCCGTCCGGGTGTCCAGTTCGCGGGTCACGCGGCTGGGGCCGCCCTCGCGGAGCAGGCTCGTGAATTCCGCCCGGCGCGAGGCCAGTTCGCTGATGGTGCCGGTCAGGTAGATGTCCACCACGCGGGGCGGGTCGCCGCGCATCAGGTAGGACAGCAGGACCGGCGGCTCGCCCCCGGTGCGGTTGAGCTGGGTGCGGACCAGGATGGCCCCGTTGGCCAGGGTCTGCGTGCCCAGCGTCTGGAACATCTCGCCCGAATAGCCGTCGAAGCGATTGGCGTAGGTGGCGATGGACCAGCGGGTGAAGGCGGTGGTCAGCGCCGCCTGATCGGCCGGGGTGAACCCGGTCCAGGGGGGGCCGACGGCGATGCGGGCCATGGCCGCCAGGTCGAAGACGCGCGCCATGACAGGTTCCAGACGCGCATAGCGGCCCCGCACGCCGAGCGTCCGCGCCTCGCGCATCAGGCCGAGCAGGGTGGCGTGGAAGCCCTCGATCGCCTCGGTGGGGCTGGATTGCGCCCAGGCCGGCCAGGGGCCGAGCGCGGCGGGAAGGGCAAGCAGGAGGTGGCGACGGTTCATCCCCGCAATATAGCGCAGCCCGCCCGCTGGACCATGGCGGCCGGACCCGGCAGAAGCGCGCCATGTCGCCCACCACCATCCTGCTGACCGGCGCCAACGGGTTCCTGGGCGCCACCCTCACGCGGGTGCTGCTGGCGCGCGGGCATCGGGTGCGGGCCTTCCTGCGCCCCGGCGCGCCGCGCAACACGCTGGAGGGCCTGGAGGTGCAGGTGGCGCTGGGCGACCTCACGGACGCCGCGAGCCTGCGCTACGCCATGGCGGGCGTGGGCGCGGTGATCCATGCCGCGGCCGATTACCGCATCTTCGTGCCCGACCCCGCCCGCATGTTCGAGGTGAACGTCACCGGCACCGGCAACGTGATGGCGGCCGCACTGGAGGCCGGGGTGCCGCGCATCGTCCATGTCTCCTCGGTGGCGACGCTCAAGCCCCGGCCGGGCGGCGTGGCGACGGAGGAGGATGCGGCCGCGCCCGAGGAGGCCATCGGCCCCTACAAGCAGAGCAAGACCGCCGCCGAACGCCTGGTGGAGGAGCTGGTCCGCACCCACGCCCTGCCGGCGGTGATCGTGAACCCCTCCACGCCGATCGGGCCCCTGGACCGCCGGCCGACGCCCACGGGGCGCGTGATCCTGGAGGCGGCGCGCGGCAGGCTGCCCGCCTATGTCGAGACGGGGCTGAACCTCGTGCACGTCGAGGATTGCGCGGCGGGCGTGGTGGCGGCGCTGGACCACGGCCAGGTGGGCGAGCGCCACATCCTGGGCGGCCAGGACGTGACGCTGGCCGAGATGCTGGGCTTCATCGCCGCCGAGTGCGGCCACCGCCCGCCCTTCCGCCTGCCCCGCGCGCCGCTGCTGCCGCTGGCGCATCTGTCCGAGGCCATCGCCCGCGTCACGAAGCGTGAACCGATGCTGACGCGCGATGGCTTGCGCATGTCGGCGCAGACCATGTTCTTCTCCTCGGAGAAGGCGGCCCGCGTGCTGGGCCACCGGGCGCGGCCCTGGCAGGAGGGCGTGCGCGACGCCATCGCCTGGTTCCGCACCCAGGGGATGCTGCAGGGGGGGATGCTGCCCCGGGACGCGAAGCCATGATCTGGCTGGGCCTGGCCGCCGCCCTCGCCTGGCTTGTGCTGCTGCTCGGCCGCGGGTTCTTCTGGTGTGCCGATGTGGATGACGGCGACGCCGAGACCCTGCCCGAGCCGGCGCATTGGCCCGAGGTCGCGATCCTCATCCCTGCCCGCAACGAGGACGCCACCATCGCCCAGGTGGTGGCGGCCCTGCGCGCCCAGGACTATCCCGGGCGCTTCACCATCACCGTGGTGGATGACCGCAGCGCCGACGGCACGGGCGAGGCCGCGCGGGCGGCCGGTGCGGTCGTGGTGACCGGCGGCGCCCGCCCGCCCGGCTGGTCGGGCAAGCTGAACGCGCTGCGGCAGGGGCTGGAAGCCTTGGCACCCGGCACCCACGAATACCTGTTGCTGACCGATGCCGACATCGCCCACGCGCCCGACAGCCTGCGCCGCCTGCTGCAACGGGCGGTGGCGGGGGACCTGGCGCTGGTCTCGCTGATGGCGCGGCTGCGCTGCGAAAGCCGCGCCGAGCGCTGGCTCATCCCGGCCTTCGTGTTCTTCTTCATGATGCTCTACCCCTTCGCCTGGTCCAACGACCCGCGCGCGCGCACGGCCGCCGCCGCCGGCGGCTGCGTGCTGCTGCGCCGGCGCGACTTCGAGGCGGTGGGCGGCCTTGCCCCCATCCACGACCGCATCATCGATGATTGCGCCCTGGCCGGCCTGGTGAAGGGGCCGGGCAGGGCGACCTGGATCGGGTTGACCGAACGCGTCGTCTCGCTGCGCGCCTATCCGCGGCTGGGCGACATCCGCGCGATGGTGGCACGCACGGCCTACGCGCAGCTGCGCTACAATCCGTGGCTCCTGCTGGGCATGGTGGCCGCGCTGTCGCTGGTGTTCCTGGCCCCGCCCCTGCTGGCGCTGCTGGCGCCGGGTCCGGCCGGCTGGCTAGGCGCCTTCGCCTGGGGGGCGATGGTGATGGCGGCGGGGCCCATGCTGCGCCGCTATGGTCTGGGCAGTTGGCGCGGCTTTCTGCTGCCGCTGGTGGGCCTCGCCTATCTGATGTTCACGCTCGATTCCGCGCGCGCCGAATGGCAGGGCCGCGGTGGGCTGTGGAAAGGCGAGACGATGCTGCGCAAGTAATGTCCAGCGGGAAGGCCACACCCTTCCAGAATCAGTCCTTTTCGTTTTATGCACCTCCAGTGACACGTGGTGCGATGCTCTTCGAGGAATTCGTGGCTTGAACGTCCTGCGCCAACCCACCGGCCCGGCTCCTTCGCACAGCACGGCGTCGTCGGCCCTGGACCTTGCCGTGGCGAGCGCCGCCGCGCAGCTGCTCCGTCGCCAGCGCGCCGATGGGCATTGGGTGTTCGAACTCGAGGCCGATGCCACCATCCCGGCCGAATACCTCATGCTGCGGCATTTCTTCGGGCACACGGACCCGGTGCGCGAGGCGCGCATCGGCCGCTACCTGCGCCGTGTCCAGGCCGAGCAATCCGCCAACACCGGCGGCGGCTGGCCGCTGTTCCACGGCGGCCCGCTCGACATTTCCTGCTCGGTGAAGGCCTATCTCGCGTTGCGCCTCATCGGTGACGCGCCGGAGGCGCCGCACATGCAGGCGGCGCGCGAGGCGATCCTGACCGCCGGCGGGGCCGAGCGCAGCAACGTCTTCACCCGTGCGGCGCTGGCCCTCTACGGCATCGTCCCCTGGCGCGCGGTGCCGGTGATGCCGCCCGAGATCATGCTGCTGCCGCGTTGGTTCCCTTTCCACATCAGCAAGATCAGCTACTGGGCGCGCACCGTGCTCGTGCCGCTGACGGTGGTGATGGAACGCCGCCCCCAGGCCGCCAACCCGCGCGGCGTCACCATCAACGAATTGTTCCGCACCCCGCCCGAGCAGGTGCGGGAATGGCCCGGCGGCGCCCACCAGGCCGAGCCCTGGTCCAGCCTGTTCAAGGGGCTCGACGGGGCGCTCCACCGCGCGAGACGAATCTTTCCCAGCAGCCACCGCAGCCGCGCCGAGGCCGCCTGCGAACGCTTCGTCACCGAACGCCTGAACGGGGAGGACGGGCTGGGCGCCATCTACCCCGCCATGGCCAATGCGATCCTGATGTATCACTGCCTGGGCGTGCCCCAGGACGACCCGCGCATGGTCACCGCCTGGGCCGCCGTCGAGAAGCTGGTGGAGGAAAGGGCCGACGAGACCTATGTGCAGCCCTGCCTCTCGCCCATCTGGGACACGGCGCTGGTCTCCCACGCGCTGCTGGAGGCGGGCGGTGAGGCGCAGGTCGCCGCCGCCGGGCGCGGGCTGCACTGGCTGGTCGGCCGCGAAATCCGCGACGTGCGGGGCGACTGGGCCTGGAAGCGGCCGCACCTCAAGCCCGGCGGCTGGGCCTTTCAATACGCCAACGCCCATTACCCCGACGTGGACGACACGGCGGTGGTGGTCCTCGCCATGGACCGCTGGCGCGGGGCCACCGGCAACGCTGACGCCGCCATGGACGGTGCCATCGAGCGCGCCACCGACTGGACGGTGGGCATGCAGTCGCGCGGTGGCGGATGGGGCGCCTTCGACGCCGACAACACCTTCCACTACCTGAACCACATCCCCTTCGCCGACCACGGCGCCCTGCTCGACCCGCCGACCGCCGACGTCTCGGGCCGCTGCCTCGCCATGCTGGCGCAGCTGGGCCGCGGCGAGGAGGCCGCCTCCAGGGCCGCCATCGAATACCTGCTGCGCGAGCAGGAGGCCGATGGCAGCTGGTATGGCCGCTGGGGCGTGAACTACGTCTATGGCACCTGGTCGGCGCTGACCGCGCTCAACGCCGCCGGCCTGCCCCATTCCCACCCGGCCATGCGCCGCGCCGTCTCCTGGCTGCTGGAGCGGCAGAACGAGGATGGCGGCTGGGGCGAGGACGGCCTCTCCTACCCCGCCCGCGGCGGCACCCGACCCGATGCGGGCGAACCCGTCCCCTCCTCCCCCAGCCAGACCGCCTGGGCGCTGCTGGCCCTGATGGCGGCCGGCGAGGCCGGGCACGAGGCCGTGCAGCGCGGCGCCGACTGGCTGATGGACCGCCAGAAGGCGGATGGCGACTGGCCGGAGGACGACTACACCGGCACCGGTTTCCCGCGCGTCTTCTACCTGCGCTACCACGGCTACCGCCGCATTTTCCCGCTGTGGGCGCTGGCGCGGCTGCGGAACCTGCGGGCCAGCAACACCAAGCGGGTGGCCTTCGGGCTGTAGGACCAGATCCGGCCCTACCCCATCACAGCGCCAGCCCGCGGCACCGCGACCGGATCCGGGACGCTTTGCCCTGGTGGCGGCCGCCAACACAACCTAATGTGCGCCGCTGTTCAGATGGGTGGGGGCATCGCCGCGTGGGCGACACACCCGGCCGTCTTCATCATCATCGGGGTCCGGTGGGTCGCGCGGCGGCACTGTCGCGCACCCCAGGAGGCGTCGTCCATGAGTCAGTCACTGACCCCCACCTCCGGCAGCACCGCGGCATCCCCGCCCAGCGGCGCGACGACATCGGTCGCCGTCGGGCTGACCTGGGTGGGCGCCCTGCAGGTGTGCAACAATGGCTTCAAGCAGATCATGGCCCTGAACAGCACGGCCGCGGCGCCGAGCGGCCGGTTGCAGGCCTTCAAGCTGACCAGCCTCTACGGCCCCGGCACCGTGGGCGAGAGTTTCAACTTCGTCTCGCAGATCATCCACCTGGCCATCGGCAATGGCGGCTCGGGCAGGCTCACGCATCTCTGCACCCACCCGAGCTACGCCGCCGCCTTTGCACAGCCGGTCACCGACCGGCCGGCGCTGCGCCTGGCCGCGCGGGGAGAACTCGTGATGTGGCGGATGACCGTGTCGCAGGCCCTGGCGGCCAGGAGCATGCCGGAGTTCGGCAACCTCTGCGGCGGGCTCGTCGGCTCCTGCTTCGGCACCGACTGGCGGATGAGCTTCATGGAGAGCTTCTCCAGCTGGAAGAACTACGCGCCCAAGCTCACCAGCCCCGCGAGCATCGCCAAGGCCGGGCCGGCGGGCGCCATCATGATGGCCGCCATCGTGACCCAGTCGCAATGGAGCAAGATCTCCTCCGCGAGCGCGAGCGTCGAGAAGGTGGACTGAGACGGGCCGGCCCCCGTGCCGCGGCGGGCTTGCCGGGCAGCGCCCGGGCGGTCCAAATGGGCCGCCGCGTGGAGGAGCGTCCGATGAGTTCAGGCCTGCTGGCCCTGCTGGACGACGTCGCGGGGCTCGCCAAGCTCGCCGCCGCCTCGGTGGACGACATCGCGGCCAAGGCCGCCAAGGCCGGCGCCAAGGCGGCGGGTGTCGCCATCGACGACGCCGCCGTGACGCCCCGCTACATGGTGGGCTTCGCCGCCAGCCGCGAATTGCCGATGGTCTGGCGCATCGCGCGCGGGTCGCTCCGGAACAAGCTGCTGTTCCTGCTGCCGGCCGCCCTGGCGCTGGGCGCCTTCGCCCCCTTCCTCATCACGCCGCTGCTCATGCTGGGCGGCGCCTATCTCTGCTACGAGGGCGCCGAGAAGGTGCTGGAGGCGCTGGGCCTGGTGCAGGGCCACGTCACCCCCGTGGCCGTGGCCGCCGACCCCGTGGCGGAGGAGAATGCGCGCGTGGCCGGCGCCATCCGCACCGACTTCATCCTCTCCGCCGAGATCATGGCGCTGGCCCTCTCCACCCTGCCCGAGGGCGCCCTGTGGGAGCAGGCGGTGGTCCTGGCGGTGGTGGCCGTGGGCATCACCCTGTTCATCTATGGCGCGGTGGCGCTGATCGTGAAGGCCGATGACGCGGGCCTCGCGCTGGCCGCCGGCGGGCGGCCGGTGTTGGCGCCGCTCGGCCGCGCCGTGGTGCGCGGCATGCCGGGCGTGCTGAAGGCGCTGGCCGTGGTGGGCACGGTGGCGATGCTGTGGGTCGGCGGTGGCATCCTGCTGCACGGACTGGAGGAATTCGGCCTGGGCGGGCCGGCGCATGCGCTCCACCTCTGGGCCCTGGCGATCGGCGGCGGGCTGCAGGGCTGGGCGCTTGAGGCAACGGGCGCGGGCGTGCTCGGGCTTGCGGCAGGGGCGCTGCTGCTGGGGGGCAAGCGGGCCGCCGGGCGTTAGGCGGCCTGCGACCAGCCGCGATGCCCGCCGCGCTGGATCATCCTCCCGGCGCAGGCCGGAGCGGGATGCGTGTTCGCGTGTCCGCCTCCGGCCTCCCCCTCACCCGGCCGTCAGGGTGCTACGCCTGCTGCGCCACTGGAACAGCGTCCGGCCGCCCTCGCGCCCGAGGATGCGCAGCGGCAGCCTCGGGCCCACCACCTCATGGACGTGCACCTGGCGGTCGTCGCAGATCAGCCGGTCGCGCGCGTCGCGGATGGAGACCCAGCTCGATCGGCCGATGCGCCAAGCCACGCCGCCATGATGGGCGATGGTCCGGGCCTCGATGCCGCGCCCGGTCCAGCCGCTGCAGTGCCGCACGGAGCGGATGAAGGGCCGGTCGCGTTCCGGCTCGTTCGCAACGGCCAGCGCGATCTCCTCATCCTCGCGGTCTTCCAGCGCGGCCTTGACCAGGCCGGTCACCATGGTGGCCCCGCTGCCGATCCCACCGCCGGCCACGGAGGCCTTTGTGCCAAGGCCCCAGAAGGCTGCCTCGGACGAGGTCGGCGCCTGGCCCTGCAGCACCCGGACCGCGGGCGAGACCAGCGCGCCGGCCACGCCAGGCCCGCGTGAGGCACCCGAACGCCCCGCCTGCTCCGCCATGCGCGCCAGCCGCTCCAGCGCCAGCGAGGCGATCTGCTGTGTCGCCTCGCGCCCGGTGCTGGAGCTGTTGTTGATGAGGTCGGTCACGCCGTTCTGGGGCGTGGTCTCGAAATCGGCCGTGGGCGGGCTTTGGGTGCCGCTCATCCGCGTCCTCCTCGGCTCCGGCTGGGGGGCGGCAGTGTTCCCAAAGCCACGCCGGCGATCAACGGGACATCATGCCGGCTGCGCCGACGCCCGGGAGGCCGGGCGTGGCCAGGCTCAGCCGAACAGGAACCACTCCGCCTGCAACTCGCCAAGGCTCATACCCGCGAGGGTCAGCCTGCCCCCGTACCCCGTGTCGATCACCACATTCGCGCCCTGCTCCGACGCCTTCGCCAGCACATCCGAGAAACTGTCGAGCCGCGCGCCGAAGCCCAGGAACTCGATCACGTCCTCGGGCCCGAAATCCAGCAGCAGGTCCTGGCCGTGGTTGCGGCCGAAGGTGAAGCGGTCCGGCCCGCCCAGCCCCGAATAGACATGGGCGCCCGGGCCGTCACGGAAGAGGTCGGCATGGTCGGTGCCCTCGAAGACCTCGAAGCCGGTCATCACGTTGTAGCCCGGCACGTCGCGCAGGCTCACCCGGCCGGCCAGCACGTTGAAGCTGGCCCCCCAGCTCGACCCCGCGAGGGACAGCGTGTCCCGCCCCTCGCCGCCATCGAAGTGGTTGCCCGCGAAGCGCAGCTCGACCTGGGCCGAATCCGACCGCAAGGAGAGGGCCAGCACGTCATTCTCCCCCCCGAGCGCGATGCTGTTGCGCGCCAGGTCGAGGCGCGCGACGCCCTCCGCGCCCGTCTGGCCCGCCGCGCCCGCCGCGCTGCCGATATCGGTCCAGACATCGCCGCTGTCGCTTGGCACGCCCGGCCCGCCCAGCCCGCCCGCCCCCCCCAGGCCCGCCTCCGCCCGCAGCGTGATCGCGACCAGGTTGGACGCCTCGGTCATGGTGATCTCGGCGCCGAACAGCCGCGCCAGCGCCTTGCCGCCGGTGCCGCCCGCGCCGCCATCCCCGCCATCGCCATAGGTCGAGAGGTAGTGCTCGTCGTCGACGCTGACATTGCCGTCGGAATCGGTGGAGGTGTGCAGCTCGTCCTCGAAGCTCGCGGTGCCGGCACCGCCCCCCCCCCCCCCCCCCCCCCGCCCCCCCAACGCCCCCCCGGCGAGCCCCACCCCGCAGGCCCCCC
>JBHYDO010000143.1:0-11684 GCA_051860645.1 Roseococcus sp.
GGCCTGGCACCGCCTGCGTGCTGGCGCTGCGGTCGAGCATCAGCAGGGCGATGTCGGGCCGCGTCTCGCGCGTCTGCTCCACCAGGCGGGGGCCGGACAGGGCCGCGATCAGCAGCGCAAAGGCCGCCGCGCGCCACCACACCCCGCTCGCCCCGCGCCAGAAGGCCGGCACCAGCGCCAGCACGGCCAGCGCCGCCAGCCCCCCGACCAGCCAGAGCGGCAACACGGGCGCGAGGTCGAAGGTGAAGGCCGTTCCGATCAATTCCCGAGCCTTTCCAGGATGGCGGGCACATGGACCTGGTCGCCCTTGTAGTTGCCCGTCAGCGCGTAGATCACGAGGTTGGCGCCGAAGCGGTAAGCCAGGATCCGCTGCCGCGCCCCGCCCGGCACCGCGGCATGAATGTTCTGCCCGCCCGAATCCACCGCCCAGGCGCCGGCCCAGTCATGCCCGCCGATGACCACCGGGCTCACGCTGTCATTCGCCCTGTCCTGTTCCCGGCTGACCCAGACCGTGCCGCCGGTGAAGCGCCCGGGCAGGTCCGCGAGCAGGTAGAACGCGCGGCGCAGGACATGGTCCTCCGGCACGGGTGCCAGCGGCGGGATGGCGAGGCCCTGCGTCACCCTCCGGAGTGCCGCCCGCGCGCCGGGCGAGAAGCCCTCGCCCGAGCCCTCGTCGCGGGTGTCGAACAGGATGATGCCGCCCTGGCGCATGAAGACGTTCAGCGCCTCCACCGCGGCCGCGTCCAGCGCCGCCGCCTCGGGCCGCACGGTGAAATACAGCAGGGGGAAGAAGCTGAGGTCGTCGCGCCCGGGAACCACCCCCACCGGCTCGGCCAGCGCCGCGGCGGTGCGGCGGTTCACGAAGTCCGACAGGCCGGCAAGCCCCTGGTGCATGATCTGGTCCGTTGCCGCGTCGCCGGTAACGACATAGGCGAGGCGCGTTACCAGCGCGTGCTCGCCCTCTTGTCCCGGGGCCTGCGCCTGGGCGGCAGCGGGCAGCATCAGTGCCATGGCGAGGCCCGCCGCCCGCATGGGCCCGAGCAGCCCGCGCAGCCGCAGCGAGGTGAGCAGGTCCACCATGAGCAGCAACAATGCTGCCGCCAGCAGCCAGGGGCCGAGGTCCTGCTCGGGCGGAATGCTGGCAATGCTGCGCAGCGTGGTGCCGGGCGGAGGGGCGACGTGCAGCACGGGCGCGGGCAGGGTCGCGCCCAGGTTCAGCGCGCGGCGAAAGCCCTCGGCGCCGTGCGTGCCATACCAGCCGGGCGGGTTGCGGGCGGAGGGCAGGGGGTCCTCGCCCGGTTGCAGCGGCTGCGCGCCTGGCGGCGGAGGCGCGAGGCGGCCGAACCCGTCGAGCATTTCCAGCGGCGCCAGCGCGCCCTCGCCCTCCTGGCCCGACACGCCGGCTGACAGCGCCACCAGCCGCCGCAGCATCTGCACGAACAGGCCCGACAGCGGCAGGTCCGACCATTCGGCCGTCGCCGTCACATGGAACAGCACGATGCGCCCCTCGCCGCGCGTCTCCGCCGTTACAAGGGGCGTGCCGTCCGCCAGCCTGGCCCAGATGCGCTCGACCAGCCGCGCGGAGGGCTCGGCCAGCACCTGGCGGGCGATGCTGATTTCGGCCGGCACGGGCAGGCCCGCGAAGGGCGAGCCTTCCGGGAAGGGGGCCAGCCGCTGCGGCTGCTCCCAGGAAAGCGCGCCGCCCAATTGCCGCTCGGCGCGCAGCGGCACCGGCAGCAGCGCGTCCGGCCGTTCGGCCAGGCGCGCGCCGGCGAAGCGCACCAGCGTGCCGCCCCGCTCCACGAAGCGCGTCAGCAACTCCTGCTCCGGCCCGGGCGCGATGGGCCGGTCCGCCAGGATCAGCACGGAGAGCGGCCGGGCCAGCAGGCGTTCGGCGGTGTCGCGGCGCAGTTCCACATAGGGGGCCAGGGCGCGTTCAAGGTAGAACAGGTCGCCGATGAGCGGCGTGTCGGCCGTCTCCTCCGCGCCGGGTAGCAGGCCCACGGGGCGGCGCCGGAAGCGCTCGTCCAGAAGCACCACGGCACCTGGCCCGGCCTCGCCGGCCAGGTCCAGGCGGAAGACGCGGTTGCGGATCTCGGTCGGCAATTCCAGCACCAGTTCGCCCTCGGTGGCGCCGGCGGGGAGGCGGAACTCGCCCTGCGCCAGCGCCCGGCCGTCCTGCGCGCGGGCCAGGACCTGGGCCTCGGTGGGGGCGCCGATGGGGGATTGGCGCAACGCCAAGCGCAGGCTGTCGCCCTCGGTGCGGGGCGGGGACAGCAGCCGCACCGGCCGCCCGTCCGCCCGCGCCAGGGTGAGCGGACCCAGCGCCGCGAGCCTGGCGAGCAGCGCCTCCACCGCCGCATCGCCGCGGTGCGACAGCCCGTCGGAGAGGTAGAGCGCCGAGATCGGGCCGGGCGCGGTGGCGCGCCAGGTGTCCAGCGCCGCCAGCGCCGCCGCGCGGTCCGGCGGCCATGCGCGGGGGCGCAGGGCGGCCAGCCGCGAGGCGAGGTCCTCGGCCGGCATGGGACCGATGACGCGTGGCGGCTGGGCGCCCTCGCCAGGGGTGGTGACGAGCAGGGCGGCGGGCCGCCCCTCGCGCCCCGCGCGGTCAAGCTCCGACTGCGCGATGGCGACCCGCAGCGGCCAGTCGGGGCCGGAGGCCCAGCCATCATCCAGCAACAGCAGCAGCGTGCCGGAGCCCTGGGCCGTGCCCCCCGGTCCCAGCACCGGCCGCGCCAGCCCAAGGATGAGCAGCGCCGCGGCGGCCAGGCGCAGCAGCAGCACCCACCAGGGGGTGCGGGCCGGAGTCTCCTCGGTCAGCGGCAGGTCGCGCAGCAGGATCGCGGCGGGGAAGGCCTGGCGGCGCGGCTGTGGCGGGGTGACGCGCAGCAGCCACCACAGCAGGGGCAAGGCGGGCAGGGCCAGCAGCAGCCACGGTGCGGCGAAAGAGATCATGACGCGGAAAGCGCCTGCCACAGCGCCAGCAGCGCGGTCTGCGGCGGGTGGTCGGTGCGATGGGTCAGGAAGCCCCAGCCCGCCGCGCGCGCCAGCATCGCCAATGCCGCACGGTGGGCGGCGAGGCGCTCGGCGTAGAGGCCGCGCACCGTCTCCACCCGGGGCACCACCAGTGGCGCCTCGCCTTCCAGCCCTTCGAACACCACGCGGCCATGGTAGGGCAGGGTCTCCTCGGCGGGGTCGAGCACCTGCATCATCTGGCCGCGCAGCGGGCGCGCGCCGAAGCTCGCCAGGGCCGCCTGCACCTGCGGCAGCGGCTGCAGAAAATCGCCGAACAGCACCAGCCGCGCATGGCGGGGCAGCGTCAAGTCGGCCTCGGGCCCGTTGGCCGCCTGCGGGCGCAGCAGGGCCGCGGCCAGCGCGGGCAGGGCGGCGCGGCCCATGAAGGCGCGCCGGTCGCCGGGCAGCAGCCGCACCCGCTCGCCGCCGCGCAGCAGCATGGAGGCAAGCGCCAGCAGCAGCAGGTCGGCGCGCTCGGCCTTGTGCACGAGGCGCCGGTCGGACCGCCATTGCATGGAGGCCGTGGGGTCGCGCCACAGCATGACCGTCTGCGCCGCCTCCCATTCCGTCTCGCGCACGAAGATGCGATCGGCCTTCGCACTCTGCCGCCAGTCCACGCGGGCGGCGGCATCGCCCGCCGTGTAGGGGCGGAACTGCCAGAAGGCGTCGCCATGGCCCGAGCGCCTGCGACCATGGACGCCCTGCATCACGGTGCTGGCCACGCGGTCCGCCTCGACCACCAGGGCGGGCAGGCGCGCGGCGGCGGCCTCGGCGGCGGCGGAGTTGACGCCGCCGCGCCCTGGGGCCGGCCCCGGTGCGGCCTCAGCCAATGGAGGCCTTCAGCGCCGCGATCACCTCGGCGAGCTTCACGCCATCGGCGCGCGCCGAGAAGGAGAGGGCCATGCGGTGCCGCAGCACTGGTTCGGCCAGCGCCAGCACGTCCTCCACGCTGGGTGAGAGGCGCCCGTCCAGCACGGCGCGCGCGCGGGTGGCGAGCATGAGTGCCTGGGCCGCGCGGGGACCGGGGCCCCAGGCGAGGTTCTCGCGCACCTCCCGAAGGCCCTCGGGCGTGGGCCGCGCGCCGCGCACCAGCTTGAGGATGGCGTCCACCACCTGCTCGCCCACCGGGATGCGGCGGATCAGTTTCTGGGCCTCCACCAGCTGCGCGCCGGTCATGGCCGGCAGGGGCTTTGCGTCCGCGGCGCCGGTGGTGGCGAGCAGCATGGCGCGCTCGGCCGCCTCGTCGGGGTAGACGACCTCGACCTCCAGCAGGAAGCGGTCGAGCTGCGCCTCCGGCAGGGGGTAGGTCCCCTCCTGTTCGATCGGGTTTTGGGTGGCGAGCACATGGAACGGCTCGGGCAGGGGCAGCAGCCGCCCGCCGATGGCGACGCGGCGCTCCTGCATGGCCTGCAGCAGCGCCGATTGGGTACGCGGGCTTGCGCGGTTGATCTCGTCGGCCATCAGAAGCTGGCAGAAGACGGGGCCGGGCAGGAAGCGGAAGGCGCGGCGGCCCTCGGCATCCTCCTCCAGCACCTCGCTGCCCAGGATGTCGGCGGGCATGAGGTCGGGCGTGAACTGCACCCGCCGCTCCTCCAGGCCCATCACCGTGCCGAGCGTCTCCACCAGCCTGGTCTTGCCGAGGCCCGGCACGCCCACCAGCAGCACATGGCCGCCGGAGAGCAGGGTGATCAGCGTCTGTTCGACCACATCCTCCTGGCCGAAGATGACTCGGGCGACGGATTCGCGGGCCTTCTGCAGCCGGCCACCCAGGGCCTCGATTTCTGCGAGCAGGGAATCTGCGTCGGACACTTCACCCATGCGGTTACGGTTCCCATATGCTTCATCCAAGAGATTGGGGGTGTGGTGTCTCTCCACCAGTCCCCTTTCTTCTCCACCGTTACGACGTCTGCGCCGTCACGATGATCCGTCATGCTTTGTACGCCAGGGAAGCCTATGCCGCCGGAACGTCGGATCAAAGCTCCGAATGGGGCACCGAAGAGGGCTCCGAGTGGGGACAGGGCGCCGGAATGGGCCCGCGGCCCCGCGCAACGTGAAGCCGAGAGGCATGATGCCGGGCAGGACGAGGTTGACATGCTTGAGATGGCCGGGCGCCAGCCCATCACCGGAGGACGTGCCACGACCCCCAACCGACCCATGCATGATCGACCTCGGCATGATTGCGGCGACCTCGACATGCGGATCGCGCGGGACGGCACCTGGTTCTACAAGGGCAGCCCGATCGGCCGAAAGGAGCTGGTCTGCCTCTTCGCCTCCGTCCTGAAGCGGGAGCCCGATGGCTCCTACCTGCTGGAAACCCCGGTGGAGCGCGGCCGCATCACCGTCGAGGACGCCCCCTTCATCGCCGTCGAGATGGTCTGGCGGCATTGCGATTGCGGCGCCGGCCTCGCCCCCCAGCAATGCCTCACCTTCCGCACCAATTGTGACGAGGTGGTCACCGCCGGCCGGCAGCACCCCATTCGCGTCCAGCTCGACCGCCGCACGCGGGAGCCGCGCCCCTACATCACCATCCGCCCGGGCCTCGAGGCCAAGATCAACCGGGCCGTCTTCTACGAGATGGTCGCGCTGGCGGTGACCGAGCGCATGGACGGGCGCGAGATCATGGGCGTCTGGAGCGAGGGGATGTTCTTTCCCATCGACGAGGTCACCGCGCTCGACATGGCCGCGGAGTGACGCCGGGCGAACTGCGCGACCGCCTGGCGCGTCCCAGCCTGTTCGAGGGAGCCGGCGCCGGGACCCATGCCGGGGAAGGCGGCACGGCTACCCGCCTTTGTGCCGTGCTGGTGCCGTTGGTTCTGCACCCCGACGGGCCTTCGGTGCTGCTGACGCGGCGCGCGGCGCACCTTTCCTCCCATCCTGGCCAGGTGAGCTTCCCCGGCGGCCGCATCGAGCCCGGCGAGACGCCCGAGCAGGCCGCGCTGCGCGAGGCGATGGAGGAGGTGGGGCTCGATCCGCACTGGCCCGAGCTGGCCGGGCGCATGCCAGTGCAGCGCACCCTGACCGGCTACGAGATCACGCCCGTCATTGGCCTGCTGCGCCCCGGCTTTGCCCTGCAGCCCGACCCGGGCGAGGTGGCCCTGGCCTTCGAACTGCCGCTCTCGACCATCCTGGACCCCAGCGCGCCCCGTCGCGAGCAGGCCGAGTGGAAGGGGCAGTTGCGTGAATATTGGGTCTGGCCACATGCAGAAGAGTTCATCTGGGGCGCCACCGCTACCATCCTGGTCCATCTTGCCAGAGCGTTGAGGGGCGAGGACCTGTAAGGTCCGGCCTGCGGCGATCTGGTTTGCGTTGCGCCCGTGGTGTTGTCCTGTGCGCGTGTTTGGGGGGCCTTCATGGGCGTCGTGTTCGGACTGATCCTGTTTCTTCTGCCCTTCGGCATCTACGCCCTCTGGTGGTATCTCGCCGGGCAGAAGGAGGGGCTAACGCCGCCTCCCCTGGTGCTGGGGCTGGCCGGCATCGCGGTGGTGATGACGGTGGCACTCGCTTTCTACTACGGATTGTCGCGCAGCATCGATCGCGGCACAGCCTATGTGCCCGCCCGCATCGAGGGCAGCACGCCGCCTCCGGTTGAACCCGCCCGCTGAGGCCGTGACGCCGCCCGGCATCCTGCCCGCCTTCCTGGCCGATCCCGCCGCGCAGGCCGTCTTCGCGGCGCTGCCCGGCGCGCGGGCGGTGGGCGGCTGCGTGCGCGACCACCTGGCCGGCCTGCCCGTGCAGGATATCGACATGGCGGCCCCCTTCCCGCCGGGGGAGATCGCGCGCCGCCTCGCCGGTGCCGGCATGCGCGTCTTCGAGACGGGCCTCGCGCATGGCACCGTCACCGCCGTGCTGCATCGCACGCCCATCGAGGTGACGTCCCTGCGTCGCGATGTCGTCACCGATGGCCGCCACGCCGAGGTGGAATGGACCACCGACTGGCAGGAGGACGCCGCCCGGCGCGACTTCACCATGAACGCGATGTCCATGGAGGGCGACGGCACCCTGCATGACCCCTTCGGCGGCGTGGCGGACCTCGCCGCGCGGCGCGTGCGCTTCGTGGGCGATGCGGCCCAGCGCCTGGCGGAGGACTACCTCCGCGCGCTGCGCTTCTTCCGCTTCCAGGCGCGCTACGGCGGCGAGGTGCCCGATGCACCGGCGCTGGCCGCCATCCGTGCTGCCGTGCCGAGCCTCGTGCGGCTTTCGGCCGAACGGGTCTGGAGCGAAATCAAGCGGCTGCTGGCCGCTCCCGACCCGCGCGGCGCGCTTGGGCTGATGGGCGAGGCCGGGGTGCTCGCGGCCATCCTGCCCGAGGCGGGCCCGCCTTCGCGGCTGGACTGCGCCGTGGCGCGCGGCGTGGGCGACGTGATGCTGCGCCTCGCCGTCCTGCTGCCGGTCGGCACCGACATCCCGGGCCTCGCGCGGCGGCTGAAGCTCTCGGGCGAGGAAGCGGCCCGCCTCGCCGCGCTGCACGCCATCGCCGCCGTGCCCGACGACCCGAACGACCCCGCCGCCCGGCGCCGCTTCGCCGCTCTGGTCACGGCGCGCGGCCATGCGCGGCCGGGCGAGGTGGCGCTGGTCGCGACGGTCGAGACCGGGCGCGACCTCACGCCCCTGCTCGACCTCGGCCCCGGCCCGCAATTCCCCCTGCAGGGGCGCGACGCCCTGGCGCTCGGCGTGCCGCCAGGCCCGCGCGTGGGCGCCCTGCTGGGCCAGACCCGCGCCTGGTGGCTGGAGGGTGGCGCCGAGGCCGGGCATGACGCCTGCCTGGACCACCTGCGCGGCTTGCTTTAGCCGGGGCCGATGCCCGCATCCCCCCTGGCCGAGAAGGCCTCGCTGCCTCTCATCCGCCGCCTCTGGCAGGCGCACCTGGTGCATGAGCGGCGGCGCTTCTTCCTGGCCATGCTGTTCACGCTCGGGCTCGCCGTGACCACGGCGCTCTATCCCATCATCATCCAGCAGGCCTTCGACCTGTTCACGCGCGGCGAGACGGCGCCCCTGGTCTGGCTGCCGTTGGTGATCATCGCCGCCACCTCGCTGCGCGCGGGCTTCATGTATGGGCAGCAGGTGAACCTGCACGGCGCGGCGCTGGGCACCATCGAACATGTGCAGAACGGGTTGTTCGCGGCGCTGACGCGGGCCGACTACGCGGCCGTCGCCGCCGAGGCGCCGGCGCGCCAGGCCATGCGATTCACCACCGACGCCGCCGCCATCCGCGAGGCCATCGCGCGCAGCCTGAACGGAGCGGGCGACGCGCTGACCATCCTGGGGCTGGTGGCCTCCATGCTCTGGCTCGACTGGCAACTGGCGCTGATGGCGGCGCTGCTCTACCCGATCGCCGCCTGGCCCATCGCGGTCATCGGCAAGCGAATCCGCCGGGCGGCGCGCCGCATGCAGGACCGCGCGGGCGACACCTCCGCCCTGCTGAACGAGAGCTTCGCCGCCGCCCGCGTGGTGCGGACCTACCGCCTGGAGGAGCAGGAGGAGGGCCGCGCGCGCCACGCCTTCGCCGCCCTGCGCGAGAGCCTGCTGCGCATCGTGCGCGCCCGCGCCCGCGTGGACCCCATCCTGGAGGTGCTGGGCGGGCTGACAGTGGCGCTGGTGCTTCTGGTTGTGGGCTGGCGGGTGACCTCGGGCCAGGGGACCATCGGCGAGTTCACCGGCTTCGTGGCCGCCGTGCTGATCGCCGCGCGCCCGGTGCGGGCGCTGGGCAGCCTGAATGCGGCCCTGCAGGAGGGGCTGGCCGGGCTGAACCGCGTCTTCGCCGTGATGGACACGCCGCGCCGCATCACCGACGCGTCGGACGCCCGCACCCTGCCGGAAGGGCAGGGTGCGCTGCGCTTCGAGGGCGTGGGCTTCCACTACCCCGGCAGCGAGATCCCGGCCATCGAGCGGCTCGACCTGGTGGCGGCACCCGGCCAGACCGTGGCGCTGGTCGGGCCTTCGGGCGCGGGAAAATCCACCGCCATCGCCCTGCTGCCGCGGCTGCACGACGTGACGGCCGGGCGCATCCTGCTCGATGGCCTGGATGTGCGGGTGCTGACCCTGGCCTCGCTGCGCGACGCCATAGCCTTCGTGGGGCAGGAGGCGGTGATCTTCGACGACACGGCACTCGCCAACATCGCCTGCGGCAAGCCGGGTGCAACGCGCGCCGAGGTGGAGGATGCCGCCCACGCCGCACAGGCCCATGGCTTCATCGCGGCCCTGCCGGAGGGCTATGACACGCCGCTCGGCCCCGGCGGGGGGCGGCTTTCGGGCGGGCAGCGCCAGCGCATCAGCCTGGCCCGCGCCCTGCTGCGCGACCCGCGCGTGCTGCTGCTGGACGAGGCGACCAGCGCGCTTGACGCCGAGAACGAGGCCGCGGTGCAGGAAGCGCTCGCCCGGCTGCGGCAGGGCAGGACCACCCTGGTCATCGCGCACCGCCTCGCCACCGTGCAGAACGCCGACCGCATCGTGGTGATGAGCGAGGGGCGCGACGTTGAGCAGGGCACGCATGCGGAGCTGATGGCGGCGGGCGGGCTCTATGCGCGGCTGGTGCGCAGCCAGGCCTTCGCGGTGGAGTGAGGCCTCAGGCGGTGGCCAGCAGCACCACCCCTGCCGCGATGAGGAAGATGGCCGCCAGTTTCTGTGCCCCCAGCGGCTCCTGGAAGAACCACCAGCCGATGGCGGCGATGACGATGTAGCTCGCCGCCGTGCAGGGCAGGGCGACACTCATCGGGATGCGGCGCAGCGCCAGGATGTAGAGCAGCGCGCCCGCGCCGTAGAAGCCGATGCCGAGCATGGTCTGCCAGCGCAGCAATTGCAGGAAGAAGCTCATCTGTGCGGCCGCGTCGGCGCCCGCCTTCAGCAGCACCTGCCCGACGAGGGAGGAACTGATGGCGGCGGCCAGCGCCGCCCAATAGAAGGTCATTCGGCGGGGACCGTCTCGCGCGGATGGATGACCTCGCGTACCACGCCCTGCGGCTTGCCATTGGCCGAGAGGAAGGCGCGCCCGACGTATTCGCCGAGCAGCCCCAGCATCATGAACTGCGCGCCGGACGCGAGCAGGATGAGCACCATGATCGAGGCCCAGCCCGAGGGGGTGTAGAAGAACAGCGCCTCGATGACGACGACCAGCGCCAGGAGAAAGCCCAGCCCCGCCATCGCCGCGCCGGCCATGGTGGCGAAGCGCAGCGGCAGGATCGAGAAGTTGGTGGCGAGGTTCAGCCAAAGCCGGATGAGCCGCCGCATCGTGTAGTTGGACCGCCCCTCGGCACGTGGGTAGTGCGCCACTTCGATGGAGGCGATGCGCTGCGTCACCTGCATGATGAGGCCATCGATGTAGGGGTAGGGGCCGGTGTACTTCGTGACCTCGCGCGCCACCAGCGCGCTCATGCAGCGGAAGGAGGAGAGGTAGAGGCCTCGGGGCTTGTCCAGCAGCGAATCCGCCACCTTGTTGGCGAAGCGCGAGCCGATGTTGCGCCAGCCCTCATGCTCCTTCTTGGCGTAGCGCGTGTAGACCACGTCCCAGCCGCCCAGCCGCGCATGGTCGTAGAGGCGGATCACCTCCTCCGGCGGGTTTTGCAGGTCATCGTCCATGTTGATGATGTAGGCGCCGCGCGCATGCCGCAGCCCGGTCAGCACCGCGTTGTGCTCGCCGAAGTTGCGCGCGTGCTCCAGGTATGTGAGCGGCACGGTGGCGGTCTCGGCCAGGCGCCGGCAGACATCGCCGCTGTCATCGGGGCTGCCATCGTTCACCAGTATGATCTCGATGCCCCCCGCCGGCTTCAGCGCGGAGAGCGCCTCGACCAGGCGCCCCACGGTGGAAGCGCCCCGATAGACGGGAACGACGATGGAAAGCCCCACGGGGTGAGTTTCGGTCATGGCAGTGGTCCGGTCTTGCGGGCGGTGGCGAGGATGGATCCGCCCATGGGAAAGCGCAGCCCCGCACGGAGCATCATCGCCTCCAACGCGCAGATTCCGCGCAGGCTGCCGTCCAGCCAGGCGGGGAAGGGCTTCACGTCGGAGGCTGCATGGTCGTCGCGCTTCACCAGACGGCGTTGCAGCAGCATCAGCGGCAGCAGCAGGCTGTTCCAGTGGCGGGGGGAGATCTCGGCGAGGCCCGTGGCGGCGAGCTTCCGCGCCACCTCCGGCCGCCCGTAGCGCCGCGCATTGTGGACGCGTGCGTCATGCGCCGAGCGCAGCCATTCGTGGGCGGGCAGGTTCAGCACCAGCAGCCCGCCTGGCCGCAGGATGCGGGCGAATTCGGCCAGCGCGGCACCCTCGTCCACCGCGGCGTGGCACAGGACGTCCAGGCTCACCACCGCGTCGAAGCTGGCGTCGGGGTAAGGCAGGCTGTTCACGCTGCCGGCGGCAACGGCCGCGCGCGCCTTCGCCGCGGCGCGGGCGGCGGCGGGGGGCGCGTATTCCAGCCCGAACAGTGGGGCGCCCGGCCGGGCTTCGCGCAGCCGCGCCAGGAAGCCGCCCGTGCCGCAGCCGGCATCAAGGATGCGCGCGGCGGCGGGCAGCCCGGCCAGCGCGGCCAGGGCATGGCCGTGCAGGCTGCGGTACCACCACATGCGGTCCTCGACCGCGTCCATCAGCGCGTATTCGTTCTGTTCCACCAACCCTTGTTGCCCCCGGAACATGGCCAAGACCAGCCCCCATCGTGGCGGCGCGGGGGCGGCAGTGGCATG
>JBHYDO010000144.1:0-11646 GCA_051860645.1 Roseococcus sp.
CAGCTTCTCCACCTTGATGGCGCCCTCGCTCAGCGAATAGGCGGAATGGGTGTGGAGGTGGATGAAGGACTCGGCCATGGGTCGGAGTGTAGCATTCAGTGGAAGACGCGCCCCGCGTCGATCACGACGGTCTGCCCCGTCATGGTCTCTGTCCTGCACATGGCGACGACCATTTCGGCACAGTCCTCCTTGTCAGCGGCGCGCTTCAGCAAGGCACCAGCAGCCGAGCGCTCCACCTGTTCGGGCCGGAGGTTTGCAGTGGCGCGCGTGCCCTCCAGCAGGCCCGGGGCCACGCAGTTCACCAGCGTCTCCGGCGCCAGCGCCACGGCCATGCACTTGGTCAGGTGGATCAGTCCGGCCTTGGACACGGCATAGGCGATGGAGGAGCCACTCGGCCCCAGCCCCGCCACCGAGGAGATGTTGACGATCCGCCCCTGCCCCTGCGCCTTCATCACCGGCGACACCGCCTTGATGAGCCGCATGGGGCCGGTGAGGTTCACCGCCATGATCTTCTCCCACAGCTCGATGGTCAGTGCATCGAGGTCCGGGAAGGGCACGGCCTTGTTGAAGGCGGCGTCGTTCACGAGGATGTCGAGGCGGCCGAAGCGGGCGGTGACGTCCCTCACCAGCCCTTCCACGGCCGCCTGGTCGGTGATGTCGCAGCCGAAGGCCGCGGCGTTCACCTGATGGCGGGTGGCGAGGTCCCGCGCCACCCCTTCGGCCTCGTCGCGGCTTTGCGCGTACATCACCGCAATGTGCGCGCCCTCGCGCGCCAGGGCGTGGCAGATGCGCTGCCCCAGGCCGCCATTGCCGCCCGTGACGAGGGCCACGGCGCCCTGGAGCTGCACTTGTCCTACAGCCCGAACTGGCTGACGAACTTCGTGTTCAGATAGGCCTCGATGGCCTCCGACCCACCCTCGGTGCCGTAGCCGCTGTCCTTCACGCCGCCGAAGGGCACCTCGGGCAGGGCGAGGCCCAGGTGGTTGATGGTCATCATGCCCACCTCGACGCCCGCCGCCAGCGCCTGCGCCGTCTTGCCGCTGCTGGTGAAGGCATAGCTGGCGAGGCCGAAGGGTAGGCGGTTGGCCTCGCCCACCACCTCGGCCAGGTCCTTGAAGGGACGCATGAGGGCGACGGGGCCGAAAGGCTCCTCGTTCATGGCGCGCATGTCGGTGGTCACACCCGCCACGACGGTCGGCTCGAAGAAATAACCCTTGTTGCCGATGCGGTTGCCGCCGGTGACGATCTCCGCACCCTTGCTGGTCGCGTCGGCAAGCAGGGTCTCCATCTGCGGCACGCGGCGCTCATTGGCCATCGGGCCCATGGTGGTGCCGGCGGCGAGGCCGTCGCCCACCTGGATGGACTTCGCATGGCCCACGAAGCTGGCGACGAACTGGTCGTACACCTTCTCCTGCACCAGGAAGCGCGTCGGGCTCACGCAGACCTGGCCTGCATTGCGGAACTTGGCCATGGCGAGCGTCTTGGCCGCGTGCTCCACATCGGCGTCGTCGAACACCATGGCGGGCGCATGGCCGCCCAGTTCCATGGTCACGCGCTTCATGTGCTGGCCGGCCATGGCGCTCAGCATCTTGCCCACCGGCGTGCTGCCGGTGAAGGTCACCTTGCGGATGGTCGGGTGCGCGATGAGGTAGCTGCTGATCTCGCTCGGCACGCCATAGACGAGGCCGATCACGTCACCGGGAACGCCCGCTTCCAGGAAGCACTTGATGAGCTCGGCCGGGCTGGCCGGCGTCTCCTCCGGCGCTTTCACGATGATGGAGCAGCCCGCGGCCAGCGCCGCGGAGAGCTTGCGCACCACCTGGTTGATCGGGAAGTTCCAGGGGGTGAAGGCCGCGACCGGCCCCACCGGCTCCTTGATGGCGAGCTGGTAGATGCCCTCGCCGCGGGCGGGGATCACCTGGCCATAGGTGCGGCGCGATTCCTCGGCGAACCATTCGATGATGTCGCCGGCGGCCATGATTTCCATCTTGGCCTCGGCGACGGGCTTACCCTGCTCCAGCGTCATCAGGCGCGCGATCGCATCGGCGCGGCCGCGCAGCAGGTCGGCGGCCTTGCGCATGGTCTTGCTGCGCTCATAGGGGCTGGTCTTCCGCCAGGCCTTGAAGCCGCGATCGGCGGCCTCCAGCGCGGCGTCGAGGTCGCGCACGGAGGCGTGGGCGACGGTGCCCACCACTTCCTCGTTCGCGGGATTCAGCACGTCGATCTTCTTGCCGCCCTCGCCATCGCGCCATTGGCCGGCGATGTGGAGCTGGACATTGGGGTAGTCGGCCATGTTTGGTTTCCTTCCTGGCATTGCAGCGAAAGGTGGGGCGGCGCGGCCCCGCTGTCCACCGCCTCAGCCCGGGATGATGCGCCCGTCGCGCAGCGTCACCTTGCGGTCCATCCGCGCGGCCAATTCGGGGTTGTGCGTGGCGATGAGCGCGGCGAGGCCCCTGCCCCGTGCCTCGGCCAGCAATTCGTCGAAGACCCGGCCGGCGGTGGCGGCATCCAGATTGCCCGTGGGTTCGTCGGCCAGCAGGATCGCTGGGCCGTTGGCCAGGGCGCGCGCGATGGCCACGCGCTGCTGCTCGCCGCCCGAGAGCTTGCCCGGCCGGTGGTCCAGCCGCGAGGAGAGGCCGAAGATCTCCAGCAGCTCCGCCGCCCGCCGCCGCGCGGCGCCCGACGCCACGCCCGCCGTCATCTGCGGCAGCATCACGTTCTCCACCGCCGTGAACTCCGCCAGCAGGTGGTGGAACTGGTAGACGAAGCCGATGGTGTTGCGCCGGATGGCCGTGCGCGCGCCATCATCCAGCGTGCCCGCCGCCTGGCCCTCGATGAAGACCTCGCCGCTGTCGGGGCGTTCCAGCAGGCCGGCCAAATGCAGCAGGGTGGACTTGCCGGTGCCCGAGGGAGCCACCAGCGCCACGATCTCGCCGCGGGCCAGCGTCAGGTCGGCCTCGCGCAGCACCTCCAGCGTGCTGGCCTCGGTGCGGTAGCGGCGCCCGACGCCGGCGAGACGCAGGGGCTCACTCATTGCGCAGCATCTCCACCGGATCGGTCCGAGCGGCGCGCCAGGAGGGGTAGATCGTGGCCAGCAGCGAGAGCGAGAGGGCGAGTGCCACCACCTGCGCCACCTCGCGCCAGTTGAGCACGGCGGGAAGCTGCGTCAGGAAGTAGATTTCCGCGCTGAACAGCTCGGTGCCGGACAGTGTCTGGATGAACTGCCTTATGCTCTCGATGTTCAGGCAGAACACGACGCCCAGCGCAAACCCCAGCGTGGTGCCGACCACGCCGATCAGCGCGCCGCACATCAGGAAGATGCGCAATATGGCGCCCTGCGTCGCCCCCATGGTGCGCAGCACCGCGATGTCGCGCCCCTTGTCCTTCACCAGCATGATCAGCGAGGAGATGATGTTGAAGGCCGCCACGATGATGATGAGCGTTAGGATCAGGAACATCACGTTCCGCTCCACCTGCACGGCGGCGAAGAAGCTGGAATTGGCGTCCTGCCAGTCGAGGATGCGCACCGGACGGTCGAGGGCGGCGCGGATGGCGAGGTTCACGGCGCGCACGCGCGTGGGGTCTTGCACGAAGACCTCCACCTGCGTGGCCGCGTCGCCGGTCTGGAAGTAGAGTTGGGCGGCCGGCAGCGGCATGAACACAT
The DNA here is from genome assembly GCA_051860645.1 of Roseococcus sp. Lineage (GTDB taxonomy): Bacteria > Pseudomonadota > Alphaproteobacteria > Acetobacterales > Acetobacteraceae > Roseococcus. The sequence goes on from JBHYDO010000144.1 coordinate 3,665, forward strand.
AGCTGCTGTCGTACTCGTTCATCCCCACCTCGAACAGCGCCGCCACACGATAGGCGCGCAGCCGCGGCACCGTGCCGATGACGGTGGTGCGCCCCTGCGGGCTGACCAGCGTGACCCGGTCTCCCACGCCGACGCCCAGCCGAAGAGCCAGCCGCGTGCCGATGGCGACCACGTCATCCCCCTCGAAGCGATCCAGGCTGCCGGCGCGGATGTTGTTTGCGATGATGGCGCGCGCGCGCAGATCCTCGGGGCGGATGCCGCGCGCCAGGCCGCCCGTGGCGCCACCGCCCTCGCTGGTGATGAGGATCTGCCCCTCCACCACCGGCGTCGCGGTGACGACGCCAGGCACGCGGCGGATGGTGGCGGCGACGGCGTCGAACTCCGTCAGGTTCCCGCGTTCGGCCGCGTAGACGCCCATATGGCCGTTCAGCCCCAGGATGCGGCCGAGCAATTCCTGCCGGAACCCGCCCATCACCGACATCACGATGATCAGCGTCGCCACCCCCAGCATGATGCCGAGGAAGGAGAAGGTCGCGATCACGGAGGTGAAGCGGTCACTCTTGCGCGAGAGCAGGTACCGCGCCGCAACGGTGCGCTCGAAGGCGTTGAACATCAGGACCCCAACCTGGCCAGCGCCTCATCGAAGGCGCATTCGAGGCGCTCGCCCGTCATGCGGCGCTTGAGTTCGACGCGGCCGGTGGCCGCCCCGCGCGGGCCGATGATGGCCTGCCAGGGGAAGCCCATGAGGTCGGCATCGTTGAACTTCACCCCCGCGCGCTCGGGGCGGTCGTCATAGATCGCCTCGCCCGGCAGGGCGGCGTGCAGCTTCTCGCACAGGGCATCACAGGCGGCGTCGCCCGGCTTGAGGTTGAGGATGGCGAGCTTCCAGGGGGCCACCGCATCCGGCCACTTGATGCCGGCATCGTCGTGGTTCGCCTCGATCAGCGCCGCCACCAGGCGCGAGACGCCGATGCCATAGCTGCCCATCTCCGGCACCACCGCCTCGCCGTTGGGTCCGGCGACGGAGAGGCCCATGGGCTGGGAATACTTGGTGCCGAAATAGAAGATGTGGCCGACCTCGATGCCGCGCCCGGTGCGTTGGCGTTCGGCGGGCACCTTCGCCCATTCGGCCTCGTCCTGCATTTCCTCGGTGGCGGCGTAGCGCGAGGTGGCGAGGTCGAAGCACTTTTCCATGTCGGCCTGGCTGTCGAAGTCAAAATCGGCACCGGCCCAGTCGATCTGCTCCAGTTCGCTGTCGTAGAAGACGGTGCTCTCGCCCGTTTCAGCCAGGATGATGAATTCATGGCTGAGATTGCCGCCGATGGGGCCGGTGTCGGCGCGCATGGGCAGGGCGCGCAGGCCCATCCGCTGGAAGGTGCGCAGATAGGCGTAGAGCATCTGGCGGTAGCTGTGGCGCGCGCCCTCGGCCGTCAGGTCGAAGGAGTAGGCGTCCTTCATCAGGAATTCGCGGCCGCGCATTACGCCGAAGCGCGGGCGCACCTCGTCACGGAACTTCCACTGGATGTGGTAGAGGTTGCGCGGCAGGTCCCGGTAGGACGTGGCGTAGCCGCGGAACACGTCGGTGATCATTTCCTCGTTGGTGGGGCCGAACAGCATCTCTCGGTCATGCCGGTCGCGGATGCGCAGCATCTCCTTCCCGTAATCCTCGTAGCGTCCCGAGCGCTGCCAGAGTTCGGCGGGCTGGATGGTGGGCATCAGCACCTCCTGCGCGCCGGCGCGGTCCTGCTCCTCGCGCACGATCTTCGCCACGCGGTTGAGCACGCGCAGCCCCGCGGGCAGCCAAGTGTAGATGCCGGCCGAGGTCTGCCGGATCAGCCCCGCCCGCAGCATGAGGCGGTGCGAGACGATCTGCGCCTCGGCCGGGGTTTCCTTGAGCGTGGGCAGGAAGGCACGGGTGAGGCGCAATGTCGGATTCCCCTGGGAGGTCGCGGCGGGCCCGTCCGGTCGGCGGAAGGCGGGCCGCAGATGCTGTAGCGCAGATCAGCGGCGCCTCAAATCAGCGTGACAGGCGAACGGCGCGAGCATGGGAGGAAGCGCGAACAGGCACGGCGGCGCAACGCACGGGGGGCGCCTGGCCATCGTGGATGGAGCGTCCGGACGAACCATCCGCGCAAGAATGCTGCGTCGCAGCATCGAATTATTGCCGGAAATGTCTTGATGGGCGATCACACGATGGGTTACAAAAAAGAAAGGGCCACCCCCGAAAGGAGGCGGCCCTAAGTTAAGGGAGGAAACGCCAGTCACACGGCAGAAAGAGGAAAGCCCTCTCTCTGAAGTGGAAAATGCCGCAAAGGCCCGGCGTCGCTCAACGGCAAAACGGGACTAGAGACGGCGAAAAACTGGGCAACGCGATCGAGTTGCCCGAAACGCAGGCGGCAAGCTGGCAAAGAGCTGGCAGCCGCCTTTTTTTTGTGCAGAGCGCCGCAGTCCCTCAGTCCGGGATCGCCAGCCATTCGTCGCGAAAGCTGATCAAATTGCTGTCCACCAGCGCGATGATGGCCGCCCAGACCACGACGGAAATCAGCGTTGTCCACACAAGCTTCCGCCAAATCATGGGTCGTGTCGGCGCGCCACGCCAACCGCCGGCCTGAACATCTCCATCCGGGTCGGGCTTCACGCCGACCGGCAGGACGCAGAACAGAACGGTCCACCACACGAGGGCGAACACCACGAAGCTGATGAACCAACCCATGGAGAACATGGCTCAAACCCGCAGCAGGTGGACTTCGACATTGGGCCGCTTGCGCAGCCGCCGGCCCAGCGCCCGGCGCAGCACGCCGCGCGCGGCCTCCGTCAGAGCCTCGTCCTCGCGGCGCAGTCCCTTGGGCAGATCGTTCATGCCGCGGGCCAGTTCGTCGGCCAGTTGCTGGTGCTCCGGCCCGTCATGGTCGAACAGGCCGGGCGCCGAGACGCGGGGCTTGCCCATGACCTTGCCGTCCACGTCGACCGCCACGCTCGCCATCACGATTCCGTTGAACAACATCCGCTTGCGCGCGCCGATCACGCCGCCCTGCAAAGGCAGCAGCCGGTTGCCGTCCACCGCGAGACGCCCCACCGGCACGCTCCCCGCCACCTCCGGCCGGTTGCCGCTGAGGCGCACCACATCGCCATCCTCGATGAGGATCGGTTCGGCGCCGCAGTCGCGCGCGAGGGCCGCGTGTTCGGACAAATGCCGCCACTCGCCATGCACGGGGATGGAGAAGCGCGGCTTCACGAGGGCGTAGAGCCGCTTCAGCTCGTCGCGCGCCGGATGGCCGGAGACGTGCACGGCATGGTCGTCGGCCGTCATCACCCGGGCGCCGCGGCGCGAGAGTTCATCCTGGACGCGAAGAATCGCGCGCTCATTGCCCGGGATCATGCGGGAGGAGAAGATGACCGTGTCGCCCTCGCCCAGGGAAATATTGGGGTGCGTGTCGCCCGCGATCTTGGCAAGCGCACTGCGTTCCTCGCCCTGGCTGCCGGTGCAGATGATCAGCAGGTTGTCATCGGGAATCGAGCCCGCATCCTCTTCCGGGACGAAGTCGGGCACGGCGTCGAGGTAGCCGCACTCGCGCGCCGCCTGCACGGAGTTGCGCAGGGAGCGGCCGAACAGCGCCACATCCCGCCCCGCCGCGATGCCGGCGAGCGCGATGCTCTCGATGCGCGCGAGGTTGGTCGAGAAGCAACTGACGGCCACCCGCCCCTTCAGCCCACGGATGAGGGCCGCGAAGTTGCGCCGCACATCGGCCTCGCTGCCCGAATGGCCCTCCACCATGGCGTTGGTGCTGTCGCACACCATGGCCAGCACGCCCTCCGCACCCAGTCGCGCGAAGCCCGCCTCGTCGGTCGGCGGGCCGATCAGCGGATAGGGGTCGAGCTTCCAGTCGCCGGTATGCACGATGAGGCCGTGCCGCGTGCGGATGGCGACCGCGCTGGCCTCGGGCACCGAATGCGTGACGCGCAGGAATTCGAGGTCGAAGGCGCCAAAGGTCCGCCGGCCAGGGGCCGGGATGGTGATGATCTGCACCTCCTGCGACAGCCCGGCCTCGGCCAGCTTGCGCCGCAGCACCGCCGAGACGAAGGGCCCGGCGATGACAGGGCAGCGCAGCGCGGGCCACAGGTGCACCACGGCACCCACATGGTCCTCGTGCGCGTGCGTGATCACCAGCGCCTGCAGCATGTCGCGCCGTTCGGCCAGCCAGGCCGGGTCGGGCACCATGATGTCCACGGCCGGGTTGTCCGGGCCGCCAAAGCCGATGCCGCAGTCCACGGCCAGCAACTGGCCATCGCAGCGATACACGTTGAGGTTCATCCCGATTTCCCCGGTGCCACCGAGGGGGATGAAGGCGAGGTCGTCCATGATTTGGGGATTCGTCACATGAGGTCTTTATGAGAGATGGGGGTGGGGTTGCGTGCTGCCAACAGGCGCAGCCCCTCAAGGGTGATATCCTGGTCCACGCGGCTGATCATGGTGGTGCCCTCGGCGAGCAGGGGTGCGAGGCCGCCGGTGGCGATGACCTTCATGTCGGGCAGTTCCGCTTCTCCCCGGATGCGGGAGACGATGCCCTCGATGAGGCCCACATAGCCCCAGAAGATGCCCGACTGCATGGCCGCCACCGTGTCGCGCCCGATGGCCGATTGTGGCCGGCCGATGCCGATGCGCGGCAGGCGCGCGGCCGCACGGTGCAGCGCCTCGATGGAGAGGTTGATGCCCGGCGCGATCACGCCGCCCAGATAGGCGCCATCGGCCGCCACAACGTCGAAGGTGGTGGCCGTGCCGAAGTCGATGACGATGAGCGGGCCCTTGTAGTGATGGTGCGCGGCCAGCGAGTTCAGCAGACGGTCCGCCCCCACCTCCTGCGGCCGTTCCACGTCGATGTGGAAGCCCCAGTCGAGGCTGGAGCGCGCGATCAGCGGCTCCGTTCCGAACCAGTCTCGGCTGAGGCGGCGAAGATTATAGAGCGCGGCGGGAACCACCGTGCCGATGGTGCAGCGCGTGACATCGGCCGGACGAAGCCCCGCAAGCTGCATCAGCGTCAGCAGCCAGACGGCGTATTCGTCGCTGGTGCGGTCGGGGTCGGTCGCGATGCGCCAGCGCCCGCGCCACTCGGCGCCGTCATGCACCGCGAAGACGACATTCGTGTTGCCCGCATCCACCGCCAGAAGCATTCAGCCTTCCCCCAACTCGCCCGAATGGAAGGTTTGCAGGCCTTCCTCCGTCATCAGGCGCAGGGCACCCTCGGCGGTGAGGCCTTCGTAGCGCCCCTGGCGCGCGCTGTCGCCCTGCCGCACGGACAGGGGCGTGCCGCGCGGCGGGCCTGCCGCTTCCCAGGCGGCGCGGATGGGGCCGAAGCCCTCGCGCGCCTGCACGTCCAGCCAATGGCCCAGCGCGTCCAGCAACTGCCAGGCGAAGGTCTCGGGCGGGATGGGCCCAAGGCATGCGGTGGTGCGCCCCTCGACCGGCGGCGCATGGGCTAGGTTCACACCGATGCCGAAGATGACATGCGCGAGCCCGCCGTCCGGCTGCAGCGATGCCTCGGTCAGGATGCCCGCGACCTTGGCGCCTTCCAGCAGCAGGTCATTGGGCCAGCGCAGTCGCACCGGGGCGTGCGGGCTGGCGGCCTGGTGGAGGGCGACTGCAGCCAGGAGGGCGAACCTCCCGGCCTCGCGCGCCGACGCATCGGGGCGGACCAGGATGGAAATGGCAAGGTTGCCGGGCCGCGAGGCCCATTGCCGCGTGGCCCGCGCACGCCCGGCGGTCTGCAGGCGCGCCATGACGGCGAGGCCGGCGGGTTCGCCCGCCTCGGCCCGAGCGGCGACCAAGGTCTGGGTGCTGGTCAGGCTCTCCTCGATGGAGAGCCGCCAGGCGATCCCCCTCACCCGATCAGCGCCGCCACGGCCAAGCGCGCCGCCGCCAGAAGCGGCGCGGGCATCAGGAAGAAGAACAGGGTGAAGAGCCCGGTTCCCGCAAGCACGAAGGAGACTCCGGCCGTGCGGGCGTCCAGCGCCCCCACCGAGGCGTCGAAATACATCACCTTGACCACGCGCAGGTAATAGTACGCGGACACAACAGAGGAGAGCACCGCCACCACCGCCATGATCCAGAAACCGGCTTCCACGGCCGGCAGGAGCACGTAGAGCTTCGCGAAGAAGCCAGACATCGGCGGGATGCCGGCCATGGAGAACATGAAGATCGCCATGCCCAGCGCCATGGCCGGGTCACTGCGGCCGAGGCCAGCCAGGTCCTGGATGTTCTCGACCGAGCGGCCGTTACGGCGCATCGCCACCAGCACGGCGAAGGCCCCTAGGCTCATGGTCAGGTAGATGGGCGTGTAGATCAGCACGCCACGCAGCCCGCTTTCCCCGCCGACGGCGAGGCCCATCAGCACGAAGCCCGTGTGGCTGATCCAGGAATAGGCCATCAGCCGCTTGATGTTGGTCTGCCCGATGGCGGCGAAGGCGCCCAGGATCATGGAGGCAATCGAGGCGACGACGATCACCTGCTGCCACTGGTCCACCGCGCCCCCGAAGGGACCGGACAGCACGCGGACGATGGCGGCGATGGCGCCCACCTTGGTCGCCGTCGCGAAATACGCGACGACGCTGGTGGGCGCGCCCTCGTAGACGTCAGGCGTCCACATGTGGAAGGGCACGGCGGCCACCTTGAAGCACAGGCCGGTGATGATGAAGACGATGCCGACGATGACGCCGGGCGAGACCATGGCCGGGTTCGACAGCGCCTCGGCCAGCTGGCCGAAATTGGTGGAGCCGGCGAAGCCGTAGACCAACGACATGCCGTAGAGCATCAGCCCGGAGGAGAGCGCGCCGAGCACGAAGTATTTCAACCCGGCCTCAGAGCTGCGCGGGTTGTCGCGGTCGAAGGCCGCGATGACGTAGAGCGGCAGCGAGAGCAGTTCGAGCCCCAGATACAGGCTCATCAGGTCATTCGCCGAGATCATGACCATCATGCCCAGCGTCGCGAACAGCACGAGAACAGGGTATTCGAAGCGCGCCAGCCCCTCCGCGCGGTTCCAGTCCAGCGCGAGCAGCAGCGCGAGGGCGGCACCCGCCAGCACCAGCACCTTCATGAAGCGGGCGAAGGCGTCGGAAATGTACTGCCCGCCGAAGGCCAACCCATCGGGTGCCGCAAGCACGAGGGCGCCCGAGAGCAGGAAGGCACCCATCACCAGCATGGTGCAGGGGAAGGTCATGTCCCGGCGGGGAATGACGCCCGCTACCAGTATGGCGAGGCCAGAGAGTGCCAGCACGATCTCCGGCAGGGCGAGGGTCCAGTTCATGGCTTACAGCCCCGCGTAGCGCGATGCGGCGGCGATGGCAGCCTGATGCTGGGCCACCATCTGCGCCACCGTCGCCGAGAAGAAGGAGAGGAAGGATTGCGGGTAGACGCCCATCCAGAGCGTCAGCACGATCAGCGGCGAGAACACCACGTATTCGCGCGGGCTGAGGTCGAGCAGGCGCTTGAGGTCATCCCGCGTGATTCGGCCGAAGGCGACACCACGATACAGACGCAGCATGTAGCAGGCGCCCAGCACCATCCCCGTGGCGGCGCCCAGCGCGACCCAGGGGTTCACCGCCCAGGCGCCGACGATGACGAGGAACTCGCCCGGGAAACCGGCCGTGCCCGGCAGCGCTACCGAGGCCATGGTGAACAGCATGAACACCAGCGCGTAGGCCGGCATGATCTTGGCGACCCCGCCATAGCGGGCGATCTCGCGCGTGTGTTCGCGGTCGTAGAGCACGCCCACGCAGAGGAACAAGGCGCCCGAGACCACGCCATGCGCCAGCATGGTGAAGAGCGCGCCCTCGATGCCCTGCTGGTTGAAGGTGAAGATTCCGAGCGTCACGATGCCCATATGCGCCACGGAGGAGTAGGCGATGAGCTTCTTCATGTCCTCCTGCGCCATCGCCACCAGGCTGGTGTAGACGACGGCCACCACACTCAGCACGTAGATCATCGGCGC
>JBHYDO010000145.1:0-11527 GCA_051860645.1 Roseococcus sp.
CGCCCCCAACCCCGCCCTTCAGCGGGCGGCGCTGGCCTGCTGGACCGGCCGGTTCGCGACGCGCGTGGGCGTCGTGCCGCGGACCGCCGCCTGCGCCGGCTGGCGCGTGGCCTGCCGCCGCGCCGGCTCGGTGCGGGTGCGCGCGGCGGGCGGCGCCGACGTGCGTTCGGCCAGCATCTCGCCCGCGCCGTGGGGACGGTTGTGGATGAACCCATGGGTCGGATAGACGCGGCCGAAAGCCTCGGCGCTCCAGCCCACCTGAACGCGCACCCGCGTCCAGTCATTGGCGTCGGAGACGTCCATCACGCGCACGCCGCGCATCACCGAGCCGCGACGGATGCCCGGGCCACCCCAATTGGCGTGGTCGATCTCGATGACGCGCGCATCCACCACGCGCGAGACCACCGCCACATGGCCGTGCCGCATGCCGCCCGAGGCGGGGAAGGAGAGGACGGAGCCGCGCTCGGGCCGCTGGCCGCGGGCATAGCGTCCGGCCGCGTTGTGCCACCATTCGCGGCCATTGCCGCTGATGTTCATGCCGGTGAGCTGGCGCGCATAGGGCACGCAGGAAATGCCAGGGCTTGGGCGCAGCGTGGCGCGCTGGCTGGAGGAGGTGCGCGCCGGCGGCGGACGGCTCGTGGCGGGCCTGGTGGTGGGGCCCGGATTGCGCGTCTCGGTGCGGGCGTCGCCACGTGCGGCTTCCACGGCGGGCGCCCAGGAGAGGGCGAGGCAGGTGGCGAATATGGCGGCCACAAGGCGCATTTCGATCCCTCCTGGACCCAGGCCGACGGATATCGCCGGCTGATGCAATTTGGGTATGCGGCGGTTGCGCGGGGGGCAACCCGCGCGATCGATACATGGCGCAATGTGGCGTGATTCGACGGATGCCGGGGGGTGCCGCGTGCGAAATAAGGACGTGTGTCCTAGGAGGCGGCTCAACCCAAGGTCATGTCACAGTGTTGCGGCACAGAAGACACAGTGCGTGGAGGGTAAAATCCCGGCCTCATCCCCAGGATCGCCGCCATATTCCTGCCCTTTTTCTGCCAAAATTGGGCATCGGTCAGTCATGAGGGATGGGCAGGGAAAAAGCCGCCCCGGCTGTTCTGTCCAGCCGAGACGGCGAAGGCGGCCGTTACTTGCAGGCCGTGACCATGATCTCGACCAGGTGGCGCGGGCTGGCCATGTTGGCTTCCACGCAGGCGCGCGCCGGGCGGCCGGCGGTGCCGAGCCACTCGACCCACACCTTGTTCATGGCGTCGCGGTCGCGGATGTCCTTCAGCCAGATCTGCGCCTGCAGCAGGCGGGTGTTGTCGGTGCCGTTGGCCTCCAGCATCGCGTCGATCTTGGCGACCACCTGGCGGGTCTGGCCGGTGATGTCCTGCGTCAGGTCATCGGCGGTCATGCCCGCGAGGTAGACGAAGTTGTGGTATTCGACGGCGGACGAGAGAATCTCGTTGCTGCCGGTCCGGTTGATCTTGCTCATGAAGCGGAGGTCCTCCTGCCTGTGGTGGTCCCCCGCGTGTAACCCGCCCGGCCTGAGTGCGGAAGGCGGCTGGTCTTGGCTGGGGTGGAAGAAATGCCCTAGCGTCATGCAACCACAGGGAGAGGCCGCCATGTCGGACCGTTCGGATTTCGTGTCGGACCCGCTCGGTTTCATGAAGAAGCATATCCTGCGATGCCAGTTCTTCGATGGCGGCGTGAAGATCTCGGAAAGCCGGCCGCATGTCGTCACCATCCAGGAAATGGCCGGCAGCCCCAAGATCGTGAATTCGCCGGGCGGGAAGGTCTTCTACCTCACCACCGATACCTCGTCCTGCGGGCCGGGCGAAAAAGTCCCCATCTTCTGGGTGGGTTACAAGCAGAACGACGTGACGCCCGGCATGCTGACCAACCAGTCGCGCATCATGTTCACCGCCAACATGGATGGCTGCTCGCTCGGTGTCGGTTCCCAGGGCGGGGATGGCGGCTGCCTCGTCATGCACGCGAACAAGGCGAGCGGCACGGGCGGCGGCCTCGCGCAGACGCTGGCGCAGCACGACCAGCTCAAGACCGGTTATGGCGAACAGGACTTCTTCGAGGTCCAGCCCTCCACCTATATGGACGGCATGGGGGGCAGCGGCGTCTTCAAGGCCACCAATTTCGGCATCAATGTCAAGGGCTGGTGGATGTTCTACACCCACACCTGGATGCAGATGAGCGGCAGCGTGACCGGCAGCTACACCCATGGCGGGACGAAGGAGGCGACCTTCGTCCCGGGCTGAGCCACTTCACCCTGCCGCGGCGGAGCCGCCTGGGGACATCACGGCTGCGCCGCCTCAGGCGACCGCGTAGGCGCTGCCCGAGGCCGCGGCCCCCATCATCGCCTCGAAGACAGCCACGCCATGGATCGCCTCCTCCACCGGCAGCGGATAGGCCGGCCCGCCGGCGACGGCGGCGGCGAAGGCTTCGAGCTCCGCGGCCTCGATGTCGGTCACGGGGAAATCGCGCGTCCATTCCTCCCCGCCCTCACGGGCGCGGAAGAACAACTGCTCATGCCCGCGCAACTCGACCAGCCCCTCGGTGCCGAACAGCGCCACGCGCCAGAAGCGCGGAGAGGCCGCCAGGGTGGCAAAGGTCAGCGTGGCGCCACTGCGCAGGCTGGCCAGCATGGCGGTCGTGTCGTCGATGGTGGGCAGCACGCGGGCATGGCTCAGCACCCGCACGTCGCGGAAATGCCCGGCCAGGTGGATGATCATGTCCACCATGTGGATGCCCATGCCGCCCATGCCGCCCAGCGGGCTCTCGGCGCGGTCGGCGCGCCAGGCGCCGGGCTTGTAGGCGAAGCCGCCCGGGCCGCTGAACTGGCCCTCCACATGCAGCAGCGTGCCGAGCTTGCCGCTGTCCAGCATCGCCTTCATCTCGGCCACTGCCGGCAGGAAGCGGCGGTTGTGGCCGAGTGCGAGCACCACGCCCGCGCGGGCGCAGGCAGCGACGGCGGCTTCCGCGCTGGCCTTGGTCAGGGTGAAGGGCTTCTCCACGAAGACATGCTTGCCCGCGGCGGCGGCCGCGATCACCTGCTCGGCGTGCTGGGCGTGCGGCGTGGCCAGCACCACGGCCTGCACTTCGGGGTGGGACAGCACCTGGTCGTAGCTGTCGAACAGCGCGATGCCCTTCTGCGTCGCATAGGCCTCGGCCTTGCTGCGCGTGCCGGTGCTGCCGGCGATGAAGCGCAGCCCCGCATCGTTGCGGCCCTGCACGCTGTCCACCAGCGTCTGGCCCCAGCGGCCCATTCCCACGATCGCGGCGTTCAGCATGGCAAGTCTCTCCTCATTGGGGGTTCTCCAGCTCCTTGGCCCAGTCGCGCATGCGTGTCACCGCCCAGACGCAGACAAGGAAGGCAAGTGTGGCCGCCACCAGCGTCGGCACCCGCATGCCGAACAGCTCGCCCGAGGCGCCCAGGATCAGCGCGCCGAGTGCCGGGCAGGCGCGTGTGATGAGCCCCCACAGCGCCAGCGTCCGCCCGCGCATGCGGGTGAGCGATGCCGATTGGCACAGCGTCTGCACCGAAATCCCATGCATGGTGGCGCAGGCGCCGTAAAGCGCGCCGCACAGCACCGCGAAGGCGAAGTTGCCGGTCGCGACGAAGGCCGCCGCCACGCCGGCCTGCAGCGTGACACCCACCACGGCCAGCCGCGTCGTCCCCTCCAGCCGCCCGCGCGAGGCGACCCACAGCCCGCCCACCAGGGCGCCCACGCCGATGGCCGCCGTCAGCAGCGCCAGCCCCGCGGCCCCCTGGCCGAACAGCCGGTCCACATAGGGCGGCAGCACCTCCTGCACCCCGCGCAGCAGGATGGCCGTGATGCCGGCGAAGGCGAGAATGGGCCCGATGCCAGGGTGCTGAGAGGCGTAGCGCATGCCCTCCAGCGTGTCGGCGAAGAGCGAGGCGCCGGAGGCATGGCCGCGCACATGGTCCGGGTCCACCCGCATGGTCAGCAGGCTGGCCGACGCGATGGCATAGGCCGCCATGTTGCACAGCAGGGCCGGGACCACGCCGCCCACCGCGATCATCGGCCCCGCGATGGCCGGCCCCAGGAAGCGCGCCACGTTGAAGGTCAGCGAATTCGCGGCGACGGCCGCCGGCAGGTCGGCGCGCGGCACGAGGCCGGGCATCAGCGCCTGGCGGGCGGGCTGGGCGAAGCTGGCCGCGATGCCGCCCACCACCTCGAAGACCAGCAGGATCTCGATGCCGATGTTGTCCGTCGCCACCAGCAGCGCGATGCCGCCCGCCTGCAGGCCGATCACGCTCTGCGCGATCATGGTCAGGCGCACCCGGTTCATGCGGTCGGCCACGGCACCGGCAATGGGGCTGAAGACGACCGCCGGCGCCAGGTCGCAGAAGGCCACCATGCCGACCCAGAAGGCCGAGTGCGTCAGCTCCCACGCCAGCCACATGACGGCGATGCGGTGCATCCACAGCCCTGTCCAGGCCGTGAGGCTGGCGGAGAAGAAGATGCGCGCGTCGCGGTGGGAGAGGGCGCGGCTCAGCGCGCCGAAGGCGGCCAGGTCAGCGGCCTGGCGCGGCGGCGGCCGGGGCGGGCGCGCTGGCCTGGGCGTTGCGCCGCACGCATTCCTCGACCAGCTGCTCGAAGCGGAATTCCCGGCTCATCCGGTCGATCGGCGCGCGGAAGCCCAGCGGGCCGGTGGTGTCGGAGCCGAGGCGGCTGTTGCGCTCATCCTCGCGCATCAGCTGGCCACGGTCCTGGCGGGTGATGACGGCCGCCGCCTCGCTGCGGCAGGCTGCGACCACCTGGGGGTTGGTGCTGCGCGCGCCGGGTGCGGGCTCGGGCGGGCCGAAGCCTGCGGCGCAGCCCGCGAGCAGCAGGGCGGGCAGGAGCATGGCGGCGGCGCGGGGCATGGGCGGGCCTTTCGTCAGGCGGGCGCGTGGGCCCGCGGGGTCTGGGGAGGGGCGTCCGAAGGCAACGTGCGCGACAGGATGCCACGCATTGCGCAATCCTCGAAACGCCCGGTGGCGTCGATCGGCGCGCGCGCCGCCGCGGCCAGCAGCAGCGGGTGGAACTCGACGCCGCGCCGGCCGATGGCGAAGAAGCCCCGCAGCCATTCGGCCCGCGCCATGGCCTCGACCAGCGCCAGCAGCCTGAGGCAAAGCGCCACCCCGTGCAGCGAATCGAGTCCCGCATGGCGCTGCATGGCCTCGGCCCAAGCGGCGGCGTCGGGGTCGGTGAGCGCGATTTCCCGCCCGTCGGCGAAGACCAGCAGCCGCGGTGGCCCCCAATGCCCGGCCGAGGCCCCCTCGCGCGCCACCTCCCAGGCGATCTCCAGCGCGGCGGGAGGCACGCTGGGCAGGGCGGCCGGGAGCACGCCCAGCTCGTGCCGCAGCGCGCCGGAGGGGAGGGAGGTGGTATGGACCATCCACCCATATAGGGCAGGGCAGGGGATGGTTCACAGCGGGGGCTTGGCGGGATTAGCCTCTCATCATGACCCATCCCGCCTCGCTCTCCGCCACCGACGCCGCAGCACGGATCGCCGCCGGCACCCTCAAGGCCCAGGATCTCGCGGAGGCGATGCTCGATGTCATCGCGCGGCGCGAGCCCGTGGTGCGCGCCTTCGTCCACCTGGACCCCGCCCTGGTGCGGCGCCAGGCGGCGGCGGTGGACGCGGCCCCGGCCAAGGGCCAGCTCGCGGGGCTGTTCCTGGGCGTGAAGGACGTGATCGACACCGCCGACCAGCCCTCGCAATACGGCTCGCCCATCTGGTCGGGGCACCGGCCCCGCACCGATGCGGCCTGCGTGGCGCTGGCCCGCCGCGCCGGCGCGGTCATCGCCGGCAAGACCGTCACCACCGAATTCGCGACCCGCTTCCCGGGCGCCACCACCAACCCGCACAACCCGCGCCACACGCCGGGCGGGTCCTCGCAGGGCTCGGCGGCGGGCGTGGGGGCGGGGATGCTGCACCTCGCTTTCGGCACGCAGACCGCGGGTTCCATCATCCGGCCCGCGGCCTATTGCGGCGCGGTGGGCTTCAAGCCGAGCTTCGGCGCGCTGCACCGGGGCGGCATGAAGGTGATGAGCGAGAGCCTGGACACCATCGGCGTCATGGCGCGCAGCGTGGGCGATGCGGCGCTGGCCATGTCGGCGTTGTCGGGGGTGGACCATGGCGACCTGACGGCCCGCGCCCCGCGCGCACCGAAGCTCGCCTTGGTGATGGGCCCGGTGGCTGATGCCGCCCCCGAGACGCTCGCCCTGATGGAGCGCGTGGCCGAGTCCGCCCGCCGCGCCGGCGCCACCGTGACACTGGTGAACCTGCCGGATGTGTTCGACGCCGCCGTCGCGCTGCACGCGCATGTCATGCACATGGAAAGCGCGCAGGCCCTGGCCTGGGAGGTGGACCACGCCCGCGCCCAGCTCAGCCCCGTCATGCGCACGAACATGGACTGGGCCATGGCCGAGCCGGCGGCGAAGCTGACCGAGGGCCGCGCCGCCTTCGCCGCCGCCCAGGCCGCCTTCGCCGATGCCATCGCCGGCTACGACGCCGTGCTGACGCCCTCCGCCCCTGGCGAGGCGCCCGAGGGGCTGGATTTCACCGGCATCCCCGCCTTCAACACGCTCTGGACGCTGCTGCACACGCCCTGCGTCACCATCCCCGCCGGCACTGGCCCGCGCGGTCTGCCGCTGGGCGCCCAGCTGGTCACGCGGCGCGGCGAGGATGCGGCGGCGCTGATGTGGGCGGAGTGGCTGCGCCACGCCATCGGCTGAGATGGGGCCGGCCATCCTCATCGCCGGCGGCGGCATCGGCGGGCTGACGGCGGCGCTGGCCTTGCACGCGGCCGGCTTCGCGCCCCGCGTGCTGGAGGCGGCGCGCGAGATCCGGCCGCTCGGCGTCGGCATCAACCTGCTGCCGCATGCGGTGCGCGAGTTGACGGAGCTGGGCCTGGGCGATGCCCTGGCCGCCACCGGCGTCGCCACGCGCGAATTGCGCTACGTCTCCGCGCATGGCCAGGACATCTGGCGCGAGGACCGTGGCCTGGCCGCCGGCTATCGCTGGCCGCAATACTCGATCCACCGCGGCGAGTTGCAGATGCTGCTGCTGGCGACCGTCCGCGCGCGTGGAATTGCCGTCGCGACCGGACAGCGCGTCATGGGCTTCGTGCAGGATGCGGAGGGCGTCACTGCGCATCTGGCCGAAGGCGGCACCGCCCGTGGCGCGGCGCTGATCGGCGCTGACGGCATCCATTCCGCCATCCGCGCGCATTTCGCCCCCGGCGAGGGGCCGCCTGCCTGGTCGGGCGCCATGCTGTGGCGGGCGACCACCGTGGCGCCCGCCTACCTGACCGGCGCCACGATGGTGCAGGCCGGCCACCACGCCCAGAAATTCGTCTGCTACCCCATCCGGCACCTCCCGGACGGCACCGCTCTGGTCAACTGGATTGCGGAGATGCGCAGCGATGCCGCCCCTGGTCGCGAGGACTGGAACCGCGAGATCGACCGCAACCTCTTCCTGCCGCACTACGAGGGCTGGAACTGGGGCTGGCTCGACGTGCCCGGCCTCATTCGCGGCGCCGAGCGCGTCTATGAGTTCCCCATGGTGGACCGCGACCCGCTGCTGCGCTGGAGCGAGGGCCGAGTGACCCTGCTCGGCGATGCCGCGCACCCGATGTATCCCATCGGCTCCAACGGCGCCTCGCAGGCCGTGCTGGACGCGCGGCAACTGGCCTTGCAACTGGCGCGCGCCGCGCGGATCGAGGACGGACTTGCGGCCTATGAGGCGGCGCGCCGCCCGCCCACGGCCAAGCTGACGCTCGCCAACCGCGACCTCGGCCCCGACGTCATCCTGGAGGAGGTGCATCGCCGCGCGCCCCAGGGCTTTTCCGAGTTGCAGGAGGTGATCAGCCACGACGAACTGACCGACACCGCCCTGCGCTACAAGCGCCTGGCCGGCTTCGACCCCGAGCTGCTCAACGCGCGCGAAAGCTGGACGCCTTGACTCATTTCGACCTGCTGATCGAGGGCGTCACGCTCATCCCCAGCGCCTTCGAGCCGCCGATGACCGATGCCACGCTCGGCATCACAGCCGGCCGCTTCGCGCATGTTGGCCCCGCGCTGCCCGGCGCCACCGCCACGCGGCATTTGCGCCTGCCTGGGCATTTGGCCATCCCTGGCCTGATCAACACCCACCTGCACAGCGCGCTGGTGATGGTGCGCGGCACGGCCGAGGACATGGGCTTCGCCCCCTCCTACACGCGCGGCGTGCCGCAGGCGCAGATGCTCACGCCCATGGAGGCGGTGGCACTCGCACGCCTCGGCGCACTGGAGGCG
This sequence comes from Roseococcus sp., assembly GCA_051860645.1. Lineage (GTDB taxonomy): Bacteria > Pseudomonadota > Alphaproteobacteria > Acetobacterales > Acetobacteraceae > Roseococcus. The sequence goes on from JBHYDO010000145.1 coordinate 8,313, forward strand.
ATGCTGTCCGGCTGCACCACCCTCAACGACGTCTATGTCCACGCCCTGCACAGCCTGCCGGCCATCGCCGACCTCGGCCTGCGGGTGGTGGGCTGCAACCGCATCCATGACGTGGATTTCGACGCGGTGCTGGAAGGGCGCTGGGAACACCGCGACGCCATCGGCGCGGCCATGCTGGACGAGGCGGAGGCCATCATCGAAACGCTGCATGGGCGGGGCCTCATCACCGCGCAGATCGCGCCGCACGCGCCCGACACCTGCTCCACGGCGCTGCTGCGCCAGGTGGCGGCGCTGGCCGCGCGCACCGGCCTCACCGTGCAGACGCATCTCTGCCAGAGCCCCGCCGAACTGGCCCGCGTGGCCGAGCGCGAGGCCTGCACGCCCGTGGAGCTCCTGGCGCGGGTGGGCCTACTGGACGAACGCCTGCTGGCCGCCCACTGCATCCATGTGACGGAGCGCGACATCGCGGCCCTGGGTGCGGCGCGCGTGCACGTCGCGCACATCCCGAAGAACAACGCCGCCTCCGGCCGCTACGCGCCCACGCGCGCGCTGGTGGAGGCCGGCGCGCGCCTCACCCTGTGCACCGACAACCGCCACGGCGACATGATCGAGGCGATGCGCTGGGGGCTGTGCATGGGCCGCATCCAGCGCGGCGGCGTGGACGACGCCTGGCAGCCCGAGCACATGCTGCACGCCGCCACCGAGGCCGGCGCGGCCGCACTCGGATATGCCGGCGAACTCGGCGCAGTGCGCGAGGGCTGGCGCGCGGACCTCGCGCTGATCAGCCTGCGCCGCCCCAACCTCATCCCGCACAACGACCCGCTGGGCACGCTGGTCCACACCGGCATGGGGCGCGACGTGACGCATGTGGTGGTGGAGGGCGCGCTGGTGGTGGAAGACGGCCGCCCCACGCGCTGCGACATGGACGAGGTGATGCGCGAGGGCGAGGCCGCGGCAACCGCCGTCTGGGCGCGCGCGCAGGCAACAGGAATGGCCGCATGAAAACCGCCTTCATCGGGCTTGGCAGCATGGGCGGGGGTGCCGCGAAAAGCGCGCTGCGCGCCGGGCTGGACGTGACCGGCGTGGACCCATCGGAGCGCGCCCGCGCCGCCTTCGGCAACCGCGCCGTGGCCACGGGCGCCGACCTCGACCCCGGGCAGGAAGCCGTGGTGGTGCTGACCGTGAACGCCGCCCAGGCCGAGGCCGCCCTCTACGGCCCCGCGGGTGCGGCGCAGCGCCTGGCGCCCGGCGGCGTGGTGATCTGCTCGGCCACCATGGCGCCCGGCGACGCGCGGCGCCTGGCCGCCGAAGCCGCGACGCGTGGGCTGCTCTATCTCGACGCGCCCGTCTCGGGCGGCGCCGCCGCCGCGAATGAGGGCCGCATGACCGTGATGGCCAGCGGCAGCGAGGCCGCCTTCGCCGCCGCGAAGCCCGTGCTCAACGCCATCGCCGGCAAGGTGTGGAACCTCGGCCCCGAGGCTGGCCAGGGCGCGGCGATGAAGGTGGTGCACCAGCTTCTCGCGGGCGTGCACATCGCGGCCGGCGCGGAAGCCATGGCGCTGGCGCTGCGCGCCGGCCTCGACCCGCACACCGTCTACGGCGTCGTCACCAGCGCGGCCGGCAATTCCTGGATGTTCGAGAACCGCATGGCCCATGTGCTGGCCGGCGACGACACGCCCCTCTCGGCCGGCGATATCTTCGTGAAGGACCTCGGCCTCGTCGAAGCCATGGCGCGCGAGGCCGCGCTGCCCGTGCCGCTGGCCGCCCAGGCCCTGCAGCTCTTCGTGGCGCAGCGCGCCCTCGGCCACGGCCAGCGCGACGACGCCTTCGTGCTGCGCGTGTGGCAGGCGCTCGCCGGCCTCGCCCTGCCGGGCGAACCGGGCGGCGCCGAGGCGCGCAAGCCGGGCTGAGGGGGGGGCGCTCTACGTCACTGGGGATGGCTCCGCCCTCCCGAACCCGCCTTTACCGAACTTTCGAGCGAACGGAGGACCGAGGCGTTGAGGCCTGGATTCCCCAAGGAGAGATGTGCGCCTCCAGCCTGCAGCATGGCGAGGAGCTGGCCGATCAGTTCGATGCCGGGCGGGCTCCCAGGATCCTTGGGTGGGGAAATGACCACGCGGTCGATGAGCGCGCGGGTAGCTTCGAGCACCTCCGGAGCCTTTCGTGCGGCGAGAGCGGTCTCGAGCGTGGCAACCCTGTGTACCGCCCGCGGTTATTGGGACACCTATGATGAAGCTACGCGGCGAGAGCCGCTGTTGGAAGCTGTAGCTGACGGGCGGCGCTTGGCGGCTGAAAGCCGTGCCGTTCGATCAGCCAAGTGGTGTTGTAGGTCTCGCGGAGCTCGAGCAGCGCGCCGCGCAGGTCCTCGTGAGCTGCACCCGTTTTCTCTGGACACCCATTTGTCCGAGGAGAGACCGGAACGATGATGTCCACCATGAAGCAGATCGAAGATCCTTCGTTCGTTGATGGGCCTGTGGGGAGCGAGGGCGGGCGCAGCCCGTCCGCGCTATCCACAGGCCAGGCGCCCGCCATGGTGCCAGGCGCGACCGCGACGCCCGCCACCGCACCGCCAGTCGCGGCCGTCGAGCGGGCATTGTCCCTCCTCGACGCCTTCCGCGCAGGCGAGGCGGCCCTGCCGCTCGCCGAGCTTGCGGCACGCACCGGCCTCTACAAGAGCACCATCCTGCGGCTGCTTGCCTCGCTCGAGCGGCACCGCTGTGTGGTCCGGCTGGAGGATGGGCGCTGGGCGCTCGGCCCCCGGCTGTTCCGCTGGGGCAGCCTCTACGCGCGCGACCAGCCCGTCGAGGCGGTGCTGCCCCCCGTGCTCCAGGCGCTGGCGGCGCAAAGCGGCGAGACCGCCTCCTTCTGGGTGCGGCAGGGGGCGCAGCGCCTGCGCCTCGCGCGGGTCCGCAGCCCGAGCCCGATCCGGGATGATCTTTCGGCCAGCGACCTGCTGCCGCTGCCGGCCGGCACCGGCGGGCGCGTGCTGGTGGCGCCCGACCCTTGCGCCCTCGGCGTGGTGGCGAGCTTCGGCGAGCGCAACCCGGAGACGCCGGCCGTCGCCGCCCCGGTCTTCGGCGCGGATGGGGCCTTGGCCGGGGCGCTGGGAGTCTCCGGGCCGCGCGCCCGCATCGAGGCGGCCCATGCCGCGCATCTCACCGCCGTGGCCCAGGCCGCGGCCGAACTGACACGACGCCTTGGAGGAGATTTTTGAC
>JBHYDO010000146.1:0-11327 GCA_051860645.1 Roseococcus sp.
CCCCGCCACCCATGGCGCGCCGCCGCATGACTGGCTGCAGATCACCGGCGGGGCCATCGGCTGTGGCCTGCCGCTGGCGACGGGTGCGGCCATCGGCGGCGGCGGGCGGCGGGTGATCAACCTGCAGGCCGATGGGAGTGCGATGTACACGGTCCAGGCGCTCTGGACCCAGGCGCGCGAGAAGCTGCCGGTCACGACCATCCTGCTGTCGAACCGCAAGTATCAGATTCTGCTCGGTGAATATCAGAATGTCGGCGCCAATCCCGGCCGGGTGGCGATGGACATGATGGACCTGGGCAACCCCGATATCGGCTGGGCCAAGCTCGCGCAGTCCATGGGGGTGGAGGCGGCGACGGCCACGACGCTGGACCAGGTGGCGGACATGATGGCGCAGAGCTTCGCGCGGCCGGGGCCCTTCCTGATCGAACTGGTGATCTGAAGTGACCCCGGGGGCGTGAAAGCCCCCCTTCCGTCCCCATGTATCGGGAACGGAAAGACTGGCGCCCTGCGGTTGCGCTTCCGTGGCATGGCCCCAAATCGCTTCCTGACATTGATGGCGCGGCCCCACCGGGCCCGCCGGAACCGAGGAACACCCGTCCCGATGAACATCCAGGTGCCCAAGACCCCCCTCCCTGCCGACGGCACGGCCACCGCCATCGCCCGCCCGAGCCGCACGGAGGCAGAGGCCGCCGTGCGCACCCTGCTGCTCTGGGCCGGTGACGACCCCGACCGCGAGGGCCTGGTGGACACCCCCGCCCGCGTGGCCCGCGCCTATGAGGAATTCTTCGCCGGCTACGACAATGACCCCGTCGAGATGCTCGCCCGCTCCTTCGAGGAGACGGATGGCTATGACGAGATGGTCGTGCTGCGCGACATCCGCCTGGAAAGCCATTGCGAGCACCACATGGTGCCCATCATCGGCAAGGCGCACATCGCCTACCTGCCATCCGGCCGCGTGGTCGGCATCAGCAAGCTGGCGCGGGTGATCGAGACCTACGCCAAGCGCCTGCAGATCCAGGAGAAGCTGACGGCGCAGATCGCGAACACCATCGAGAGCGTGCTGAAGCCCAAGGGTGTGGCCGTCGTCATCGAGGCGGCGCACCAGTGCATGACCACCCGCGGCATCCACAAGCCGGGCGTCACCATGGTGACCTCGCGCATGCTGGGCGAGTTCCGCAGCAATGACGCGACGCGGCGCGAGTTCCTGGCGATGATCGGCGGGTCGCGCGGGCCGTTGGAGGGCTGAAGCGGCTCCGCTGGCATGAGCCTTGCCAAGGGCTCATGTCGCCCGCCCCCTGTCAGGGGGCCATGTCATAGGTGATCCACCAGGTGCGCTTGGCCACCCGGTCATAGACGCCACGGCCGCGATAATTGTCGTCGGCCGTGATCCAGCGGACGGTGGACCAGCCCCTTTCCCGCGCCAGGGCGCGCAGGTGTTCCAGCAGTGCATCGGCCACGCGCTTGCCGCGCTGGCCGGGGTCCACGAACAGGTCATCCAGGAAGCAGCCCGTGCTGGCCGAGAGCGGCCGGGCGAAGACCCGGTAATGCGCGAGGCCCACGGCGCGGCCCGAGGCGTCCTCGGCCACCACGGCGTTCACCTCATTGGCCGGGTCATGGATCCATCCCCAGACGGTGTCCCGCATCTGCGGCGTCTGCGTCACCTTGTAGAATTCGGCGTAGCCTGCGTAGAGCCGCTCCCAATCCGCACGGTGGCGCGGGGCCAGGGGGGTGATGGTGATGTCAGCCATGCTCGCCGCCCTCCGGGCCGTAGAAGATGACCCAGACGCCCAGGTCCTCGGTGAAGTCCTCGAAGCGATGCGCCTCGCCGGCGGGGACGAAGATGGCGTCGCCCGGGCCGAAGGGGGTGCGGGTATCGTCGCGGCGGAACCAGCCACTGCCGGTCACGACCACATAGATCTCGTCCTGGGTGTGGGGCGTCTGCGCGTCCGTCCCACGGGGGGCGTACCAGCGCAGTTGCATGCGGCCGCGCGCGGTGATGAGCGCCGAGATCCGCCCGGGTTCGGGCGCGGTCTCGGCGGCCCGCGCGACGGGAAAGACCGTCACAGCCCCAGCACGTCGTTCATGGAATAGAGGCACGGCTTGCGGCCCTTCAGCCACAAAGCGGCGCGCACCGCCCCCGTGGCATAGGCGCGGCGGTCGAAGCTGCGATGGGTCAGCGCGATGTGCTCGGAGCCTGCGGCGAAGAGCAGCGTGTGCTCGCCCACCACCTGGCCGCCGCGCAGGGCGGCGAAGCCGATGGTGCCGGTGCCGCGCGCGCCGGTGTGGCCGTCGCGGCCGGATTCGCGGCCTGCGTCTTCCAGGGTGGTGCCGCGGCCGCGGGCCACCGCGCGGCCGATGGCGATGGCGGTGCCCGACGGCGCGTCCACCTTCTGGCGGTGGTGCATCTCCACGATCTCGGCGTCGTATTGCGCGCCGGGCAGGGCGGCGGCGAGCTTTTCGGCCATCGCGATGACGAGGTTCACGCCCGTCGCGAAATTGGCGGCATAGACGATGGGGGCACGCTGCGCGGCCTGCGCCACGGCGGCCTCATCCTCGGCGGAAAGGCCGGAACTGCCCAGCACCAGGCCGCACCCGGTCTCGGCGGCCAGGGCCGCATGGATCGCTGCGGTATGGGCGTGGGTGAAGTCGATCACCACGTCGCTGGCCATGAAAAGCACGCGCGCGTCCTCGCCGCGGCGCGTGCCGCCCGTGACGGTGGCGCCGGCCACACCCGCCTCCTCGACCAGCAGGCGCCCCATGCGGCCGGCGATGCCGGCGATGCCGATGTTCAACGAGGTGGGCCTCATCGCCCCAACCCGTCCCAGAACTCCTTCACCTTGGCGAAGAAGCCCTCGCTCTCGGGGCTGGAGGTGCCGCTCTTCACCGCCTCCGCCTCGAAGGCCTCCAGCAGTTCGCGCTGCTTGGCCGTCAGGTTCTGCGGCGTCTCGACCATCACCTGCACATACATGTCGCCGCGGGCGGCCGAACGCAGCACCGAGAAGCCCTTGCCGCGCAGGCGGAAATTGTCGCCCGTCTGCGTCCCGGCCGGGATCTTCACCGAGGCGCGGGAGCCGTCGATGGAAGGAACCTCCACCGCGCCGCCGAGTGCGGCCTGCGTCATCCGCAGCGGCACGCGCACCATGATGTTGGGCCCCTCGCGCTGGAAGATCGGGTGCGCGCGCACGCCGATGTCCACGTAGAGGTCGCCCGCCGGCGCACCGCGCAAGCCCGCCTCGCCCTCGCCGGTCAGGCGGATGCGGGTGCCGTCCTCGACGCCCGCCGGGATGGTGACGTTGAGCGTGCGGTCGCGCTGCACGCGGCCCGCACCCTGGCACAGCTTGCAGGGGTTCTTGATGATCTGGCCCGAGCCGTTGCAGGTGGGGCAGGTGCGCTCGATCAGGAAGAAGCCCTGCTGCGCCCGCACCTTGCCCGTGCCGCGGCAGGTGCCGCAGGTCTGCGCGCTGGCCTTGCCGCCTTCGGCGCCGCTGCCGGTGCAGGCCTCGCACTGGACGCTGCTGGGCACGCGGATGGTCTTCTTCGTGCCGGCATAGGCCTCCTCCATGGAGATGTGCACCTCCTGCCGGAGGTCGGCGCCACGGCCGCTGGCCGCGCGGCCCGCACCGCCGCGCCCGCCGAAGCGGCCGAACATCTCCTCGAAGATGTCCTCGAAGCCGCCGCCGCCGAAGGGGTTGCCACCGCCGCCGCCGCCATTGCCGCCCTCGAAGGCGGCATGGCCGAAGCGGTCATAGGCGGCGCGCTTGTCGGCGTCCTTCAGCGCGTCATAGGCCTCGCTCACTTCCTTGAACTTCGCCTCGGCCTCGGCGTCACCCTGGTTGCGGTCGGGGTGATACTTCATCGCAAGCTTGCGGTAGGCCTTCTTGAGGTCGTCCTCGGACGCCTCCCGGCCTACGCCGAGCACCTCGTAGTAATCGCGCTTGGCCATGTGTCAGCCCGCTCCCGCGAGAAAGATCGAACAAGAGACGCCCGGACCATTGCTGGCCCGGGCGCGGTGTCGGTGAGGGCAGGAATGCCCGCCTGGCCGCATCAGCCCTGGGGCTTCTTCTTGTTCGGGTCCACTTCCTCGAACTCGGCGTCCACCACCTTGTCCTTGGGGGTGCCGCCGGGGGCGGCCGGCTCATCGGCGGGCGGGGCGGCCTGCTCGGCCTTGTAGAGCGCCTCGCCCATCTTCATCGCGGCCTGCGAGAGCTTCTCCGCCGCCGCCGTGATGGCGTCCACATTGCCGCCATCCATCACGCCACGCGCCTCGGCCAATGCCGCCTCAGCCTCGGCCTTCTCGGCCGCGGGCACCTTGTCGCCACCCTCGCGGATGGTCTTCTCGGTGGAGTGGACCAGCGCGTCCAGGCTGTTGCGGGCTTCGACGGCGGCGCGGCGCTGCTTGTCGGCATCCGCGTTCGCCTCGGCGTCGCGCACCATCTTCTCGATGTCGCTGTCGCTCAGGCCGGACTTGGCCTGGATGCGGATGTTCTGCTCCTTGCCGGTGGCCTTGTCCTTCGCCGAGACGCTGACGATGCCGTTCGCGTCGATGTCGAAGGTCACCTCCACCTGGGGCACGCCGCGCGGCGCGGGCGGCAGGCCGGTCAGGTCGAAATTGCCCAGCAGCTTGTTGTCGGCCGCCATCTCGCGCTCACCCTGGAACACCTTGATGGTGACCGCGGTCTGGTTGTCGTCCGCCGTGGAGAACACCTGCGACTTCTTGGTCGGGATGGTGGTGTTGCGGTCGATGAGGCGCGTGAACACCCCGCCCAGCGTCTCGATGCCGAGGGAGAGCGGCGTCACGTCCAGCAGCAGCACGTCCTTCACATCGCCCTTGAGCACGCCGCCCTGGATGGCGGCGCCGATGGCGACGACCTCGTCCGGGTTCACGTTGCGCGCGGGCTCGCGGCCGAAGAAGCGCTTCACCTCCTCGATCACCCTGGGCATGCGCGTCATGCCGCCGACGAGGATGACCTCGTCGATCTCGCCGGCCGTCAGGCCGGCATCCTTCAGCGCCTGGCGGCAGGGCTCGAGCGTGCGGCTGACCAGGTCATCCACCAGGGCCTCCAGCTTGGAGCGCGTGATCTGCATCACGAGGTGCTTCGGACCCGAGGCGTCGGCGGTGATGAAGGGCAGGTTGATCTCGGTCTGCTTGCTGCTCGACAGCTCGATCTTGGCCTTCTCGCCGGCCTCCTTCAGCCGCTGCAAAGCGAGCTTGTCGCCGCGCAGGTCGATGCCGTTCTCCTTGCGGAACTCATCCGCCAGGTAGTCGATGATGCGCTGGTCGAAATCCTCGCCGCCCAGGAAGGTGTCGCCATTGGTGGACTTCACCTCGAAGACGCCATCGCCGATTTCCAGGATGGACACGTCGAAGGTGCCGCCGCCCAGGTCGTAGACCGCGATGGTGCCGGCGGTCTTCTTGTCCATGCCATAGGCAAGGGCGGCCGCCGTCGGCTCGTTGATGATGCGCTTGACCTCGAGGCCCGCGATGGCGCCGGCCTCCTTGGTCGCCTGGCGCTGGGCGTCGTTGAAGTAGGCGGGGACGGTGATGACGGCCTCCGTCACCTTCTCGCCGAGATAGGCCTCGGCCGTCTCCTTCATCTTGGTCAGCACCATCGCGCTGATCTGCTGCGGCGCGTATTTCTGGCCGTCGATCTCCACCCAGGCGTCGCCATTGTCGGCCTTCACGATGTTGAAGGGGGCGAGGCCCTTTTCCTTCTGCACCATGCTGTCTTCGAACTTGCGGCCGATCAGGCGCTTGACGGCATAGAGGGTGTTGGTCGGGTTGGTGACGGCCTGGCGCTTGGCGCTCTGGCCCACCAGCCGCTCGCCGTTCTTGGCGAAGGCGATCATGGAGGGGGTGGTGCGCGCGCCCTCCGCGTTTTCCAGAACCTTGGCCTCGCCGCCTTCCATGATGGCGACGCAGGAATTGGTGGTGCCGAGGTCGATACCGATGACTTTGCTCATGCGAGCTTGCTCCCGTGCGGCGGCTTTTCCCGGCCCCTGTCAGGCACCGGGCAAAGCCCCATGGTGGTCCGCGCCCTATGCGCGGTCTGTTCTGCTGCCTATGTATTGAGCAGCGCGGGGCGCGACAAGGCCGGGGCGCGGGATTTCCGCGTCCGGTCGTTTCGGCTTGCCCCGCGGGCGCTGCGAGGCTGAAATCTGGTCAAGACACAACCGGAGGAACCGCAATGGGCATCGCCACCTCCCCCTTGTTGGTGAATGTCGATACCGAAAGCGTTCAGGATGACCCGATCGTCGTCCGGCTGGCGGATGGCCGCCTGCTGGTCGTGTGGTCGAGCTTCCTGGAGGAGTTCACCCGCAACCACCTTTTCGCGCGCTTCCTCGACGCGGAGGGCCAGCCCATCGGGGCCCCCTTCGCCGTTTTCCCGCCCGGCAGCCTCGTGCCAGGGGCGGGTTCGGCCGATGTGGTGGCACTCGCCGGCGGGGGCTTCGCGGTGACCTGGACCGGCGATCGCGCGGTGGCCGGCGCGCCGGAGGCCATCTACCTGCGCGTCTTCGCCGCGGACGGCACGCCCCTTGGGCCGGTGGCCGAGGTGCTCGACAACTTCCTCGGCGTGAACCGCACCCCCGCCCTGCACGAGACGGCCGCGGGCGGGCTGCTCGTCACCTGGATCCGGTCGGAGGTGCGGCTGGGCGGCGAGATCAATCTGATCGCCCGCGGCTTCGACGCGACCGGCGCGCCAATGGGCCCGAGCATGGACCTCAGCGCCGCCATGGGCAGGCCGGCCGGCTTCGACCAGCAGCTGGTGACGCTGGCCGGCGGCGGCTTCGTCAGCGCCTTCCAGGTGCCGGGCCCCGCCTTGATCAATGCCCAGCGCTTCTCCGACGACGCGACGCCCATCGGCCCGGCCTTCGTCCTCGACCAGAAGCTGCCCGGCATGATCGGCCAGCGGAACATGGCCCTGGCGCCGCTCGCCGATGGCGGCTTCGTGGCCACCTGGCTCGAAAGCACGGATGTCGGGCCTGTCGCCGTCCTGCGGGCGCGCATCTTCAACCCCGACATGACGCCGCGCGGCGGCAGCTTCGACGTCATCGGCGCCACGCTGGAGTTCCTCGCCACCCCGGCCGTGACCGTCCTGGGCGGTGACCGGCTGCTCTTCGCCTGGGCGGAGCTCGGCGCCGGCGTCGATACCATCCGGCTGCGCATGTTCGACGCCGCCGGCCAGCCGCTGACCGACGTCCAGGATGCCGTGGCGGCGGAGGTGGACATCCGCCAGCACAGCCCGATCGCGCTGCGGGAGATGGCCGATGGCCGCACCCTGCTCAGCTGGTCGGACGCCCTTTCCACCGAGGGCGACGTCTTCGCCGCCGTGCTCGACACGCGCGGCTTCCGGCTGGAGGTCTCGGTCTTCACCGACGGCAACGGCAATGGCCGCAGGGACCCCGCCGAGGGGGAGGTAGGTGTCGCGATCCGAGTGGGAGAGCGGGCCGGCCAGACCGGCCCCGATGGCCGCTTCGACCTGGTGCGTGCCTTCGACCCGCAGCCGGCGACCGTCGAGGTGGAGATCACGCGGTTCGGCACGTATCACTTGATCGACGTGACACCGCGGGAAGCGACGCCGCGCGTCGCGCTGGTGGATGGCACGCGCTGGTCGGTCGAGGGGGCGGACGCCACGCTGCGCGCCGGCGCGCGGGATGCCACCCTGGACGGCCGGGGGGATCACGACCTGATCGGCAGCCGCGCCGACAATCACCTGGTCGGCAATGCGGGCGCCAACATGCTGCTCGGCCTCGCGGGGGATGACCTCCTCTGGGGCCGTGCCGGCGATGACAGGCTGGACGGCGGCGGCGGCAACGACACGCTGGTCGGCGGCGCGGGGAATGACCTGCTGAACGGCGCCGCCGGCGATGACCGCCTGTTCGGCGGCGATGGGGACGACCGCCTCTCGGGCGGCCTGGGGGACGACTGGCTGTCGGGCGGCGCGGGCGACGACCGGCTGGAGGGCGGCGCGGGGAATGACCGGCTGGTCGGCGGCCCCGGCAATGACCGCCTGCGCGGCGGCCCGGGCCATGACCTGATGAAGGGTGGCCCGGGGGCGGACACCTTCTTCTTCGGCCGCGGCGAGGACTCGGCCCGCATCCTCGACTTCAGCATCGCCGAGGGGGACAGGCTCTTCCTGCAGCGCAGCCTGTGGACCGGCACGCGCGGCCGGGAGGATGTGATCGCGGAGTTCGGCACCGGCCTCATCCTGGCCGACGGGAGCGACGCCATCCGCTTCGAGTTCGCCGGCGGCGAGAACCTCTTCGTGCTCGGGCCGTCTCAAGACCAGCTGATCGGAGCCTTGTATTTCTTCTCATGAGCCCGCCGTGGGCACTGGCGGCGGCGCATCCCCCGCACAAGGGCCGGGCCGCCCCGCCTTGGCTCCGGCTCAGCCCAGCAAGAGATCCCGCGCCTCGTTGACGCGGGATGCCAGCCAGTCGCTGCCGCCCCGGTCGGGGTGGGCGCTCTGCATCAGGCGCCGGTGGGCGGCGCGAATCTCGGCGGGGGTCGCGCCCTCCGCGAGGCCCAGTATGGCGAAGGCCTCCTCGCGCGACATCGGCCCGCCAGCGGGGCGGGGCGGGGGCTCGTGGCGCCATTCGGGGTCGGTGCGATCGAGCCAGGCCTCCAGCAGCGGCACGCTGTCGGGGTCGCTGCCGGCGCACTCGGCCATCAGGTCCATCAGCGCCGCCCGGTCCAGCGCGGCCAGGTCCTGCCCCGCCCAGGGGCCGCGCCGCACCAGGCCCGACATGGCGCCGGTCGCGATTTCGAGCCGCATGGCAAGGGTGGCCGTCTCGACCACCGTGGCGCCCTCGTCGCCGGGCGGGGAGGTGAAGGCGCGGCGCGCGCGCCAGCGGTTGAAGGCCTGGGCGATGGCCGGGCCGAACATGAAGGCGGCCCAGAGCGCGCTCATCCCGCGCCCCGTGGCCAGGAGCACGGCGAAGAGCACCACGCCCGCCGCGCCCAGCCCCCAGATGAGGGATTTCTTCACCGTCCCCGGGCTCGCCGCGATGAACAGGTAGAGGAAGGTGAGAGCCACCAGGAGGAAGACGGCGCCGGCCGCCAGCCAGACCATGCGCTTCTACCTCGGCGCGGGAAGCTGGCCCGCGATGGCGCGCGCGCCACGTCCGGGCAGGCGGGTCAGCGCGGCGCGGCCGCCGGCGGCAAAGACGGCGACCGCGCGCAGCAGGTCGCGCAGGGCCTCCGCGCTGCCGGCGTCGAAGGGGGCCCAGGCGCCACCGGAGAGCTTCGCGATCTGTCGGAAGCCCATCTCGGCCATGCGGTCGCCGCCCTCCTGGAAGCAGAAGACCGGCGTGCCGTGCAGGCCAAGCTGGCCCGCCACGTGGCAGGCGGGGTCAACCCCTTCCTCCAGCGCGTCGCCGACCAGCACCAGGGCATTGACCTTCTCGCGCTTCGTCTCGGCGAGCGCGTGCTCCAGGCAGCGCGGCTCCTGGGTCTGGCCGCCCAGCACCGTCACCCCCGTCCTGCGGCGTGCCAGTTCCATGGTGTCGGTCAGGAAGGGGGTGGCGGCGAACTCCTGGTAACCGCGCCAATAGGCCAGTTGCACGGCCAGCCCGCCCAGGTCGCGCGTGGCCAGGAACATCTCGGCCTGGAGGTGGCAGGCGCGGTCCCAGGCCGGCTGGCGCGAGGCGGTGGCGTCCACCGCAAAGATCAGCCGCCCGCGCCGCGCCGAGGTCGGGCGAACGGCGGGCATGCCTTCGACCTTGCGGAGGAAGGCGGCCACGGCCGGGCTTGCGGACTTGGTGGGAAGCTGGCTCATCTCGTCACCAAGGTGGGGGGGCGCGGGCGAAGCGCAAAGCCCCCATGGAGAAAGCACCCGGCGGAAGCCGCGGGTCGGATCAAGGGTGGCAGAAGGCGAATTGCGGGTGGCGCCCCCCTGCGATCTGGTCTTTGATCGTTGCAACGGAGGTATGGAGGACGAGATGCGGAACGGCAAGCGCTGGGCCCCTGCGGTGGTCATCGCGGCGGGCATGGTCCTGGGCGGCGTGGCCGTGGCGCAGAAGCAGCCCGCCCCCGCGCCCGGTGCGGGCGGCAAGGGCGGGCCACCGCCTGTGCCACAGAGCCAGAAGCTCCATCTGACGCCGCCCAACATCGGGCCGCGCCCCGCTCCGCGCCAGGCGCAGCCCGCGCCGCCGCCCGCGCCCGCGCCCGCCCCGCGCGCGCCGCAGCCGAGCCAGGGCCCGCAGCCCAGCCAGAAGCTGCACCTGACGCCGCCCAGCCTCGCGCCGCGGCCGGGTGGCCCGCGCCCCGGCACCCGCCCGCCCAATGAGCGCGAGGCCCAGCGCCCCGCGCCGGCCGTGCCCCCCGCGGCCCAGGCGCCGGCCCCCGGGCCGAGCTGGCCCGCCCTGCCGCCGCGCATGACCGATGAGCCGCCGGCGCTGGCCACGCTGCGCGGCCTGCTCTCGGACGAGATTCAGCTCGGCTACCGCGAAGCCCGGCAGGAGGGCGAGGTGCTGACGCTGCTGGATGCCGATCTGCGCCGCGGCCGCGAGCGCTTCCAGATCGAGGAACTCATCCTCGACGCACCGGGCGACCAGGGGCTGCGCCGCGGCGAGGCGCGCAACATCCGCCTCGAACTGCCCGATGGCCGGACCACCATCGCCCAGGTGGAGATCACGGGGCTGGTCATGCTGCCGCTGCGGCCCGGCCAGGCGGCGTCGGACCGCTCGCCCGACCAGGTGACGCTGGAGAGCCTGCGGGTGGCGGGCCTGTCGGTGGCGGTGGATGATGTCCGCATGGAGATGGCGCGCTTCGACCTCGCCGGCTGGCGGCTTGGCCAAGCCGGGCAGGTCGGCATGGAGCGGCTGGACCTGCGGCTTCAGGGCGTGCCCGTGGACCAGGTGCGCGTGGCCAGCGCCAGGGTCGAAGGGTTCGACATCGCCGCGCTGATGGCCGCCGCCGAGCGCGACGAGACCCCGCCGGCCCCGCCCGCCGGGCGCCAAGTGTTCCGCGTGGAGGGCGTGGAGGTGCTGCGCGCCGGCCAAGCCGTGGGCGGCATGGGCCGGCTGCTGCTCGATGGCGAGACGCGCGCCGATGGCTATTCCGGCGGCCGCCTCGCCCTGAACGATGTGGCGGTGGAGCGCACGCCCGAGACGGCGGTGGTGCTGGACGCGGTCGGGCTGGAGCGGCTGTCCATGGAACTGACCATCGACGCCGCCTGGACCCCGGCGAATGAGCGGCTGGAACTCTCGGCGCTGGCCTTTGGCGTGCGCGACCTGGGCGCGCTGGCGATGGGCTGGACGGTGGAGGGCTTCAACCCCGAGAACCCCTCGCCCGATCCGGCCCGGGTGCGGCTGTTCAGCGCGCAACT
>JBHYDO010000147.1:0-11228 GCA_051860645.1 Roseococcus sp.
AGGCGGCAGGACGGCTCGGCATCGACGCGGTGCATTTCGGCACGATCATGGTGGTGAACCTGGCATTGGGGATGATCACGCCGCCCTTCGGGGTGAACCTCTTCGCGGCCGCGCAGGTGGCGGGCTGCGGGGTGGACCAGATGATGCGCTACCTGGTGGTGTTCATCGGCGTGATCTTCGCCTGCCTCATGGTCATCACCTATGTGCCGACGCTGGTGCTGTTCCTGCCCAACCTCGTCTTCCGGTGATGTGCGCTTGCGCGGCGTCCTGGCGCCGCGCAGCATCCCTCGGCCAACAGTGCCGAGGAAACGAACCGTGAACCAGATCACCCGCCGCATCGCCCTGGGTGGGGCGATGGCGACCGCCGCCGCCCCTGCCACCGCCTGGGCCCAGCCGCGCGACACCACCATCCGCATCGGCGTGCTGGCCGATTTCTCCGGCCCCTACCGCGACACCTCCGGCCCCACCTCGGTCGCCGCCGTGCAGCAGGCGGTGGAGGACCTGGGCATGGCGAACCGGGGCATCAACGTCGAGGTCATCCAGGGCGACCACCTCAACCGCCCCGACGCGGCACTCGCCCTGGCCCGCCGCTGGATCGACACGCAGGGCGTGGACATGATCTGCGAGGTGAACAATTCCGCCATCGCGCTCGCCGTCGCCAACCTGGTGCGCGAGCGCGACAAGGTGCAGCTGGCCTCGGGGGCGGCCTCGTCGGCGCTGACGGGCGCGCAATGCAGCACCCACACCCTGCAATGGACCTATGACACCTGGATGTTCGCCAATGTGGTGGGCGGGGCCACGGTCCGCTCGGGCGGGGATTCCTGGTACTTCATCACCGCCGACTACGCCTTCGGCCACCAGCTCGAGCGCGACACGGGCCAGTTCGTCACCCGCGCCGGCGGGCGGGTGGCGGGCGCCGCGCGCTACCCCTTCCCCGGCACGACCGATTTCAGCAGCTTCCTGCTCCAGGCCCAGGCCAGCCGCGCCAAGGTGGTGGGCCTCGCCATGGCCGCGGGCGACATGCAGAACTGCGTGAAGCAGGCGCATGAATTCGGGCTGACAAGGCGCGGGCAGAAGCTCGCCGGCATGATCATGTTCGTGCAGGACATCCGCACCATCGGCCTGGAATCCGCGCAGGGCATGGTGATGTGCGAGGTGTTCTACCACGACCTGAACGACCGCACCCGCGGCCTGGCACAACGGATCCTGCGCCGCACGCCCGACAACATGCCGAGCCAGGAGCACGCGGGCACCTATTCCTGCGCCATCCACTACCTCAAGGCCGTGGCCGAGGTGGGGGCGGCGCGGGCCAAGGCCTCGGGCATCGAGGTCATCAACGTGATGAAGCGCATGCCCACCGACGACGACGCCTTCGGCCCCGGCCGGGTGCGCGAGGATGGACGCAAGATCCATCCCGCCTATCTGTTCGAGGTGAAGGCCCCCTCGGAAAGCCGCGGCCCGTGGGATTTCTACAAGCTGCTCTCCACCGTGCCGGCCGATGAGGCCTTCCGGCCGCTGGCCGAGGGCGGTTGCCCCCTGGTCCGCACCTGACGCTTGCCTGCGCGGGCTTCAGGCCCATCTCCCTGCTGGCTGGAAAATGGAGGCGAAGATGGTCCTGAAGCTGCTCTGCGCGCAGGTCGTGCTGACGAAGATGGCCGTGCAAGGTGCCTTCACCCTGGGCGCGGTCGCCGGCACTGCCGGTGTGGTGGGGCTCTGCGCCCTGCGCCGTGCCATGAAGGAACGCAGCGTGACGCCATCCATGTCACGGATGGCGGACCCCGCCGACCCCGCGATCTGATCAACCCGCCCACGGCGCACGACCCGCGAAGGCGGAGGCGCCGGCGCGGTGAAGGCTCCTCCCGGGGCCGAGGCAGGGGCGTGGTCAGCCCCCCTCGAGCGCCACCCGGCTGTGGCTGGCGCGGTAGGGCGGCAGGGGCGAGCATGCGGGCGGCTGGGCGGCGGCGAGGCTGAGGCGCAGCATCTCCAGGTCCACCGCCGCGTCCACGTCGTGCCAGGGCTGCAGCACGTCGAGGCGTAGCCCCATGGAGGCGGCGCGGGCGCGCGTCGCGTCAAGCAGTCCGGGCTGGCTCCAGGGCATGTCCGCCAGCAGAGCGGGCAGCGGGCGGGCGAAGGCGATGGCGCAGTAGCCGCCATCCAGCGCCGGGATCAGCGCGGCATCCGCACCGGCGGAGATGGCGGCCGGCAGCAGTTCCACCAGGGCGGGCGGCAGGGTCGGCGCATCGGTGCCCGTCAGCAGCGCGCAGGGCACGCCGGCCGCGAACAGGGCGTCGAAGGCGGCACCCATCCGCGCGCCGAGGTCGCCCTCCGGCTGTGGCGACAGCGTCCAGTCGGGCAGCAGGGCCGCCAGTTCCTGCCCCGCATCGGCGGGCGCATAGAAGGCGGTGAGCGTCGCGGCATAGCGCGGGGCGAGGAAGCGCAGGAGGTCCGCGCTGTCCAGCAGGAAGGCACGGGCGAGGCGGGCGGCGCGCTCGGGTCCCACCACCGCGGCCAGCCGCGTCTTGCTGACGCCGGGCCGCGGCGGCTTGCACATCAGCCCGAATCCGGCGCGCACCCGCTCAGGCCGGGGTCAGCACACGGCCGGCGACGGCGTCGAGCTTGGCCAGCAGCGCCGGGTCGCGCTTTTCGGGCGCGGTGATCAGCGCGTACTCAAGCGCCCGGTCGCAGCCCGCCGGGCAGGCGCCGCGCGGGGTGCCGATGCGCGGGATCAGCGCCTTGACCAGGGCCCGCGCCTTCTCCGCATTGCCCTGCAGCACCTTCACCACCTGCTCCACCGTCACATGGTCGTGGTCGGGGTGCCAGCAGTCGAAATCGGTGATCATGGCCACGCTCGCGTAGCAAAGCTCCGCCTCGCGGGCGAGCTTGGCCTCGGGCATGTTGGTCATGCCGATCACGTCGCAGCCCCACGCGCGGTAGAGCTCGCTCTCCGCCTTGGTGCTGAACTGTGGGCCTTCCATGACCAGGTAGGTGGCACCCCGCGTCATGGGCAGGCCGAGTGCCGCACCGGCGGCCTCGGCGGCGTCGGACAGCCGCGGACAGGTCGGGTGCGCCACGCTGACATGGGCCACGCAGCCCGGCCCGAAGAAGGACTTTTCCCGGGCGAAGGTGCGGTCGATGAACTGGTCCACCACCACGAAATGCCCGGGCGGCAGGTGCGCGCGCAGCGAACCCACGGCCGAGAGGGAGATCACATCCGTCACCCCCGAACGCTTCAGGGCGTCGATGTTGGCGCGGTAGTTCAGCGCCGAGGGCGGCAGCGGGTGCCCCTTGCCATGGCGCGGCAGGAAGACGCAGCGCACGCCGTCCAGCGTGCCGAACAGCATCTCGTCCGAGGGCTCGCCCCAGGGGGTGAAGACGCGCTTCCACTCGCGCCCCTCCAGCCCGTCGATGTCATAGATGCCGGAGCCGCCGATGATGCCGATGACGGGTTGGAAGGTGGCCATGGAAGCCTCAGCGCGCCGCGAGGGGCTTGTAGTCGCGCTTGGCCGCGCCCGTGTAGATCTGGCGCGGACGGCCGATGCGCTGGGCGGGATCCTCGACCAGTTCCTTCCACTGGCTGACCCAGCCCACGGTGCGCGCCACGGCGAAGATCACGGTGAACATGCTGGTCGGGATGTCCATCGCCTTCAGGATGATGCCCGAGTAGAAATCCACGTTCGGATACAGCTTGCGCGAGATGAAGTAGTCATCGCTGAGCGCGATCTTCTCCAATTCCCGCGCAATCTCCAGCAACGGTTCATGCGCCACGCCGAGCTCGGCCAGCACCTCGTCGCAGCTTTCCTTCATGATCTTGGCGCGGGGGTCGAAATTCTTGTAGACCCGATGGCCGAAGCCCATCAGCTTGGCGCCGCTGTTCTTGTTCTTGACCTCGTCGATGAAGGCCGGGATGTTCTTCACGTCGCCGATATCGGCCAGCATCTTGAGCACGGCCTCGTTGGCGCCGCCATGCGCGGGGCCCCACAGGGCCGCGATGCCCGCAGCGATGCATGCGAAGGGGTTGGCGCCGGTGGAACCCGCGAGCCGCACGGTGGAGGTGGAGGCGTTCTGCTCATGGTCCGCGTGCAGCACCAGGATGCGGTCCATCGCCTTGGCCAGCACGTCCGGCACGTCATACTCCTCGGCCGGGACCGACTTCAGCATGTGCAGGAAGTTGCGCGCATAGCCCTGCGGCGCGCTGCTCAGCGCGTTCTTCGGGTACACGAAGGGCTGGCCGAGCGAATATTTGTAGGCCATGGCCGCGATGGTCGGCACCTTGGCGATGAGCCGAAAGGCCGCGATCTCGCGCTGGTGGGCGTCGTTGATGTCCAGGTTGTCATGGTAGAAGGCGGCCAGCGCGCCCACCACCCCGCAGAGGATGGCCATGGGGTGCGCGTCACGGCGGAAGCCGTTGAAGAAGTTGCGGATCTGCTCGTGCACCATGGTGTGGTAGGTCACACCATTGCTGAATTCCTTGAGCTGCGCGGCGTTGGGCAGCTCGCCATACATCAGCAGATAGCAGACCTCGATGAACTCGCTCTTCTCCGCGAGCTGCTCGATCGGGTAGCCGCGATACATGAGCACCCCGGCATCGCCGTCGATGTAGGTGATCTTGCTCTCGCAGCTGGCGGTCTCGCCATAGCCGGGGTCGAAGGTGAAGATGCCGAGGTTCGTGTAAAGCTTGCGGATGTCGGCGACATCCGGTCCCTCCGTGCCGGACAGCAGGGGCAGCGTCGTGCTCCGGTTGGTGCCGTCCAGGGTGATGGTGATGGAGCCGTTGCTGCCGCTCATGATGCCTGCCTTCCTGAGAACCAAGGGCGCCGGTTCTGTCGCCTCGCGCCGTGCTGCGGCGCAGAATAGGCGTTGGGCGGCGCTTGTCCACCGCTGCCGCAGGCCAAGGCCGTCAGGCCAGCAACCAGGCCTGCACTTCCTGCCATCCGGCCTGATCGGGCGCGCAGATCAGGCCGCCGGTGTGGCGCAGTGCGGAATAGGGGGCGCCGTCGAACTGCGCGGAATACCCCCCCGCCTCGGCATGTATGAGCACGCCGGCCGCATGGTCCCAGGGAAGAAGCCGGTTGTAGACCAGGATATGCGCACCGCCCGTGTTCACCAGCCGGTATTCATGCGCGGCACAGCGGAAGTTCATCACCGACGCGAAGCCCGCCAGCTTCGGCAGCACGGCGGCCTTGCGGTCGCGCGGCATGAAGCCCCAGGAGATGCAGCCCACCATGCGGGCCAGGGACGCTGGCGCGGCCACACGGCAATCATGCAGGTGGCCATCCTGCCCCTCGACCCAGGCCCCCTCGCCCCGCAGCGCCATCAGCGTGTCGTCGCCCATGGGATCGTGGATCCAGGCGGCGATGGTCTCGCCCTGGAAGACGGCGGCGGCCATGACGCCGAACAGCGGCACGCCGGAGGCGAAGTTGGCGGTGCCATCCACCGGGTCCACCACCAGGCAGAGCTGCGCCTCGGCCATTCGGGCGAGCTTGCCGGGGTCAGCCGCGGCCGCCTCCTCGCCCAGGATGACGGCATCGGGGAAGAGGCGCCGCAGCCCGGCCTCGATATGGCGTTCGGCTGCCTCATCGGCCTCGGTGACGAGGTCGAGCGGGCCGGACTTGGTGCGGATGTCGCCCGCCGCCAGGCGGCGGAAGCGGGGCAGGATCTCGGCGCGGGCGGCGGCGCGCAGCAGCTGCGCCACCTCGCGCGCCTGCGCGGCGGAAATCCTCATGCCATCTGGCCGAAGCGTGCGCGGTCGGCCGGCGAGAGGCGCACGGTCAGCCGCACCCGGCCCTCCTCCTCCACCCGCTCCAGCACCTCGCCATGGCGGTAAAGCCAGGCGAGCCGCGCCCCATCGGCGGGCGAGACGGTCAGCTGCGCCGTGACCATGCCGGCCGAAAGCCGCTCGTCCAACGCCGCGCGGAGTGCATCAAGCCCCTCGCCCGTGATGGCCGAGACGGCGAGCCCGCCCTCGGTGCGGGCGGCGACCGCCTCGGGGCCGCCCAGCAGGTCGGCCTTGTTCAGCACCTCGATGGAGCGCGCCCGCCAATCCTCGCCCATCGCGGCGTTCTCGCCGGCCGCCATCTCGTCGAGCACGGCCTGGACATCGGCGCGCTGGGCGCCGCTGTCGGGGTGGGCCACGTCGCGCACATGCAGGATGATGTCGGCGGCCGCGACCTCCTCCAGCGTGGCACGGAAGGCCTCGACCAGCTGCGTCGGCAGTTCGCTGATGAAGCCCACCGTATCCGACAGGATGGCGAGCCTGCCCGAGGGCAGCGTGATCTGCCGCATGGTGGGGTCGAGCGTGGCGAAAAGCTGGTCCTGCGCCATCACGCCCGCGCCGGTCAGCGCATTGAACAGGGTGGATTTCCCGGCATTTGTGTAGCCCACCAGCGCGATCACCGGATAGGGCACGCGCTCGCGCGAGCGGCGGTGCAGGCCGCGGGTGCGGCGCACCTGCTCCAACTCCTTCTTGAGGCGGAGGATGCGGTCGCCGATCAGGCGGCGGTCGATCTCGATCTGCGATTCGCCGGGGCCGCCCAGGAAGCCGAAGCCGCCGCGCTGGCGCTCGAGGTGAGTCCAGGACCGCACGAGGCGGGTGCGCTGGTATTCGAGGTGCGCCAGTTCCACCTGCAGCGTGCCCTCGCGCGTGCGGGCGCGCTCGCCGAAGATTTCCAGGATGAGGCCCGTGCGATCGATGACCTTGGCCTTCCAGGCGCGCTCCAGGTTGCGCTGCTGCACGGGGGTCAGCGCCGCGTCCACCACGACGAGGCCCGCCTCCTGCTCCTCCAGCGCCGTCCGCACCATCTCGACTTGGCCCTCGCCCAGCAGGGTGGAGGGGCGGCGGGCGCGCAGCGGATGAATGGCCTGGTGGACGATGGTCACGCCGATGGAGGCGGCAAGGCCCACCGCCTCGGCCAGGCGTGCCTCGGCGGCACGGGGCATGCTGCCCGGGGGGGCGAACTCGGCGACGGGGCCGCGGGCGGCGCGGCCATAGGGCAGGATGACGGCGGCGCGGGTCGGCGGGGCCGCCGTCTCTTCACTCGTCGCGGGCAGCTGCCGGCTCCCGGCTCATGGTGAGCGTGGTTTCACGCACGGGCGCCGTGGCACCGCCGGCCGCGGGCCCGGGCTGGGCGGCCGATGCCTGGCCCGCCGCCTGGGGGTCGAACAGCATGATCGGCGCACCCGGCATCACGGTGCTGATCGCATGTTTGTAGACCAATTGGGTGTGGCCATCCCGGCGCAGCAGCACGGAGAAATTGTCGAACCAGGTGATGATGCCCTGGAGCTTCACGCCATTCACGAGGAAGACCGTCACCGGCGTCTTGCTCTTGCGGACGTGATTCAGGAACACGTCCTGCACGTTCTGGGACTTCTCGGCCATGGCGGCCTCCTTCCTCTTATTCATTGCGGGCAGGCCCGCGCATCGCTCAACGGGGACGAGTCTCGCGGGTTGCGCCCTGCTTGTCCAGGGCCGAGAGATGCACGGCCAGCGCGGCGCCATCCGCAAAGACCATATCCGGGGCACAATGCGCGATTCCGCCGTCATGTGCCGCATCTCCGAGCAGGACGGCGAGACAACCCGCGGCGCGCGCCGCCTCCATGTCGATCGCCGTGTCGCCCACGTACCAGACGTCGCGCCCGGGCGGCAGGCCGAGCGCCTGCAGCGCCATCAGAAGGGGCGCGGCGCTGGGCTTGTCGGCCACCGCATCACCGGCACCCACCAGGATCCGGAAATGGGTGGCGAGGCCGAGATGCGCAGCCTCCTGCCGCAGCAGCGCCCCCTGCTTGTTGGAGACGACGCCGAGCGGCCACGCCGCGGCCGCCGCCAGCATGGGCGCCGTGCCAGGCAGCGGGTGCACCGCGTCCAGATGGGTTGCGTGGATGGCATCATAGAAGATGTCGCGCGCGCGTTCCCACTCGTCGCCGAAATGGACCGGGAAGGAGTCACGCAGGGATTTGCGGACGTTGGCCAGCACCTCCGCACGCGACCAGGCAGGCTTGCCGAAGGCGGCGAAGGTGGTGTTGAGCGCGTGCTGAATGGCGGCCCAGCCATCCACCAGCGTGTTGTCCCAGTCGAACAGGAGGGCGCGCGGGCCGGGGGTCATGCCCGGCTCCACGGAAGAGCTTGCACCACCGCCGCAGGCGGGCGAGGTCGCGGCCGTCGCCCGCGGCCGGTGCCACGAAGCCAAGCCGGTCCGGGGCCGGCGCCCGGCGTCCGAGGGCCGGAACGCGCGTTCATGCCGCGTTCCCCGCCGACTGCTTCACATGGCGGGCGAAGATGTCGAACAGCCGCCGGCTGACCGGGCCCGGCGTGCCATCGCCCACGGCCACGCCATCCACCGCCACGATGGGCTTCACGAAGGAGGTGGCGGAGGTGAGGAACACCTCGCGCGCGGTGGCCAGCGCGCCGCGGTGGTATTCCTCCAGGCTGTAGGGGATGGCGGCCGCGTCAAGCTCCGCGATCAACGCGCCGCGGGTGCAGCCGGGCAGGATCACCTCGTCGAGGTGGCGGGTGCGCAGCACGCCCTCTGCGTCCACGATCCAGATGGTGGTGGCGGCACCCTCGGTCACCATGCCCGTCATGGCGTCGTAGAGGATGGCCTCGCCCGCGCCGGCCTCGCGCGCGGCCTGTCGGGCCAGGCAATTGGGCAGCAGGTTCACGCTCTTGATATCGCGCCGCGCCCAGCGCAGGTCGGGTGCGGTGATGGCCTTGATGGTCCACTTGTCCACGCTGGCGGGGAAGGGCGGGATGCGGCGGATGGTCACCACCAGGGCGGGCGGCACGGGCCTTGCCGGGAAGGCGTGGTCGCGCCGCGCCACGCCACGCGTCACCTGCATGTAGAGCAGGCCTTCGGTGATGCGGTTGCGGCGCGCCACCTCCACCAGGACCATGCGCAGTGCCGCGCGCGGCATGGGCATGGCCAGGCGGATTTCCTTCAGGCTGCGTTCCAGCCGGTCGAGGTGGCGGTCCTCGTCCACGAAGCGGTCGGCGTGCAGGTGCACCACCTCGTAGATGCCGTCGCCGAACTGGTAGCCGCGGTCCTCGATGTTCACGCTGGCGTCACGCTGCGGCAGGTAGGTGCCGTTTACATAGGCGATTCGGGACATGAGGCTTTTCCGCGGTTGGTGGGCGCAGCCTAGAGCATGATCCGAGGCGGCGGAATCGCCGGAGCGGTGAATCATTCTCTCAGCAAGGGCGGAAGCATGATCCGCCAGGGCGGATCATGCTTCAGGCGCCGCCAGCCGACTTGTCTTCCGCCTGCACGTTCAGGAACTTCAACTTGCGGTGCAGCGCGCTGCGCTCCATGCCCACGAAATTGGCGGTGCGGCTGATGTTGCCGCCGAAGCGCATCAGCTGTGCCTCGAGGTATTGCCGCTCGAACATCTCGCGCGCCTCGCGCAGCGGCAGGGTCATGATCTCGCTGGAGCGGTCGAGGCGCAGCATCGCCGGGGCTGCCGAGACGATCTCGGGTGGCAGCGCCTCGGCGCGGATGGGCGCATGCGGCTCGCCCGGCGCCATGATCAGCAGCCAATCGATCAGGTTGCGCAGCTGGCGCACATTGCCCGGCCACTCATAGGTCTGCATGGCGGCGATGGTGTCCTCGGCGAGGTCGCGCGGCTGCAACCCCGCCGCCTCGACCGAGCGCGCGATGAAGTGCCGCGCCAGCGCCGGCACGTCTTCGCGCCGTTCGCGCAGGGCCGGCACACGCAGCGGCACGACGGAGAGGCGGTAGAACAGATCCTCGCGAAAGCGCCCCGCCGCAATCTCGGCCTGCATGTCGCTGTTGGTGGTGGCGATGACGCGCGCATCCACCTTGATGCGGGTGGCGCCCCCCACCCGCTCGAAGCCCTGCTCCTGCAAGGCGCGCACGATCTTGCCCTGGGTTTCCAGCGGCATGTCCGCCACCTCGTCCAGCAGCAGCGTGCCGCCATGGGCGCGTTCCAGCGTGCCCATGCGGCGCGGCGCCTCGCCCTGGGCCTCGACGCCGAACAGCTCCTCCTCGATCCGGGCGGGGTTCAGCGTGGCGCAGTTCAGCGCCACGAAGGGCTCGCCCGCCCGGCGCGAGCGCGCGTGCAGCATCCGCGCCGCGACCTCCTTGCCCGAGCCGGCCGGGCCCGTGATCAGCACGCGCGAATTCGTCGGCGCCACCTTCTCGATGGCGCCGCGCAGCTGCGCGATCGGCGCCGAATGGCCCAGCAGGTCGGTCTCGGCGCCGGCGCGCAGGCGAAGCTCGCTCACCTCCCGGCGCAGCCGGGCCGCCTCCAGTGCGCGCTCGACGATCAGCAGCAGCCGGTCGGACTTGAAGGGCTTCTCGATGAAGTCATAGGCGCCCTGCTGGATGGCCTGCACCGCCGTCTCGATGGTGCCATGGCCCGAGATCATCACGCAGGGCACCTGCGGTTCCTCGCGGTGCATGGCCTCGAGGATGCCCAGGCCATCCAGCCGCGAACTCTGCAGCCAGATGTCGAGGATGACGAGCGAGGGCCGTCGCGCGCGGAACTGCGCCAGCGCCGTGTCGCTGTTCTGCGCCTGGCGCGTCTCGTAGCCTTCGTCGGAGAGGATCCCCTCGATGACGGCACGAATGTCCGGCTCGTCATCCACGATCAGGATGTCATGCGCCATGGCCGCGCTCCATGACCTCGTTCCCGCCTGCGCCAGCCAACATTGGCTCGGCCGGGCGAAGGGGGAGCAGAAGCTCCGCCCGAGCGCCGCGCCCAGCCGTGGCATCACCCAGGACGACGCGTCCCCCATGGTCCTCCATGATCTTCTTCACGATGGCAAGACCAAGGCCGGTCCCCTTTGGCTTGTGGGTGACGTAGGGTTCGGTCAGGCGCTCGCGCTCCTCGCCGTCGGGCAGGCCGAGGCCGTCATCCTCGACGCGGATGGCCACCATGCCGGACCCGCCGGGCGCCGGCCGCAGACTGATGCGGATATGCCCCAGCGGCCTCGCCGGCGGCAGGGGCTCGGCGCCCTCCTCCGGCTCCGGCTGCTCCGCCTGGGCGCGCAGGCGGATGCTGTCGGCCGCGTTCTGCAACAGGTTGGCCAGCGCCTGCTGGATCAGCCGCCGGTCGCAGGCCACATGGAGCGGCAGGCTGGGGGGCGTCCATTCGTAGGTGATCTCAGGACTGGCGGTGCGGGGCAGCACCAGCGCCTCCTGCACGATGCGCGCCAGTTCCTCCTCTCGGATCACCGGCTGGGGCATGCGGGCGAAGGCGCTGAACTCGTCCACCAT
>JBHYDO010000148.1:0-11210 GCA_051860645.1 Roseococcus sp.
CAATGGCGGCTGGACGGCGGACCCGAAGGGCGAGAAGCCCGGCCGCGACCTCGGCTACACGCGCTTCGACGAGATGGCCAAGGCGCTGGGCTGCCACGGCGAATACGTTGAACGGCCGGAGGACATCCGTCCCGCGCTGGACCGCGCGGCCGCCGCCGTGGCACGCGGCCAACCCGCGCTGGTCAATGTCGTGACCGACTTCAAGGCACGCGCGCAGACCGTGCGCTTCTCGGCGAGCAGCACCTGATGCACGGCACCGACCAGAAGCGCGGCTCCATCCGCGCCATCCTGAAGCCGCGCAGCGTCGCCATCATCGGCGCCTCGCGTGATCCGGCCAAGCGCGGCTACCGCGCCATCCAGTCGCTGTTCCGGCAGGGCTTCGAGGGCACCATCCTGCCCATCAACCCGAAGGAGAGCGAAATCCTGGGCCTGCCCTGCTACCCCAACCTGGCCGCGGTGCCGGGCGAGGTGGACACGGCGCTGGTCTGCACGCCGGCGCGCGCCGCACCCGGCGTCATCGCCGAATGTGGCGCGAAGGGCGTGAAGGGCGCGGTGCTGCTGGCGGGCGGCTTCGGCGAGGCGAGCGAGGAGGGGGCGGAGCTGGAGGCGCGCACCATCGAGGTGGCGCGCAAGCACAATGTCCGCCTCATCGGCCCCAACACCAATGGCATCTTCGACGCGCATACGGGGCTGAACCTCGTCGGCTGGCCGGGCATCTACAAGGGCGGGCTGGGCGTGCTCTCGCAGTCGGGCAATGTCGCGATGTCCCTGCTGACCAGCAGCATCCGCGCCGGGCAGGCCGGCTTCACCACCTTCGTGGGTGTGGGCAACGAGAGCGACATCCGCTTCGACGAATACCTGCGCTATTTCGGCGAGGACGAGGAAACCCGCGCCGTCATCGTCTATGCCGAGGGCTTCGAGGATGGCGCGGGCTTCGTGGCGGCGGCGCGCGAGGTGACGGCCGTCAAGCCCGTGGTGCTCTACAAGGCCGGCCGCACGCGGCTGGGCGAGGGGGCGGCGCGTTCGCATTCCGGCTCGCTCGCCGGCGACTACGCGGTGGGGACGGGTGCCATGCGCCAGGCCGGCATCATCGTGGTCGAACGCTCGGACGAGATGTTCCCGGTGGCCGAGGCGTTGTCGCACCAGGCGGGGCGGGCGGCGCTGCGCGTGGGCATGCTCTCGGAGGGCGGCGGCGTGATCTCGCAGGGCGCGGATGCGCTGGCCGAGCGCGGGCTGCAGATCCCGCGCCTGGACCCGGCGACCGAGGCCACGCTCAAGACCATATCGCCCAATGCCAGCCAGCTGTTCAACCCGGTGGACTATGGTGGGGCGACCGACCCGCATCCCCGATACATCGCGCCCTGCGTGCGCGCGATATTGAGTGACCCGAACATCGATGCGCTGCTCTCGGTGGGGTATTTCGGCGGCTACCAGTGCCGCAACGACACCGACGAGATCCGCGAGGCGGAAAACCAGGCGGCGCGCGACATGGCCGCCATCGCGCAGGAGCTCGGCAAGCCCGTGGTCGTGCAGAACCACTATGCCGACTGGAACACCGAGGCCATGCGCATCCTGCGCGAGGCCGGCATCGTGGTGGTGCGCTCCATCGAGATCGCGGCGGCGTGCCTTGCGGGCATCGAGGAATACCGCCGCATCCTTGCGCGCAAGGCGGCCACCGCGGCACCCCTTCCGCCCAAGCCCGCGCCGGAGGCCGAGGCGATCCTCGCCCAGGCCCGCGCCCAGGGGCGCACCGCCCTTCTGGAGCCCGAGGCGCTGCGCCTGCTGCAGGCCTGCGGCGTGGCCGTGCCGCACTTCGCGGTGCTGTCAGGCGTGGCCGACGTGCCTGCGCTGCCGAAGGCACTGACCGCCGCGCCGGTGGCCATCAAGATCGTCTCGCCCGACATCCTGCACAAATCCGACGTGGGCGGGGTGAAGCTGAACCTGCTGGGCGCACCGGCCATCGCCGAGGCCGCGGGCGCCATGCTCGGCGCCATCGGCGCGCACATGCCGGGTGCTGCGCTGGCGGGCGTGCTGGTCACGCCCATGGCCGCGCGCGGCGTCGAGGTGATCCTCGGCGTCACGACCGACCCGCAATACGGTAAGGTGATGGTGTTCGGACTGGGCGGCGTCTTCGTCGAGGTCATGCGCGACGTGGTGTTCCGCGCCCTGCCGCTGGCGCGCGCCGACGCGCTGGACATGCTGGACGGCATCAAGGCGCGCGCCGTGCTGGACGGCGTGCGCGGCCAGGCGCCGGTGGACCGCGAGGCGCTGGTGGCGCTGATGCTCCGCCTGTCGGACCTGGCGCTGGCGCATCCCGGCATCGCCGAGATCGACCTCAACCCCGTCATCCTGGGCCCGGCGGGGGCGACCATCGCGGATGCGCGCATGGTGCTGCGATGAGGCCCGACGCGATCCCCCCCAGATGAGGACACCGAAGATGCCGAGCTTTTCCCGTCGTGCGGCGCTGCTGGCGCCGCTTGGTCTTGCGGCGGCTCCCCCCGCCTGGGCCCAGGCCTTCCCCACGCGGCCCATGCGCATGATCGTGGCGTTCTCGGCAGGGGGCAGCAATGACGTCGTGGCGCGCATCATCTCGCAGGAATTGTCGCGCGTGCTGAACCACCCCGTGGTGGTGGAGAACCGCGCCGGCGCCAGCGGCAACCTCGGTGCCGACTTCGCGGCGAAATCGGCGCCCGATGGCCACACCCTGTTCATGGGCAGCGCCTCGACGCTCGCGTCCAACGTCTCGCTGTTCCGCAACATGCCCTATGACCCGGTGCGGGATTTCGCGCCGATCACGCTGGTCGGCATCCAGCCCAATGTAATCGTGGTGCACCCCTCAGTGCCGGTCACCACGCTGCCGGAACTGATCGCGTATGCGCGGGCCAATCCGGGGCGGCTGAACTTTGGCAGCGCGGGCACGGGCTCGGCGCAGTTCATGGCCGCCGACGTGTTCCGGCGCATGGCGAACATCGAAATGGTTCACGTCCCCTACCGCGGTGGCGCACCCGCCCAGCAGGATCTCATCGCCGGGCAGATCCAGCTGATGTTCGAGACGATCCCGACCGCTGTCGGCCCCATCGCCTCGGGCCAGCTGCGCGCCATCGCGGTGACGACGGCGCAACGCGTGCCGCGGCTTCCCGACCTTCCCACCGTGGCCGAGCAGGGTTTCACCGGCTACGAATCCCGCGGCTGGATGGGCGTGGTCGCGCCTGCGGGCACGCCTGAGCCCGTCGTCGCGCTGCTGGCGCGGCACATCCAGGCCATCCTGGCGATTCCGGAGGTGCGGGCGCGGCTGGAGGGGCTGGGCCTGACGGTGTCCGGCGCCGGCCCCGCCGAGTTCCACGCCTTCATCCGCGAGGAGGTGGAGAACTACCGCCGCATCGTCGCCGATGCCGGCATCGAGCCCAACTGAGGCTCAGCCCGCCCTGCCGAGGCCCGCGAAATGCGCCACCACCAGGCGCTTCAGCCCCTCGGCCGCGGGCGACATGACGCGCGACTTCAACTGCACCACGGAAAGCCGCGAGGCCACGCGGGGCGGGTCGATCGGGCGGGAGAACAGGGTCGCGTCATCGGCCTCCGGCACGCCCGGGTCGGGCAGGATGGCGACGCCCGCCCGTGCGCGCAGCAATTCGAACAGGGTGGCGTAGGTGTTCACGGTGATGACGTGGTTCAGCCGGTAGCCCGCGCCAGCCGCCGCGCCGTCGAAGATCTGCCGCTGGTTCGCGGCGGGGGGCATGGAGATCAGCGGCTCGTCGCGCATGTCGCGCAGCGCCACCTCGCGGCGCGCGGCGAAGGGATGGTCCTTGTGGAAGACCACGTGGAAGCTGCCCTCATAGAGGGGTTCCACCAGCAATGCCTCGATGGGGCCGGGAATGAAGGCCAGGCCGAAGTCGAGCACGCCGTTCAGCACCTCCTCGCGGATCAGGCTCTGCAGCCCTTCGCGGATGATGACGGTGACGTTGGGGTGCCGCCGCCGGTATTCCAGCACGATGCCCACCAGGCTCGTCTGCGCGATGGACATGGGGCAGCCGATGGCGACCTGGCCGCGCGTCTGGTCGCGCAGGTCGCGCACCGCTTCCACCCCCAGCGCGATGTCGTGCAGCAGCCGCTCCGCGATCGGGATGAACTGCGCGCCGGCGGCGGTCAGCGTCACCTGGCGCGTGGAGCGGTGGAACAGCGCCGCGCCCAGCTCCTCCTCCACCTTGCGGATGATGCGCGACAGGCCGGGCTGCGAAAGCCGCAGCTCCGCCGCCGCCGCGATGAAGCTGAGGTAGCGCGAGACCAGCACGACCGCGCGCAGGTCGCGCGCGGAAAAATCCGGCAGGCCGCCGGCACGCGACATGCGTGGCGCTCAGGCCGGCTCGCGCACCATGGCCTGGAAGACGCGCCCGCAACCCTGCGCGGGCGGTGCACCCATCTGGCGAAGCGCGCCCCAGAGCGAGGCCTGGTTGGAGGTGACGACCGGAACACCCAGCGCGCGCTCCATCACCTCGATCTGCCCCATCACCTTGAGGTTGGTGCAGCTGACGAAGAGCGCGTCGCAGCGGTGGATGGCGTCGGCGTGCCGCATCGCGAGCGCAGTGACCTCGGTGTCCGCGATGAGCGGCACTTCGGCGCTCATGTCGCAGCGGAAGGAATCCCAGGCCGCGACTTCGAAGCCGTAATGCTTCAGGAACTCGATCTCGTGCAGGTTCACCGCGTCGGGGTAGGGGGTGATCATGAACAGGCGGCGCGCGCCAAGCGCCCGCAGCGCCTCCACCACGGCCGTCGAGGTGGTGATGGCGGGGATGGAGGTCTGCGCGGTGATCTGCCGCGCCAGCGCGTCCTCGTTGCCGATGCCGTCCAGGAAGGTGCCGCTGGTGCAGCCATAGACGATGCTGTCCGGCTCGCACCACGAAAGGTCACCGGCCGCCCTGCCCACCGAGCGCGCCATGGAGAGCAGGCTCTCCGCCGTCAGGCTGCGCCCCTCGCGCGAGAGGCGGTTGAAGCTGATGCGCACGCCCTTCGGCAGGAAGGGCGGGATCTCGTCCTCCATCGCCGTGTTCGCGGGAGGGATCAGGATGCCGACGCGCAGGTCTTTGGGGGCTGGCATGGGGGTCTCCGCCGTGGCTTCGGATATGGGGAGGCTAGGGCGGGGACGCGGCGAAGGCTACACGCATTCGCGCAGCAGCCGCCCATGGCCGGAGATCGCATCAGGCAGCCCGAGGCTGCGCAGGCAGTTCCAGAAGCAGGCCTGGTTGGAGGTGACGACGGGCTTGCCCGTGTCGGCCTCGATCTGCTCGATCACGTCCAGCGTGGCGAGGTTGGTGCAGGAGATGAAGATCGTGTCCGCCTCCGGCCGGTCACAGGCGCGGGCCATGCGGTAGACGTGCTCGGGCGGCACGCGGCCGATGGACCGCCGCTCGGCCTGGGTTTCCCCCAGGCGCAGCCCGTGCAGGGCCGGCACCTCGAAGCCGTGCTGCACGAGGAACGCGATCTCGCGCTCGTTGATGAAGTCCACATAGGGCGTCGCCACGGACACCCGCTTCGCCCCAAGCGCACGCAGGGCCGCGATGACCGAACCCGCGGTGGCGACGGCGGGGATGGCGGTGCGCTCGGTCAATTCCGCCACGATCTCCTCCAGCGGGCAGAGGATGGAGCCCGAGGTGCAGCCATAGGCGATGATGTCCACCTCGGCGGTGGCCAGGTCATCGGCGCAGCGCTGCCCGGCCTCGCGCAGGCGCTGGAAATAGGCTTCCGAGAACTCGCCCACCGAGGTGGCGCGCGCGGCGTGCACCGTGACGCCGCGCGGGGCCATGCGCCAGAACTCCGCCTCGTTGATGGTGTTGGTGGAGGGGACGATCAGCCCGATGCGGGCGCGCCAGCCATAGGGGCTGTATCCGGCGATGGCCTTCACGGCTCAGCCCTGCCGCCAGGGGTTTGTCTGCCACAGCGCCTTCAGGTCGCGGTCCATGTTGGCCAGCAAGTCCAGGTAGCCGGCCTGGGCCAGGTAGCGCGGCGGCAGCGAGGCCGCGTCCAGCGCCGCCAGGTATTCGGGGTCCTGCACCATCTTGGCCACGGTTTCCGCGATGGCGGCGAGGATCGCGGGCGGCGTGGCGCGTGGCGCACCCAGGCCGCGGATGGAGCCCATCTCGGCGGCGATGCCCTGCTCGCGCATCGTGGGCAGGGCCGGCATGGCGGCGAGGCGCTGCGGCGACATGACGCCGAGGCCGCGCCATTCGCCCGCGGCCACGAAGCGGCGCGATTCCGCGAAGGTGGTGGTGGCGATCTCGATCTGCCGGCCGAGCAGGGCGGTCGCGACATTGGCCGCACCCTGGAAGGGCACATGCTCGGCCGTGACGCCGAGTGCGCGCGCCAGCGTCAGGAAGGCGATGTGCCCGACCGCCCCGATGCCCGCCGTGCCGTAGGTCATGCGGCCAGGCTGCGCCCGCATCGCGGCGACAAGGTCCGCCATGCTGCGGTAGGGGCTCTGCGCATGGACCGAGATGGTCACGGGGTCATCCACCAGGGCTGCGATGAAGGCGAAGCTCTCCATCGTGAAGCGCGATCGCCGCTCGATCGGGATGGCCATGATGTTGGGGGCGTTGAGCAGCGCCAGCGTGTGGCCGTCCGGTGCCGCGTCGCCCACGGACGCCCAGCCCACCTCGCCGCCCGCGCCGGGGCGGTTCACCACCACGAAGCTGCGCCCGCCGGTGTGCTTTTCCAGGAAGCGGGCGGCGACGCGCGCGGTGAGGTCCACGCCGCCACCGGGCGGGAAGGGGACGACGATCTGCACCGGCCGCTCGGGCCAGGCGGCGCGGGCGAGGCCTGGGGCGGCGATCAGGCCGGCGGCGGCCAGCGGAAGGATGCGGCGGGGGAGGGCGGGGCGGTGGGGCATGCGGGGCAATGTCTCCGGCCGTGGCGGGTTGGGCGGTGCGCCGTGCGACATCTGCGATTGATCCTCTCTCGCTGCATCCATGCATGCACGGCTTGTGCCCACCGCGTGTTCCTGCGGGTGCAAGCATCCGCCAAATCCAGGACGAGTCCACGCAAAACCGCTGTTTTAAGTGGTTTTACTTAGCTGCAGGCGAGGCTTGCACGGCGCGTTTCCGCATGGATACATGGATGCATGAGCCTGCGCCCCGACACGCGGCATGGACCCACGTCCGGCGCCCGCGCCACCCTCAGCGCCGCCGAGCGCGCCTTCCGCCACGTCTGGGGCGCCGTCAGCCGCGGCACGCTGCCGCCGGGCTCCCTGGTGACGGAGACCAGCCTCGCCGCCGAGGCCGCGGTCAGCCGCACGCCGCTGCGCGAGGCGGTGCAGCGCCTGGAAGCCCTGGGCCAACTGGTGCGCGAGCCCGGGCGCGGCCTGCGCGTGCCGCCGCTGTCGCTGCGCGAGATGCTGCAACTCTCGGCGACGCGCGAGGTGCTGGAGGGGTTGCTGGCCGCCGATGCCGCGCGCCGCGTCGCCGCCGGCGAGGTCTCGGTCGAGCCGCTGCGCACCGTGCACGACCGCCTGCGCCGCCTGCTGCCGCTTGGCGACACGGACCTCTCCCTCTCGGTCAGCGTGGAGTTCCACGAGGTGCTGCGCGACCTCTCGGGCAACCGCACGGCCGCTGTCTGCCACGAGCATGTGATGCTCTCCTTCGAGCGATACCGGCAGCTTGTGCGCGGCATCGGCGGGCGGCCGCACCACATCTTCAAGGAGCATGACGAGGTGATCAGCGCCATCGAGGCCGGCGACGCGCCCCGCGCCGAGGCCGCCATGCGCGAGCACATCGCCCAGGGCCGCGGGATGTACCTCGACCTGCTCAACCGCAAGCTGCCCTGAGGCCCCGGAACCCATGACCGCCTTCGACCCCGTCCGCCTCGAACTGCTCTGGACGCGCCTGATCTCGGTGGTGGACGAGGCGGCCGCAGCGCTGCTGCGCACCTCCTTCTCCACCATCGTGCGCGAGAGCCACGACTTCGCCTGCGTGCTGACCGATGCGCAGGGCCGCTCGCTGGTGCAGGCGACGGATGGCATCCCCTCCTTCCTCTGCACCGTGCCGCGCACCATCCGCCACTTCCTCGACGAATACCCGCCCGAGACGCTGGAGCCGGGCGACGTGCTCGCCACCAACGACATCTGGATGGGCACGGGCCACCTGCCGGACATCACGGTGGCCAAGCCCATCTTCCGCGCGGGGCGGCTGGTGGGCTTCGCGGGGTCGGCGGCCCATGCGCCGGACATCGGCGGCCGCATCCGCACCGCGGAATCGCGCGAGGTCTATGAGGAGGGCCTGCAGATCCCGCCCATGAAGGTGATGCGCGCGGGCGTGCTGGATGACGCCTTCGGCCGCATCCTGCGCAAGAACACCCGCGCGCCGGACCAGGTGATCGGCGACCTCTATGCGCAGTTCACCGCGCTGGACCTGATGGAACGCCGCCTGGTTGCGCTGATGGACGAGCACGGGCTGGACGGCATCGAGGAACTCGCCGCAGAAATCCAGGGCCGGTCGGAGGTGGCCATGCGCGCCGCGATCCGCATGCTGCCCGATGGCGACTACCCCAGCGAGATCCTGACCGACGGCCTGGCCGAGCCCATCCGCCTCAAGCTGGTTCTCCGCAAGCGCGGCGACGGCATCGAGGCCGACTACACCGGCACCGACGCACAGGTGCCGCGCGGCATCAATGTGTGCCTCTCCTACACCTTCGCCTACACGGCCTTCGCGGTGAAGGCCGCACTCTGCCCGGAGGTGCCGAACAACGAGGGCGCCTTCCGCCCCATCACGGTTGAGGCGCCGCTGGGCTGCATCCTGAACTCCACGCCGCCCGCGGCCGGCGCCAATCGCGCGCTGACGGGACATTTCCTGCCGCCGCTCATCCTCGGCGCGCTGGCCAAGGCGCTGCCGGAGCGCGTCATCGCGGGCGTGGGTTCGCCGCTGTGGAGCCTGAACTACAGCACCACGCGCGACGACGGCTCGCCCGTCGCGGACCACTTCTTCATGAATGGCGGCTATGGCGCGAGTTCAGAACGCGACGGCCCGAACGTGTTGTCCTGGCCGTCGAACGTGTCCGCCGCGCCCATCGAGATGATCGAGCAGAATTCGGGCTTTCGCGTGCGCCACCGCAGGCTGCGCACCGGCACCGGCGGCGCGGGCGAGCATCGCGGCGGCACCGGGCAGGAATGGTGCTTCGAGAACCGCTCGGCGCGCCCCATCGCCATCACCTTCATGGCCGAGCGCACCAAGGAGGAAGCCGCAGCGGCGGGCCTCGCCGGTGGCGGCAATGGCGCACCGGGGGCCGTGCTGATCGACGGCGCGCATGTGGACCCGAAGCGCCAGCACATCCTCGCCCCCGGCAGCCTGGTGGAGCTGCGGACGCCCGGCGGCGGCGGGTTCGGCGACCCCGCCCGGCGCGAGGCTGAGGCGCGCGCGGATGATGCGCTGGATGGGCTCGCATGACCCGCACCGCACTGGCCATCGACATCGGTGGCACCTTCACCGACATCGTGGTGCACGACCAGCAGAGTGGCCGCTTCCTCGCCCACAAGGAACTCACCACGCCGGAGGATCCGGCGCTGGGTGTCATCGCCGGCATCCGGCATCTGTTCGGGCGCGACGGGCTGCCCTACGCGCAGGTGGGGCGCATCGTGCATGCCACCACGCTGTTCACCAACGCGCTGATCGAGCGCAAGGGCGCCCCCACCGGCCTCATCGCCACGGAGGGTTTCCGGGACACCCTCGAAATCGGGCATGAGCGGAAATACGAGCTCTACGACCTGCATCTGCCGCTGCCGCGCCCGCTGGTGCGTCGCGCCATGCGGCTGGAGGCACGCGAACGACTTGCCCCTGACGGCTCCGTAGACGTGGCGCTCGATGAAGCCAGCGTGCGCGCCGCCGCCGACCGGCTCGTGGAACTGGGCGCCGCCTCCATCGCCATCTGCTTCCTGCACGCCTATGCGAACCCGGTGCATGAGCAGGCGGCGGCGCGCATCGTGGCGGCGGCGCATCCGGGCATCCCGCTCTCGCTCTCCAGCGAGGTGGCGCCGCAGATCCGCGAGTATGATCGCACCTCCACCACCGTCGCCAACGCCTATGTGAAGCCGCTGGCGGAGCGCTACCTCACCCGACTGGCGGGCGATCTCGCCGCGCTGGGCCTCGCGGCGCCGCTGTTCATGATGCTGTCCAATGGCGGGCTGACGCATCTCAACGAAGCCAAGCGCGTGCCGGTGCAGTTGCTGGAATCCGGTCCGGCGGCGGGGGCGCTCGCGGCGGGGTATTTCGGCGCGCGCTCGGGGGCCGCCGACGTGCTGGCCTTCGACATGGGCGGCACCACGGCCAAGCTCGCCATGGTGGTGGGCGGGCAGCCGCGCGTGGTGCACCGCTTCGAGGCGGGGCGCGAGCGGCGCTTTACCGCCGGCAGCGGGCTGCCGCTGAATATCTCCACGGTGGAGTTGATCGAGATCGGCGCAGGCGGCGGCAGCATCGCGGCCATGGACGGGCTGGGCCTGCTGAAGGTGGGTCCGCGCAGCGCGGGCTCCGTGCCGGGTCCCGCCTGCTATGGCCGTGGCGGCGCGGCGCCCACCGTCACGGATGGCAACCTTCTGCTGGGCTATCTCGACGCCGAGACCTTCGCCGGCGGCACCATGCGCCTGGACATCCAGGCCGCCGAGACGACGGTGGACGCGCTGGCCCAGGGCCTTGGCATCACGCGCCCCGCCACGGCGGCCGGCATCCACGCCGTGGTGAACGAGAACATGGCCGCCGCCGCCCGCGTGCACGTGGCCGAGCAGGGGCATGACGCGCGGGACTTCGCGCTGCTCGTCACCGGCGGCGGCGGGCCCTTGCATGGCTGCGAGCTGGCACGGCGGCTCGGCATGACGCGCGTCATCTGCCCGCCCGCGGCCGGCGTGGCCTCCGCACTCGGGCTGCTGCTGGCGCCCGCGCGCGTGGACCGCGTGGCCACCGTGGCGCGGCGGCTGGACGCGCTCGACTGGCCCGGCTTCGAGGCGCAGTTCGCCGCCATGGAGGAGGAGGCCCGCGCGCTGATCGGCCAGACGCTCGGCGCCGATGCGCGCGTCACGCTGACGCGCGCCGCCGACATGCGCTTCCTCGGCCAGGGCTATGAGACGGCGGTGGAACTGCCGCCCGGCCCCTATGCCCCGCACCACGCGCCCGCGCTGCGCGACGCCTTCTTCGCCGCCTACATGCAGGTGTTCGGCCGGCAGCCGCCGGTGCAGGTGGTGG
>JBHYDO010000149.1:0-11132 GCA_051860645.1 Roseococcus sp.
GGGCGGGTTGGCGGCGCCCCAATTGCCCAGCAGCGGGATGCGATGGGCATGGGCCTCGGCCAGGATGGGGTCGAGCAGGCGTTCGAGCATAGGCTCGTAGCCGCGCGCGGGGTTGGCGCGCTTTTCCAGGTGTGCCAGCGCCACGGTGCGCTCGCCCAGCGTCTCGAAGAACATGGCCGCCGGGCCGCCGCGCGCGATCAGCGTGCGCAGCACGGGAATGGGTGCGTCCACGCGGTCGCCCGAAAAGCCCGCGCCATTGCCGAGGAAAAAGGTGCTCATGGCCGAGTGTCGGCGGGGCGTGCGCGCCGGGTCAATCCGTCCAGGCGGCGGTCAGCGCGGCGGCCAGCGCCGGGATGTCGCGCGGGTGCAGCGAGAGCGGATTGAGGGTCAGCACGCCCTCGCGCAGCAGCCGGGCGGTGTTCACATGCACGGCGGGGCGGCCCGCGCGCAGCCGCGCCTCGATGGCCACGGCATCGGCATGGCGCA
This sequence comes from Roseococcus sp., assembly GCA_051860645.1. Lineage (GTDB taxonomy): Bacteria > Pseudomonadota > Alphaproteobacteria > Acetobacterales > Acetobacteraceae > Roseococcus. The sequence continues at coordinate 487 of JBHYDO010000149.1, forward strand.
GCATCAGCAGCGGCACTTCGCCCGCCTGGTCCGCCTCGAAGGGCAGGGGGCAGGCGTCGCGCAGCGCGTCCAGTCGCGCCTGCCAGCGCGCGGTGCGGGCGGTGGCGTCCTCCCCGGTGAAGCGGCGCAGCGCGACCAGCAGCCCCATCACCTCCTCGCGCCCCACCTTGCTGGAGCGGCCGATACCGGTGCGCGGCAGGAAGGCCATCTGGCCGAGCGGCGCGAATTCGGGCGGCGGGCGGAACTGCGCCTCGGGCAAATCCAGATCCAGCATCTGCGCGAGTGCGGAGGTGACAAGGTCCGCCCGGCCGCACAGGATGCCCGAGGCCTGCGGCCCGCCGATCGCCTTGCCACCGGAATACACCACGAGGTCGCCTCCCTCTGCCAGGAAGCGGCGCAGGTTGGCGGCGGGCGGAAGCTGCGCGGCAGCGTCCACGATGACGGGCAGGCCCGCCTCGCGCGCGACATGGCACAGGGTGGCCAAAGGCGGCTCGGCGCGGTCGTTCGCCACGTGCAGGATGCCGGCCGTGCGGGGTGTCACGGCGTCCAGATATTCCCCCACCGACGCATCGCGCACGCCCGCGCCCGAGACGCGGTCCGGGATGCCCACATCCACCAGTCGCCCGCCGGCGGTCTCGATGGCGCGGTCATACATGTTGCGCTGGCTGCGGGCGATGAGGAACTCGCAGCGCCCCTCGCGCGTCGCGGGCAGGCGGTTCATCGCCCCCGCATCGAGCCGCGCCATGCAGGCGGCCGCGGCCAGCAGCAGCCCCGCCGAGGCGCCCGACGTCACGAAGCCCGCCTCCGCGCCGGTCGCGCGGGTGATCTCGCGGCAGGCGGCGGCCTGGAGGTCCAGGATGTCCACGCTGGCGGTGGCGGCCTCGCGCATGGCGTCGGCCACCTCGTCGGCCAGAGGGCCGGCGGAGAGGCGCGTGTTGGTGCCATAGGCATTGATGATGGTGGGGATGCCGAACCGGTCGAACACCCCGCTCACGCGCTGCGGACCCGCTGCACGGCTTCGCGCCATTCGGCGTGGCGGGCGGCTGCCTCCTCGCGCCCCATGCCGGGCTGGAAGCGGCGCTCCAGCCGCCAATAGGTGGCCGCCCCACCCGGGGGGGCCAGCAGCCCGGCCTGCACGCCGGCGAGGTAGGCGGCCCCCATGGCGGTGGTTTCCTGCACCACCGGCCGGTCCACCGGGGCGCCCAGGATGTCGGCCAGGAACTGCATGGTCCAATCGCTCGCCGCCATGCCGCCATCCACGCGCAGCACCGTCCCGCCCATTTCGGGCCAGTCGCGGCGCATAGCGTCCAGCAGGTCGGCGGTCTGCAGCGCTACCGATTCGAGCGCGGCACGGCAGATTTCGGCCCGGCCCGAGGCGCGGGTCAGGCCGAGGATTGCGCCGCGCGCGCCGGCATCCCACCAGGGCGCGCCCAGGCCCGTGAAGGCCGGCACCAGCGTGACGCGCTCGGCCGGGTTGGCCATTGCCGCGAGTTCGCCGGCCTCGCGCGCCTCACGAATGATGCCGAGGCCATCGCGCAGCCACTGCACCGCGGCACCCGCAACGAAGATGGACCCCTCCAGCGCGTAGTGCTGCCGCCCGCCCAACTGCCAGGCGATCGTGGTCAACAGGCGGTTGTGCGAGGGCATGGCCACCTCGCCCGTTACGAGCAGCGCGAAGCAGCCCGTGCCATAGGTGGACTTGATCATGCCGGGGCTGAAGCAGGCCTGGCCGAGGGTGGCCGCCTGCTGGTCGCCCGCCATCCCCAGGATGGGGATGGAGCCGCCCAGCAGCGTGGTTTCGCCGAAGGTGGCGGCATTGTCGCGCACCTCGGGCAGCAGCGCGGCGGGGATGCGGAACAGGGCCAGCAATTCCGGGTCCCAGGCGCTGCGATGGATGTCGAACAGCAGGGTGCGGGCGGCGTTGGTCGCATCGGTCGCGTGCACGCGGCCCTCCGTCAGGCGGAACAGCAGCCAGCAATCCACCGTGCCGAAGCAGAGTTCTCCCGCCTCTGCCGCCGCCCGCGCGCCGGGCATGTTGTCCAGCATCCAGCCGAGCTTGGTCGCCGCGAAGTAGGGGTCCAGCAGCAGGCCGGTCCGCGCCCTCACCAGCGCCTCATGCCCCGCCTCGCGCAGCGCCAGGCAGGCCGGCGCGGTGCGACGGTCCTGCCAAACGATGGCACGGCCGAGTGGCCGGCCGCTGCGTCGTTCCCACAGCACGGTTGTCTCGCGCTGGTTGGTGATGCCGATGCCGGCCACCTGGGCGGGCGTGCCGCCGGCCTGCGCCAGCGCCGCGCGCAGCACCGCGAGGCTGTGGGCGAACAATTCCTCGGCGTCATGTTCCACCCAGCCCGGTGCGGGAAAGTGCTGCGGCAGCGGCAGATGGGCGGTTGCGCGCGGCACGAGGGCCGCGTCGAAGGCGATGGCGCGGGTGGAGGTGGTGCCCTGGTCGAGCGCGAGCAGCAGAGTCATGCGCGGAGTATGGCGCCGGCGCCGCCAGGGGCGAAGCCCCGAAGCGGGCCAGGGCGCGCCTTGCCGTCGGCTTGCTCGCAACGCTATGGTTGCGTTGTCGGAAACACCAGAGAGAAGGCACTGCGCCAATGCGCGTCATCCCGATGGCCCTCGCGGCCTCCCTGAGCGCGGCCATCCTGGCCGCGCCCGCTCCGGCGCAGAATTTCAACCTGCCGCCCGCCTTCGGCACGGTGGCCCTGTCCGCCGGCTTCATGCCCGATCCCCGCCATGTGGACCTGACGGCCGGGGGGAACATCCCGGCGAACCGGCTGGGCCAGGATTGCGCCGGCACCATCGCTGACGCGCCGGATGTGCGGCTGAACTACACCGGCGGCGGCTTCCCGCTGTATTTGTTCGCCACCTCGCGTGCCGATGTGACGCTGGTGGTGAACCTGCCGGACGGGTCCTGGATCTGCAATGACGACTTCATAGGCACTGACCCGGGCATCGTGCTGACGCGCCCGCCCTCGGGCCAGTACGACATCTGGGTCGGCGTGTTCGATGGCGGCACGGCGCCGGCGCGGCTGGGCATTTCGGAAATTCCGCCGCGGCGCTGACGCGGGGACTGCCCCTGGAGTGGGCGGGGGGATAATCTGCCGCCCGGCCGCTCCAAGGAACCGCATCCCATGCCCGTGCTCAACCGCATCGCCGACTTCCATGCCGAGATGGCCGCTTGGCGGCAGGACATCCACGCCCACCCCGAACTCAGCTACGAGGAACATCGCACCAGCGAGACGGTGGCCACCAAGCTGGCGGAATGGGGCATCGAGGTGCATCGGGGCCTGGGCGTCACGGGCGTCGTGGGCGTGCTGCGCAACGGCACGGGCGGCCGCGCCATCGGCCTGCGGGCTGACATGGACGCCCTGCCCATGCCTGAGGAGACGGGGCTGCCCTACGCCTCCACCGTGCCCGGCAAGATGCACGCCTGCGGCCATGACGGACACACGACCATGCTGCTGGGTGCCGCGAAATACCTGGCCGAGACGCGCAATTTCGACGGCACCGTGGTCTTCATCTTCCAGCCGGCCGAGGAGGGCGGCGCGGGCGCGAAGCGCATGCTGGACGACGGCCTGCTGGAGCGCTTCCCCTTCGACACCATCTATGGCGTCCACAACGCTTCCAACCTGAAGCTGGGCGAGGCCGCTGTGGTGGCCGGCCCGGTGCTGGCCGCAGCCGACGGCGTCACCATCCATGTGCGCGGCCGCGGCGGCCACGCGGCCCGCCCGCACATCGGCATCGACCCCGTGCTGGTCGGTGCGCAGATCGTGGTGAACCTGCAGGCGCTGGTCGCCCGCCGCGTGGACCCGCTGGACAGCGCCGTGCTCAGCCTCTGCCAGTTCCACGCCGGCACGGCCAGCAACGTGATCCCCGACACCGCCGAGATCCGCGGCACCGTCCGCACGCTGAAGGCCGAGACGCGCGCCGAGATGGAGCGCCTCATCACCCAGATCGCGACCGGCGTGGGCGCCATGCACGACGCCGAAGTGACCGTCACCTATCGGCGCGGCTACCCGCCCACCGTGAACCACGCGGCCGAGGCCGAGCGCGCCGCGCTGGCCGTGGCGCAGGTGGTGGGCGAGGGGCAGGTGATCCGCAACCGCCCGCCCGCCATGGGGGCCGAGGACTTCGCCTATTTCTTGCTTGAGCGGCCGGGCTGCTTCGTTCACCTCGGCCAGCGCGACGGCGAGCGGGGCAAGAGCCCCGCGCACACCACCACCTACGACTTCAATGACGATTTGCTGCCCATCGGCGCCAGCTTCTTCTCGCGCCTGGTGGAGCAGGAGTTGCCGCGCGGCTGAGGCGGTCGGGCGAGGCGCGCCTCAGCGTGCCTCGCGCCGCTCCAGCCACAGGAAGAACAGCGCCGCGAAGACCGCAAGCCCGGCGTAGAGCATCCAGAGCGGCAGGCCGCTGACGTCGGCGAGGCTTACCCGGCCGAGGTTCCACCAGGACAGGACGTTGGCGCGCAGCCAGTCATACGCGTAGGCATAGGCGATTGCGCCGCCCAGCATGCCGACCGCGCCCACCGCCGCATGCACGCTGCCGGTGCCGATGGCCGCGAAGCCGGTGCCCGGGCAGTAGCCGTAGAGCACCATGCCCACGCCGAAGAGCAGTCCGCCAAGGATCACGCCGCCCATGTTGGCGTCGCGCAGCGCCCAGCGCGCCAGCCCCGCATCGGTGAGGAGCAGCACGCCCACGCCGCCCACGAGGATGGCGGTGAGCATGATCTTGAGCACGGTGAAGTCGCGCAGCCGAAGCTGGTTGACGATGACGTCATAGGAGGTGACGCGCCCGCGGTTCAGCAGCCAGCCGAAGGCGAAGCCGAAGATGGGGGCGAGGATAAGCGCCGGGGTGCCGGTCAGGGGAAACATGGTGCAGGGTCCTTTCAGCGCTGGCGGAACAGCAGCAGGGCGGTGGTCACGCCCGAGGCGAACATCGCGGCCATGAACACCCAGCCAACCACGGCCAACTGCAACCCCTGCGAGATGCCGTTGCCCGAGGTGCAGCCATTGGCCAGCCGCGCGCCGAACATGGCGATGGCCCCGCCCAGGAAGGCCACGGCGAAGCGAAGCCAGGGGCTGGCGCCGAAGCGCTCGCGCCAGACGGAGGGCACCGTCTCGAAGCGGAAGGTCCGGTTGGCGAGGGAGGAGGCGAGCCCACCCAGAAAGGTGCCGATCAGGAACAGCGTGCCGTAGTCGAGCCGAAGGGGGTGGCGCGCCCAGTAGCTGTTGGCGGCGACGGCCTCCTGCCCCACGGCCAGGGCTGCCACGCCGCCCGCGATCTGCGAGCCGGCGGTGGTGATGCCGATGGGCGCGGCCACGACGACGAAGACCACCCAGGACAGCACGCCGATGCCGGCGCCCACCAGATAGGGGTTGAGCCGTGGGGAGGCCTGGGAAGCCGGGCCGGCGGCGGAGGGGAGTGCTGAGGCGCTCATGAGACTCTCCATCAGTGAATTATAATATTAGTAACTCCGGATGGAAAGGGGCGTCACCGCAAAGCCGGCATGGCCGCCATGCTCGGCACGAATGGACAATGGATGCCGGCGGCCGGACGTAAAAAGGGGCACGGGTCTCCCCGCGCCCCCTGCCGCGCCTGATGCCGCGTGGTCAGCCCAGGGCGCGCAGCCCCTGCGCCAGGTCCGCCTTCAAATCCGCCACATCCTCCAAGCCGATATGGATGCGCACCGTCTGCCCGCCGAAATCGCCGGTGCCGGCGGTGCGGGTGATGAAGCCGGTGGTCGGGATGGCCAGGCTCTCATAGCCGCCCCAGCTTGCCCCGATGCCGAACAGGCTGAGGCTGTCCACGAAGCGGAACATGTCCTCCTGCCCGTAGCGCGCATCGAGCACGATGCCGAACAGTGAGCAGGCGCCGGTGAAGTCCCGCTGGAACAGGGCATGCTGCGGGTGCGAGGGCAGGGCCGGGTGCAGCACCTTCTGGATCTGCGGCTGCTGTTCCAGCCACGCCGCGATGTCGAGTGCGGCCGCCGCCTGGGTGCGCAGCCGCACCGCCATGGTCCGCACGCCGCGCAGCGCCAGCCAGCAATCATCCGGGCTCGCGTAGTGGCCCATGGCGGAGGAGGCGGCGCGCACCGCCAGGTGGTCCGCCTCGCTGTTCACGGTGATGCTGCCCAGCAGGATGTCGCTGTGCCCGCCGACATACTTCGTGAGCGCCTGGATGGAGACGTCCACCCCATGCGCGAAGGGCTGGAAGGTGTGGATGCCCCAGGTGTTGTCCATCAGCACCTTGGCGCCCGAGGCGTGGGCGGCGCGGGCGATGGCGGGGATGTCCTGCACCTCGAAGGTGTGGCTGCCGGGGCTTTCCGTGTAGACGACCTTGGTGTTGGGGCGGATCAACGCCCGCATGCCCGCCTCGTCCACGCAGGGGTCGTAGAACTCCGTCTCGATCCCCCAGCCCTTCATCAGCCCTGTGGCGATGTTGCGCGCGGGGCCGTAGACGCTGTCCGGCATCAGGCAATGGTCACCGGCCTTGAGGTAGGCCAGCAGCGGCACCGCCACGGCGGCCAGGCCCGTGCCCACGATGGTGCAGCGCGTGCCACCCTCGATCTCGGCGATCACGTCCTCCAGCGCGTAGTGGGTGGGCCCCCCCTGCGTGCCGTAGGTCATGTGCTGTTCGAAGCGCTTGGCGGCGCCCGCGCGCCGCGCCTCGCAAGTGGGGAACAGCACGGTGGAGCCCCGGTGCACCGGCGGGTTGACGAAGCCATGGGTGCGCACGCCCGCCCGGCCCGCATGGCTCATGCGGGTGGAGAAGCCGTGCTGGTCGTGCTGGCGGTGCTGGTCATCGGGCATCAGGTGGAGACCTTCTCGGTTTCGGGCCGGCTGGCCCATTCCGTCCAGGAACCGTCATAGACGGCGGGTTCGGGCAGGCCGGCGCGCACCGCGCCCAGCGCCAGCACGCAGGCGGTGACGCCGGTGCCGCAGGAGGTGACCAGCGGGCGGCCGCCATCGGCGCCGGCCGCGACGAAGCGGGCGCGCAGTGCGCCGGGCGGCAGCAGCGTGCCGTCGGGCGCCAGCAATTCGTTGAAGGGCAGGTTGGCGGCACCCGGCATGTGGCCGGAGGGCAGGCCCTTGCGCGGCTCGGGCGCCGTGCCCTGGAACCGGCCCGCGGCGCGCGCGTCCACCACCAGCGCCGAGCCATCCGCCAGCACGCGCTTCACATCGCCGATGCCGGCCACGCGCCGCGCGACGAAATCCGCGACATAGGTGGTGGCCCCAGGCGCCGCCGGCATCCCCGCCTCGGTGGCGCGGCCTTCGGCCAGCCACTTGGGCAGCCCGCCATCGAGCACGGCCACCTGTTCATGGCCGAACAGCCGCATCAGCCACCAGCCGCGCGGCGCCGATTGCAGCCCCTTCTGGTCATAGAACACGACGCGCGACGCGCGGCTGACACCCATCTGCCCCATCAGCCGCTCGAAGCGCGCGGCGGTCGGGATCATGTGGGGCAGGGGGTTCTCGGTGTCCGCCACCTCGTCCATGTCGAAGAAGCGCGCGCCCGGAATATGCGCCTCGGCGAACTTCGTGCGGCCGTCGAAGGGCTCGTTCGGCAGGTACTTCGTGATGTCGAAGACCACGAGGTCCGGTGCGCCCAGCTGGGCCGCCAGCCATTCGGTGTTCACGAGGGCATCCATGTTCAGTTCTCCAGCAAGGCGAGGCTGATCCGGCGGTTCTGCCGGCCCTTGTTTTCCAGTTTCAGCACCTCGACGCGGCCGATCTCGCCGGTCGTGCGCACATGGGTGCCGCCGCAGGGCTGCAGGTCCACGGGCGTCTCGTCTGCGCCGATGCGCACCAGGCGGATGCGCCCGGCCCCGCGCGGCGGCTGCACGGAGAGCGTGCGCACCAGGCCTGGGTTGGCGGCAAGTTCGGCCTCGGTGATCCATTCGTCGGTGATCGGGTGGTCGGCCGCCACCAGCGCGTTCAGCCGCTCGGCCAGCCATTCCCGGGTGGGCGGCTCGGCCAGGTCGAAGTCGAGGCGGGACTTTTCCGCGCCGACCTGCCCGCCGGTGACGCCGGCACCCGGGATCAGGCTGCACAGCAGGTGCATGGCGCTGTGCATGCGCATGTGCCGGTGCCGGCGTGGCCAGTCGAGCAAGAGCGTCACCTCGGCGCCGGGGGCGGGCAGGGCGCCGCCCTCGATGGGCTTGTGCAGGATGGCCTCGCCCTCGCCCTTCAGCGCCTCGATGATCGCCACCTGTCCGCCCGCCCAGGACACCGTGCCGGCATCACCCGGCTGGCCGCCGGCACGGGGATAGAAATTCGTGCGGTCGAGCACGACGCCCTCGGGCGAAGCCGCGATGACGCGCGCCGTGGCCTCGCGCAGATAGGCGTCCTCGCGGAACAGGGCTTGCGTCATTCGGAAGTCCAGTCCCGGCGGAGCCGCTCGCGGTGCTGGCGCAGCCAGTGCAGGCAAAGCGCGGCGGTGGCGTTGGTGATGGTGTTGGCGTCCAGTCGCGCAAAGGCCTCGGCGGTCGGCATGAGGAGGAGGCGGATGTCCTCGCCCTCGGCCACCAGGCCGTGTGTCCCGCCCGCGCCCGCCTCAGGCAGGCGGGTGCGGCCGCAGTAGAGGTGCATCATCTCGTCGCAGCCGCCCTGCATCAGGAAGTAACGGCCGATGGCCTCGATGCGGTCTGGGTCGAGGCCCGCCTCCTCGCGCGTTTCGCGCAGCGCGGCCTCGGCGGGGTCCTCGCCTGCCTCGAGCAGCCCGGCCACGCATTCGGTTTCGATGGGCGGGAAGCCCGCGGCCAGGACGGGCAGGCGGAACTGCTCGATCAGCGCGACCCGGTCGGCCCAGGGATCATAGGGCAGCATTGCCACGCCCCGGCCGCGACGCCACAGCTCCCATGTCAGCTCCCGCGAGGGCATGCCGTCGAAGCGCGTGTAGGTGAAGACCACCCGCTGCAACGGAAACCGGCCGGACCAGACGACCTCGTCCGCGCGGATGTCTACGCCCGGATGGGGCGGGATTGGGGGAGCCTTGGGTGGTCGGGCGGTCATGCGGGAGGAAGCCTAGATCACTTCGGCCGGCGCCGAAATCGGCCATCGCGCTGAAACACCATCCCTTCGCCCGAATCGGGGCCTATCCAACCCGTGCCGCCAGGTTCAAACCAGAACACGATGACCCCCGACCCCACCCCCTCGGTCCGCGCCGCCCGCCGGCGCGCGATCCTGGCCATCCTCGCCGCGGCGCTGCTCTTCGCCGTGGCGGCGGGCTTCGTGAAGGCCCTGGGCGGGGCCATCCCGCTGGCGCAGCTGGTGCTGTTCCGCAGCCTCTTCGCCCTGCCGGTGCTGCTTCCCATGCTGCCGGCCGCTGGCGGGTGGAAGGTGCTGCGCACGCGCCACCCGATGAGCCACGCGGTGCGGACCTTCTGGGGTTTGCTCGGCATGCTCAGCGCCTTCTACGGCTATGCGACCCTGCCGCTGGCGAATGTCACGGCGCTGGGCTTCACCATGCCGCTCTTCCTGACCCTGCTGGCCGTGCCGCTGCTGGGCGAGCGCGTGGGCTGGCGCCGCGGCCTCGCAGTGCTGGTGGGATTCGCGGGGGTGCTGTTCATGGTGAGCCCGGCCGGCACTGCGGCCGCCGACCTCTGGCCCAGCCTGATCGTCCTGGGCGGGGCCTTCGCCTGGGCCATGGCCATGATCAGCATCCGCAGCCTCGGCGAGAAGGGCGAGCCTGGGGTGGCCATCGTGCTGTGGTTCGCGATCGGCTGCGCCATCGTTTCCCTGGTGGCCAGCCTGCCCGGCTGGGTCTGGCCGAGCGCGCTGCAATGGGCGCTGCTGCTGGGGGTCGGCATCGCCTCCGCCTTCGCGCAACTGCTGATGACCGAGGCCTATCGCAAGGGCGAGCCCACGCTGCTGGCACCCTTCGAGTATTCGGGCATCGTCTGGACCACGCTGCTGGGCGCGCTGGTCTGGGCCGAGGCGCCGGATGGCTGGGACGCGGTCGGCATTCTCATCCTGGTGGGGTCGGGCCTCTACATCTGGCGGCGGGAAGTGCGGCTGGGGATCAAGCGATGAACCGGCGCACCCTCTGGATCCTGGCGCTGCTGGCGCTGCCGCCGCTGGTGCTCGGGCTGCGCTGGTATTCCTTCCTGCCCTCGGTGATGGACTGGGACGAGAGCCTCTACATCCTGCAGGCACGGGAGTGGGCGCGCGGCAATTGGCCGCTCTCGGGGGTGTGGGACATGCATCCGATCGGCGCGCCGGCCCTGGTGCTGCTGGCCTTCACCCTGCTGGGCGAGAGCATCACCGCCGTGCGCCTGCTGGGTGCGGCGAGCGTCATCGCCACCTGCTATGCGCTGGTCGTGCTGCTGCGCCTGGCGGGCGGAGGCCGCGGCCTGGCCCTGGCCACGGCGCTGCTCTACGCCGCCCATACGGTGCTGCTGGGGGGGCTCACCACCAATACCGAGATCCTCTTCGCACCCTTCGTGGTCGGCACGCTGGCGCTGGCGCTGTGGAACGGCCCGCCCTGGCCGCGCCTGCTCGGCATGGGCGTGCTTATCGGCCTGGCGCTGGTCATCAAGCCGGTGGTGACGCCTGAGGGCTGCCTTGCCTTCGCGCTGCTGGCCTGGCCCAGCCTCCAGGCGCGCCGCTGGCGGCGGCTGCTGGCCATGGCCTGCGCCTACC
>JBHYDO010000150.1:0-11095 GCA_051860645.1 Roseococcus sp.
GTGACGCGCGCGGCCCGGGCGGTGGCGCGCGGCGTGGCCGGCGCCTGAGGGTGGCAAGGATTCCGCAACCCCGGCGGCCCAGTCTGCCCGCATGCGACCTCTCCTCCTCGTTCTGCTGCTGGCGGCCACCCCGGCGCCGGCCCAGCCCCTGGCCGACGAGCCCCCGCCCTGCGACGCCTCGCGCCAGGGCAGCCTTTCCTGCCAGGTGGGGCGCGCCTGCGTCTGCCGGCACGAGCAAGGCGGCAGCCTGACCGGCCGCCCCGGAGGGTTCCGCTGGGATTGCGGCATCCTGCGCCCCGCCTGCCCGCCGGCGGCGATGCAGGGGCCGCCCACCGCCTGGCCGCCCGGCCTTCCCATGCCGCAGCTCTGGCTGGAGCGTGATTGGCCGCCCCCCGGCCGCCCGCCGCGCTGACACCGGCCACACGAAGCTTTCCCCTTCGTGCCCCTCGGACGCGTCGTGCCATGGGCACGCCTTCGGCGTGACGCGCGCCGCCGGCTTGGCCCTTGGCTTCGCGGCATGGGCCGCGGGCGCCGTTCGGCGCCTCTTCCCCGTCGGGCCGCGGGTCGGAACTTCGTGCGGCAGGCATGAGGCTGGGCGGGCGCGCGGGGTTGCGTCATCCTCCCTCCCCGGCGGGCACGAAGGCGGGGCGGCGATGGACGAGGGCTTGGCGACGCCGCGGATGCATCTGCCGCCCGGCGAGGACTTCCTCCTGCTGCCGCCCACCCAGCAGGCCCATGCCTACCGCAATGTGGACCGCCTCTTCGCCACCCGCCCCATCCGGCGCGGCCCTTCCGTGCTCGACCTGCCGCGCGGACGCGAAATCCTGCCGCGCTGGCAGGGGCCGGGCGGTGCGCGTGACCTGGAGTTCCATCTCGGCGCCGGCAACATCGCGGGGCTGCTGGTGCTGCATCGCGGGCAGATCCGGCTGGAGCGCTATGGGCTGGGCCTGACGGAGGAGGGACGCTGGTCCACCATGTCCATGGTGAAGTCGCTCACCTCCACGCTGGTGGGCGTGGCGCTGCGCGACGGCGCCATCGGCAGCCTGGACGACCGGGTCTCGGCCCATCTGCCCGCCCTGCGCGGCTCGGCCTATGACGGCGTGGCGGTGCGGCACCTGCTGACCATGTCCTCCGGCGTGGCCTGGAGCGAGGACTACACAGACCGGCAATCGGACGTGAACCGCTACAGCGCCTCGCTCGGCGCCCGGCGGGCGGGCGGGGTGCTGGCGCTGATGCGGGGGCTGTCGGCCGCCCACCCGCCGGGCCGCCGCTTCAACTACAACAGCGGCGACACCTATGTGCTGGGCTGCCTGCTCTCGGCCGCCACGGGCCAGCCCTTGGCCGACCACATGTCCCAGGCGGTGTGGGCGCGGCTGGGGATGGAGTTCGAGGGCTTCTATACGCTGGAATCCGAGGGCGGGCAGGAGATCGGCGGCAGCCGCGCCGGCATGGCGCTGCGCGACCTCGGCCGCTTCGGGCTGTTCATGCTGTCGGGCGGGGTGGCGGGTGGCGCGCGCCTGCTGCCGGAGGACTGGCTCGCGGAGGCCGCCCGCCCGGCCTTCGCGCTCGATCCTGCCGCGAACAGCTACGGCGCCACGGGCTATGGCTACAGCTGGTGGCTGGATGGCGAGGGCGCGATGGTGGCGGTGGGCTTCGCCGGGCAGACGCTCTACCTCCATCCGGCGGAAGACCTCGTGATCGTCACCCTCTCCTGCCAACCCCAGCCGCCCCACGCGGTGCCGGGCGGCTTCGACTTCAAGGCGGAGCGGCGGGCATTCCACGCGGCGGTGGCGCGGGCGCTGCGCGCGGGGTAGCGCATGATCCGCTTCGGCGGGATCGCCGGGCCGGGGGTTCATACCAAATCCCATGGATCAGAACCTGCGGCCGGCGCTGCCGGCCGAGGCGCCGAATGGCGCCCGCCGCAAGTGCGGCGCAGCCAAGCGCGCGGATGCGCGCGCCGGCGATTGAGGGCAGGTCGGTCACGATCCGCGGGATTTGGCATCATCCGCGCGACAAGGCTCGGGCATGCTCCGGGCCCCGGCCTGACCCGCGCCGGTGGCGCTACAAGATCAACCCCAGCCCGCCGCCGGCATCCAGGTAGCCGAAGCTGCCGATGTCATACTCGAAATCGTCGTTGACCCGGAAACGCAGGATGATCGCGTCGCCATCCGCATCCTCGAAGCGGAGCAGCCGCTGCCCATCCCCGTCGATGCCGAGATCCTCCTCCATGAAGGTCTCGAAATCCATGTCCGCCAGGATGATGCGGTCCCCGAAGCCGAAGTCGAGGATCTGCGCATCGAAACCGGCCAGGTCCTGGATGATGAGCGTGCCTTCCTTCGGCCCATCCGGCGCGAAGGCCGAGAACTCGATCCAGCCGGAGACCGCCCCGGCGACGGAGACCGAGGCGTTGCCGTCGATCGACAGGAAGCCACCCTGCAGCCCGGCCTGCACATCGATGCGCGCTTCGCCGGACGCGCGGATGGTGGCCTCGTTCAGCACGAGGTCCGCGAAGGTGACTTCGCCGTCCTGGACTTCGAAATAGTCGGAATTGTGGAACCAGCGTTCGAAGGTGACGCTGCCGTTGCCATCCTCGATCAGGAAGGTGCCGTCATTGTAGACGTCCACGTCGAAGATCACGTCCCCGCCGGCCCGCTCGACCAGCCTGGCGCCGGAAGCGATCTCGAAGGCGGGGCCGCGGAAGCGCAGCGTGCCCTCGGCTTCGATCGAGACCTGGCGGGTGTCATCGCCCACGATCCGCACCGTCAGCGCGTCGCCGATCTCGCCGCTGCCCTCGATGTCGAGGCCGCTCAGATGCAGGCGCAGGTCGCCGGGGTTGTCGTAGTTCCCGCGCAGCGTGGCCGGGCCGAACGCATCGCCCGAGGTCTCGAGGCGCAGGCGGGAGAAGCCCGTGCCCTCGAGGGTCAGCGTCGCATCCCCCGAGGCGCCGCCGATGACGAGTTCGGACGGGGAGGAGAAGGGGTCCGTCGCCTCGATGCGCAACTCGGCGTTGTCGCCCAGCCGGATCAGCGGGGCGATGCGCTGCCCATCCGAGAACTGGACGCGCTCGGCCAGCGCCAGCGTGCCGCCGGAGGCGATCATCATCGTGCTGCCCTGGCCGATATCCAGCTCCACCCCGGCGAGGGTCGTCTGCGTCTCCGCGATCTCGATGCTGCCCTGCGGCGCGGTGGCGATCGTGCCGCCGAAGACGGTGCTGCCGATGAAGCGCATCAGCCCGTCCTCCGCCGCCACTTGGCCGAGGGCGGGGCTGCGTGGCGCGCCGGGCAGGGTCGGGTCGTAGTCCTCCCAGTCATTCGTGATGCTGCTGTCGACGAACTCCAGCACCGCGCCGTTGCCGGTGCGCAACAGGCCGCTGTTCGTGATCGTCATGTCGATGAAGCGCAGGTCGCCGCTGAAGCTCTCGATCACGCCGCCGGTCAGGTTCTCGATGGTGAGCGGCACGGTGGCGGGCCGCTCGACATATTCGGTGTTCTGGCCATCGCCCACCGGGTCGAAGTCGAAGCCCTGGCTGAAGCGGAAGGGGCGGATCTCGCCGGACCACCGGAAGACGTGGTCGTGGTTGACGATGGTCAGCGGGCCCGGCGCATCGGGCACCGGGTCGGTGTCATTGTCGCGGAAGGGATACTCGGCCTGGACACCGGTGATGGGCAGCTGGCCCGGCGTCTGCTCGCGCACCACGAATGTGCCACCGCCGGTGAACACCGTGTCGCGCAGGAAGGTGATCGGCGCTTCCTGCGCGTTGTTCTGCGACACGTCGAACACGCCGTCATTGCGGATGATGCCGCCGAAATCCACGCCATAGGGCGCGCCGTTGAGCTGCGCCTGCGGGGAGACATTGACATTGCCGCGGATGGTGGCGTCGATCAGGTTGATCCGGCCGGTGACCAGCGCCAGCGCGCCGCTGGAGACATCCAGCACCGCGCCGTCCACCAGGCTGGCGTTCTCGATGAACACGGCGCCGGACGATGCCGTGGCGGCCACCAGGCCGCCCGAGATGACGGTGGTGCCGGTGAGCAGCACCAGCGCGTCGGCGCCATCGGCGAGGATCTCGCCATCGGCGTTGAGCACGTTGGAGGCGTTGATCTGCAGCGTGCTGCTGGCGGTGGCGCGGATCAGGCCGTCATTCTCGATGGTGCTGCGTTCGGTGAAGGAACTGGCGCCGCCGCCGAAGCCGAAGAGGTTGAAGCGCGTCGCCTCCAGCACCAGCCGCGTGTCGAGCGTGGATTCGATCACGCCCGCATCGCCGTTGATCAGCACCATCTCACCCGCGAAGCGGCCGCCGCCGCGGATCACATTGTCCACATTGGTGATGACGGAAGGGATGCCGCGCTCCCACAGCGGCGTCACGAACTCGGTGCCGATGCGGAACCCGTTGATCTCCGGCCGGATGTTCAGCCCATCCGGGATCAGCTCGATGACGCCGCCGCCGGTGATGCGCACATCGGCGCCCTCCAGCTGAAGGCGGCTGCTCACGCCATTGGGGGTGAACTGGTTGAACGGCACGGTGGAGGCGCGCAGCTCGATGCGCCCCGCATTCTCCAGGTCGCCATCGGTCACGCGCAGGCTGCCGCGCGCTTCCACCACGACGGTCCCCTGGTTCACCAGATCGCCGACCACCAGCGAGCGGAAGGGTCCGCTGTCGTCATCGGCGATGCGCAGGCGGCCGCCGCCGGTCAGCGCCAGCGCGCCATGCACCGGCCATTCACCGGAAACCAGCGTGACGTCGTATTGCACCTCGCCGCCCGTGGGCACAGGCAACAGGATGGATTGCCCGGCGAGCGGCAGCGCGCCATCGGACCAGGCGAGCGTGGTGGTCCAGGTGCCGAAGGGGCCGCCGAGCCAGATCTTGTCGAAGGGCGCGGCGGTGAAGCTGGTCACAATGTCGCCGCTGCCCAGCGCCACGCCACTCACGTCGCGAATGGCCGTCGCATCCAGCACCAGGGTGTGCTCCCCGGCGGCGAAGGCGGGGTAGGTCAGCTCCACGCGCATGCCGCCGCGCAGCACGATGCTGTCCGGCAGGATCGTCTCGCCGCCCGGACCGATGAGCGCCAAGGCGCCGCTCTCGACCGTGAAGGGATCCACCGCCTTGGAGAAGGTGACCGCGACCGTGCGCTGCACGGTGGCCGCGCGGCCACCATCATCGGGCTGCACCGACACCACCGCGAAGGGCGTGGTATCCGCCACCAGTTGCACCGTCACCGGTGCCGAGAGGCCGATATTGCCGCCGGTGTCGGTGGCGCGCAGTTGCAGCGTGACGGTCGCGCTGCCGGCGGCGAGGGTGGGCAGGGTGGCGCCGAGCAGGAACGGGTTCGACGGGTCGGCCGCGACGCTGCGGCCGTTCACCAGCAACTCGACGCTGCGCAGCAACTGGTCGTCATCCGCCTGCACGCCGATCTCGAAGCGCGTGCCTTCCAGCAGCTGCAGGCCGGGCGTGCCCGGGTCCACATCCGCGGGCAGGCCGGTGATGGCGACGGTGGGCGCGATGCCGGCGCGGTCCAGCCCGGCGAACTGCACCACGCGCAGCGTGTTGCCCGCGGTGACGAAGGCGATGTTGCCCACCGCCAGCACATCGGATGGCGTGGTCTCGATGGCGAGCGGCACGCGGCTGACGAAGGCGTCGGTGCGCGTCGGGTCGTCGATGCCGAAGACGTTCAGCATCGTCACGGTGCCGTTGAAGACGCCGTCGAAGATGGTCGTCCGGCCGACGCCGATGCCGAGCCCGGTGCCGGTGGTGGCGATGGCGCTGGCGGCGAGGGTGTTGTTGTCCACGTCGCTGAGCACCGCCATGGCCGCGGGGTCGCGCGCATCCACGGTGACGTAGCCGGACCCCAGCAGCGGCATGTCCGGCGTGCCGCCGGCGCTCACGAGAACGATGCCGTCGGCGACCGTGATCCGCCCGGAATACGCGCCGCCTCCCCCCGGACTTCCCGGCAGCACGAAACTGCCGGCCAGCACCGGCAGGTCGCCCGTGATGTCGAAGACCAGCAGGTTCGGCCCCAAGCCGGGGCTGGCCGGGTTGGTCAGCACATGGAGCCTGCCGCCCTCCGCCACCATGTCGCGCGCCGTGGCGGGGTAGGGAAGGCTCACGCCCGCCACCGCCGTTTCGCTCGCCATGTCATAGGCCACCAACGCGCCGTTGCTGACGGTGTAGGCGCGGTCGCCGACCACCTCGACATCGGTGGCGGCGCTCGGCACGAGCGAGAGCAGGCGCGGCGCGCCTGGCGTGCCGACATCCACGAAGGCGAGCGCGTTGCCGGTGGCGACGACCACGCGCGCCGTCCCGGCATGATGCGCGACATCCTGCGCGTCGCCCGGCAGATCGAGCTGCGCGAGCAGTACGGGCGCGCGCGGATTGGTCACGTCGATGATCGCGAGCCCCTCCGCGCCGGTCGCGACGAAGGCGGTGAGCTGGCCGGCATTGCTGCCGGACTGCGCGAGCGCGAGCGCCTTCGCCGCGCCCGCCAGCGGCAGCACGGCCACCTCGGCGGTCTGCTCGACGATGTCGGGCGCAGCGGCAGCGCCGCTGCGGATCGCCTCGGCATCGGTGATGCCTGGCACGAGGTTGTCCGCGCGGTCCGGGTTCAGCCCGAGGACGAAGCTTGCCTGCGGCGAGAAGCCGCCCGGCCCGGCCGGGCCGAGATCGGGCCCCATGGCGATGTCGGGGATGCGCGTGGGCGTGCCGGTCGGGGCGCTTGTGAAGGTGGTGGTGCCGATGCTGCCGCTGACGGGGTCGAACACCTGCAGCAAATAGCGCGTGCCGGGTGCCAGGAACTGGTCCACGCCGGCCAGCGGGTTGAAGGTGAAGCGCTGCTCCACCCCCGTATCGAGATTCAGCAGCAGGCCGAAGAAGGTCGGGCCATAGACCACCGTTTCGAGCACCAGGGTGGTGGTGCCGTCGGGGCCGAGCATCGCGGTGCTGATCTGCTCGAAATTCTGTTCGCTGATCGCCTCCGCGAGGTCGGTCGCGCTGTCCAGCATCTCCTGCACGGCGTTGCCGAGGCTGTCGGCATTGAGCTGCTCGACGAGGTCGAGCATGTTCTGCAGCGCGTCCAGCAGGTCGTCGAGCTGCGGCTCGGTCAGGTCGGCATTCGGCTTGGAAGGGTCGATCTGCGATCCGAGCGTCTCGATCCGGCGCAGCTCCGTGGCCAGCTCGGCGTAGCGCTCCGCCTGGGCGATGCGCAGGCTCTCCACCGCCGCCGCGCTGTCCTGGTACTTCGCATAGGCGCTGTCGCTCCTGTCGGGCAGCGGCGGCGGCTTCCAGCCCGGCATGGACTTGCCCTGGCCCTGTCCGGCATAGGCCTTCTCCACGGCGCCGTTCAGATCGGCGAAGGGGTCGTTGCCCGCGCCCATCTCGCCCGCCACCTCGGCCATGCTGATCGCGGTGTTGAGCCAGCCCGCGGCCTTGCCCCAGGGCGTCGTCGGCGCCGCGGCCGAGACCACGCCGAAGGCGGTCTTCACGCCGTTCTTGAAGGCTTCGAGGCCGAACAGGACCTTGCCAGCGACATCGGGCGCCTTGAACGCGTTTTCGAGCGAGTTCGCCAGGTTGTTGTAGTCGCGCACCAGCCCGTCCACCGCCATCACCCGGCCGACGCCCGATGGCAGCAGGCCCTTGCCCAGCACCTCCGCCGCGCCGGTATCGAGCACGCCAACCCCGCTGCTGACGACGCCCACGGCCTTGTAGATGTCGCCGATGCCGAGCCCGCCTTGCTCGCCAAGCGGCCCGCACAGCACGTTGATGTCGCCCCGCCCACGCGTGCCCGGCGTCACGCCATGCCAGCCGGGCGCGAGGATGCCACTGTCCGGATCGGTGGTGAGGGAGAGACCATCGGCCGAGACCGTCGCCGTGCCGTTCACCACCAGGCGGCCGGTGGTGTGGTCGAAGGAGAGCACCGAGGCCTTCTCGCCCGGCGCCAGGCCGAAGATGTTGGGCAAGGTGAGTTGCGCCGGCGTGGTGAACACCGCGCCGCCCGGCGCCTGGATGGTGATGTCGAAGGAATGCTGCGCGACGCCGGGCGGCAGCATGTCCAGGACCATCGACGGCGGCACCGAGCCGACGCCCACGGTGGCGCCCGCGACCGGGTTGCCCGCCTCGTCCACCAGGCTGCCCGGCGCGACGGTGAGCTGCACCAGCGCCAGCTGGTCGCCGGTCAGCCGCGTGTTCTGCGCGCCGGTCGCCGTCACCACGGTGGGCGCGGCGTCGTCGAGCGGCGTGAGCATGGAAGTGTCCAGCCGCGGCAGGTAGACGGCCGGGTTGGCGGCGTTGGTGAGCTGCGCCTCGCGCGGGCCCATCGAGCCCATCACCGTGTTCTCGACCCCGGCGCGGATGGTGAGGTCCATCACCATCTCGGGGAAGAACAGGCCGGGTGGCGCGTTCAGCGCGGTGCGCCCATCCACGGCCAGCTTCAGGTTGCCGGCCGGCGCGTCCTGGATGGTGAAGCGGCCCTGCGCGTCGGTGAACACCGCGAGGTCCTCGCGCCCCAGCACGAAGACCTTCACGCCCTCCAGCGGGTTGAGCCATGTGTTGTTGGCGAAGTCCGACAGCCCCTGCGGCCCGGCGCGCACATCGTCCGGCGTCATCATCTCGCGGTCGGCGCCGGGGTCGAGCACGATGCCGGTGATGATCGTGCCTGGCACGCCCGCGGTCGAGACGGTGGAGAAGGAGGTCGTGCCCAGGCTGCCGGTGTCGAGCGGCGTACCATCGGCCGCGCGGATCAGCGCACCGTCCAGGTGCAGCGTGATGCGCGCCGCGCCGGGCAGCGCATCGGGGAACAGCAGCCAGGCGCCGAGGCCATCGGCGAAGGGCACGATGCTGGCCGGGATCACCGCGCCGGCGGCGTCCTTCGCGTGGAAGCTCGCCGCCGTCAGCGTGGCGGGGTCCACCGGGCGCGAGAACTCCACCACCGGCCGGTAGGTGACGCCGAGATCGGCGGTGTTCGGGTCCGGCAGCAGCCGCGTGATGGTGAAGGGCAGCGCGGGCACGGTGATGTCGATGCTGCGCGTGACGAGGTTGCCGGCGGCGTCCTCCGCCTCGATGGTGATGGTCCGCTCGCCGCTGCCGATGCGCCGCAGGTCCAGCGCATCGTCGAAGCGGCCGCTGCGCGCGTCGAAGCCGATCTGCTGCAAGGGGCCGCCATCCACGCGATAGCCGAGCGAGACCAGCGCATTGCCCTCGCTGAGCGCGACCTGGCCCGTCAGGCGTTCGCCGGCGCCGATCACCTCGTCCGGCTGGAGGCTTTCGGGGGCGAGCGTCAGCACCGGCGGCGTCGCCACCCGCACCACCTGCACGCCATCCAGCCGGCCCGCATTGCCGGCGGCATCGAGTGCCAGGAAGGTGACCTCGCGCAGCCCCTCCTGCACGCCGAGCAGGTCGGCCAGCGACAGGCTGAAGCGGCCATCGGCGCCGAAGGCGAGGCTGTTCACCGGCCCGTTGCCGGCGATGACACTGAGCGAGACGACGCCCGAGAGGTTGTCGGTTACCGTGCCGGTCAGCACCGGCCATGCGTCGTCAATGAGATCGAGCCCGGGGTCGAGGAAGATGCGCGGCGCCACCGCGTCGCTGCCGCGGTCGAACAGCCCGAGCGTCCAGAGGCCCACCTGCTGCCCGGACGAAAGGCCCGCCACGTTCGAGAAGGAGAAATGGATGCCGCCATAGATGCGGCTCATGCCGGCTTCCTCCGCTGCGCCGGAGAAGCTGTCGAAGCCGCGGGTGACGCCGGGCGCGCTGCCCGAGGTCAGGCTGAAGGAGGTCGCATCGCCGAACAGCCCGCCCAGCACCGCCGCGGCCGCGGCGCTGTAGGTGGAGTGGCCGGAGGTGTATTCCGGAAAGGGCGGCGTCTGGATCAGCGGGGTCCAGCCGCGATCCTCGACCAGCGCCGGGTCGCCGAGGTCGCCCGCGGTCTGGATCGCGGTGATGGGGCGCCAGAAATCATGGGTGTACTTCGCGTTCCAGGAGGTGATGCCGGCATCGGCCAGCGCCACGTTGAGCTGCGCAAACAGCCGCGCCGTGCCCGTGAGGCCCAGCGCCTCATCCGCCGCGATGCGCAGCGCCACGTCGTTCCACATCCCGGCCGGCGTGACCGTGCCGGTGCCTGCCGCCCAGAACCGCGCGATCTCGGACTGTTCCTCCGTGCGCGTGGTGCTCCCCTGGGCGCCGAGGCTCTTCACCTCCTGGAAGGCGGCGGCGAATTCGGCGCTGTCCAGCGCGGGCGGCGGCCCCACGAGGAACTGGTCCGGGTCGTTCAAGCCGAAGGGCGTCAGCTGGCCCCATTGCGGGTCCAGGCCGGGCGCAAACATCGGCCCGGTCGGTCGCCAGGCGCCGGGCGCGTCGCGGCCGACATCGACCACGACGGTGTTCCAGCCATCGCCTTCGCGCCGGGCCAGGATCTCCGCCGCGATCGCGGCACCGAGGGCCACGCCATCATCCTCGGCCGCGCCATCGGGGATGGCGGCGAGCGAGAGGGCGAGCCGGTCCGCGAGGTCGTCGGCCTGGCCGGGAAACAGCGCCCGCAGCACGTCGTGCGCGGCCCGGGCCACCGCGGCCTCGGCGGAGGTGCCCGGGGCGGCGTCCCCCTGCGCGAGGAAGCCGAGCGTACCCTCGGCCGCCAGCAGCGCGTCATGCATGGCGAGGCTGCCCATGGCCAGCGCGCGTGAGGCGAAGAGCGGCGTGGCGGATTCCTCGGCAATGCTCTCCAGCGCCTCGGCGATCCAGGCGAGCACGACGTTCTCCGGTGCCGGCGTGTCGGTGCGCGTGATGTCGCGGGTCGCGCTCGCGGTCCCGCCGCCGGCCGTCACCTGGACGGTGAGGCTGTTCGGGCCGGTTGCCAGCGCGACATCGTCCAGGCGGAAGCCGCCCTGCGTGTTCGCGATGGTCTGGTAGGTGATGCCGCCCAGGTCGAGCGTGACGGTCGCGCCGGCGGCCGTCTCGCCGACCAGCGCGACGCGCCCGAGGGAAGCCGTGTCGTCGCCGGGGGCGGTCGCCTCATCGGTGGGGGCGAGGCGGAAGGTGACGGCGAGGTCGGGGGGCGGAGGCTCCTCCTCCACGGTCAGCGCGAGGGGCGCCGACGCCGCGCCGGCATTG
>JBHYDO010000151.1:0-11052 GCA_051860645.1 Roseococcus sp.
CACCGTCGCCATCGTGTGGCCGTAGGTGGTGCCGCATACCGTCACGCCGCGCGCGGCGAGTGCGGGCAGGTCCAGCGCGGCGTTGCTGGTGCCGTGCGTCACCAGCAGGCGCAGGTCGGGCAGATGGTCGAGAAGGGCGGCGTCGAAGCGGGTTTCCTCGCGGCCGGTCACGACCAGCTCACAGCCGGCCAGCAGGCCTGGCGCCTCGGCATCGGCGACGCGGCCGTGGAAGCTGGTTGCCACGCCTGGCAGGCGCGACCAGTCGGCGGCCTCGCGTGCCAGGCCGTGATAGTCGTTGATGACCGCAAGGCGCCTCACGCCGGGCGCAGCCCCGCCAGCGTCGCGGCGCGGCGCGCATTGGCCAGTTCCTGCGCCAGGAAGTCGGCGAAGCCCTCGGGCGAGCGTTGCGCCGGGGTGGCGAGGATGGCGCCCACCTCGATGATGCGCGCCTGCACGGCGGCCTCCTCCAGCGTGGCGCGGAGCGCGGCGTGCAGCGTGCCGATGATTTCGGCCGGCGTGCCGCTGGGCGCCAGCACCCCGCCATAGCTGCCGGCGGTGTAGCCGGGCAGCCCGGCCTCGATGAAGGTGCCGACCCCGGGCAGATGCGGCGAATGTTCGGGCGTGGCCACGCCGATGATTCGCGCCTTGTTGTCGCGGTGCAGCGGCAGGGCGGAGGGCAGCTCCACGAAACCCGCATCCACCACGCCGCTGATGAGGTCCGGCACCATGGCGCTGCCGCCGCGATAGGGCACATGGGTGGCGCGCACGCCCGCGCCGGCCATGAACAGTTCCAGCGCAAGATGCGCGGCACTCCCGCTGCCCGGCGTCGCCACCGTCACCTGGCCCTGCCGCGCCCGCAGCACCTCGATGAACTGCGGCAGCGTCGTGACGCCCAGCCGCGGCCCCACCTGGCACACCATGGGCAGGATGCCCACGAGGCCGATGGGCTTGAAGTCGCGCGCCACGTCGTAGTTCAGGTTGGGCTGCAGCACCGGGTTGGCGGTGAGCGGCCCGCCCGAGCCGAAGAGCAGCGTGTAGCCATCGGCCGTGGCGCGGGCCGCGGCCTCCGCACCCACGCTGCCGCCGGCGCCGGTGCGGGTCTCGACGGGGATGGGCCGGCCCAGCCGCTCGGACATGCGGGTGGCGGTGATGCGCGCCAGGATGTCGGTGTTGCCGCCCGGGGCGAAGGGCACGATCAGGCGGATGGCGCGGTCCGGATAGGCGGCCTGCGCGCGGCCGGGCAGGAGGAAGGGCGCCGCGGCGGCCCCCAGAAGAAGGCGACGGGTGGTCATGGGCGTTCTCTCCAGCTCGGCATCTGCGTCCGATGCGACCACGCTGGCATCCGGCGCCCCCACTGGCAAGCACGCAGGGTTGAGCGGGCGCGGGTTGTGGCGGGCCGTTGCGTGGCGCAGCATCCGCGCCGAACACAGGGCAGGGACGAAGCGGCATGGAACAGCGGCGATTGGGGCGGACGGGGCTTCAGGTCTCGGTCATCGGCTATGGCTGCGGCGCCATCGGCGGGCTGATGGTGAAGGGCAGCGCGGCCGAGCAGGACCGCGCCATCGGCCGCGCGCTGGACCAGGGCATCACCTATTTCGACACCGCCTCCACCTATGGCGATGGCGTGTCCGAGCAGAACCTCGGCCGCGCGCTGCGGGCGCTGGGCGCCAGCCCGGTGGTGGGCACAAAGGTGCGCATCTTCCCGCCCCAGCGCGGCGACATCGCGGGCACCATCGCGGCCTCGATGGAGGCGAGCCTCAAGCGCCTCGGCCGCGAGCGCGTGGACGTGTTCCAGCTGCACAACCCCATCACCGCCGCCGGCGAGGCGCCCGCCTTCACCCCCGACGCGATCCTGAACGAGGCCATGCCCGCGCTGGAGCGGCTGCGCGCGCAGGGCAAGTGCGGCTGGTATGGCATCACGGGCTTGGGCGATGCGGCGGCGCTGCGGCGCGTGCTGGGCGAGGGCGGCTTCGCCACCGCGCAGATGCCCTACAACCTGCTGAACCCGAGCAGCATCACCAAGCTGCCGGAGGGTTCGCCCATGCCCGACCTCGGCGGCTGCATCGCCCATGCGGCCTCGGTGGATGTGGGCGTCATGGCCATCCGCGTGATCGCGGGCGGGGCGCTGAGCGGGTCGGAGACGCGGTCCCCGCTGGGCGTGCCCTCCCCCGCACCCATCGGCTCGGGCGCCGACTATGCGGCCGACGTGGTGGCGGCGCGGCGCTTCCTGCCGCTGGTGGAGGCGGGCTTCGCGGCCGACCTCGTGGAACTGGCGCTGCGCTTCGCCGCCATGCCGCGCGAGATCAGCACCATGCTGGTCGGCACCTCCAGCATCGCGGAGATGGACAACGCGGTCGCCGCCATCGGGCGCGGACCCTTGCCGCAAGAGGCGCTCGACATGCTGGCCACGCTCTGATGCTGCGCCTGTCCCATGAGGGCCTGATCGCCCTCGTCGCTACCATGCTGCGCCGCGTGGGCAGCGAGCCCGCCGAGGCGCGCCAGGTGGCCGCCGACCTGGTCGAAGCCAACCTCCAGGGCCATGACAGCCACGGCATGCAGCTGGTGCCGCGCTACATCGCCAACGCCGAGGCCGGCCTCATCACGCCCAACACCGCGGCGCGCCAGGTGGGCGGCATGGGCGCGCTTGCGCTCTGGGATGGCGGGATGGGCTTCGGCCAGAGCGTGGGCCGCCAGGTGACGGCGGAGGGTATCGCCGCCGCGAGCGAACATGGCCTGGCCGGCTTCGGGCTGCGCAACACACATCATCTTGGCCGCATCGGCGCCTACGCCGAGATGGCGGTGGCGCAGGGCATGATCGGGATGTTCTTCGTGAACGCGGTCAGCGGCGCGCCCTTCGTCTCGCCCTTCGGTGGCGCGGACGGACGGATGGGGACGAACCCGATCTGCATCGGCATCCCGAAGACCCCACACCCGATCCTGCTGGACTTTGCGACCAGTGCGATTGCGGTGGGCAAGGTGAAGGTGGCCTTCAACGCCGGCAAGCCCGTGCCCGCCGGCGCGCTGGTGACGCATGAGGGCGAGCCCAGCACCGACCCCGCCGTGATCTACGGCCAGGGCCCGCGCGGCGCCTTGCAGCCCTTCGGTGGTCACAAGGGCTATGGGCTGGCGCTGGTCTGCGAAATCCTGGGTGGGGCGCTGACCGGTGGCGGCACCAACCAGCCCGCGACGCCCAATGACCGCGGCATCGTGAACGGCATGCTGGGCATCGTTCTGGACCCCGCGCGCCTGGCGGAAAGCCCGAGCTTCGCGGCCGAGGTGAACGCCATCTGCGACCATGTGATGGCAAGCGCGCCCAGCCGCGTCATCCTGCCCGGCGAGCCGGAGCGCCGCATGCGTGCCGAACGCGTGGTGCAGGGCATTCCCCTGGACGACGTGACCTGGGGCGATCTTTCGGCCTGTGCCACCCGGATGGGGCTGCAGGAGGCGGAGATACGAGCGGCGCTGGTGGGTTGAGCCGGCCCGCCGCCTCCCCCCCTTGCCTCGCCGTCCGTTTTGCCCCCCCTGTTGCGGGGAAAAGGCTTGCAGGAACCTAGCGATGCGCGTCCCCACCCCGCACCCCCGCCCCGGCATCATCGGCGAGAACCGCACGATGCTGACGCCGCATTATTGCGTGTTTCCGCCCGAGGGCATCATGGACAGCGTGCTTCCCGGCTGGCCCGGCTGCATCATCCGCTTCCAGACATCGCCCTCCATGGGCGCGCGCTTCGCCCAGGCGCTGCTGATCGCCCCCGCGGGCGCCGGCACGGATGCCCCGGTGGACAACGGCCTCGAGCACTTTTTCTACGTCCAGACGGGCCGTTTCACCGTGAAGGTGGCAGGCCAGGAAACCGTGCTGCCGCCCGGCGGCTACGTCTATGTGCCCGCCGGCACGCCCTTCACGCTGAACAACCTGGGCGGGCAGGAGGCCCGCGCGCTCTGGGTCAAGCGCCCCTACCAGCCGGCCCCCGGCGTTCCGGCGCCCGGCGTGATCCTTGGCCACCGTGACCAGGCAAGGCGCGAGGACAATGGCCCGCGCTGGCGCTATTTCCTGCTCGAAACGCGCAACATGCCCATGGACTTCGAGATGAACATCATGTGCTTCGCCCCCGGCGCGCATTTCTGGTGCATCGAGACGCACATCATGGAGCACGGCATGGTGATGCTGCAGGGCCAGGCGCTGCAACTGCTCGGCCGCGACTGGCACGAGATCTGGGAGGGCGACTTCATTTGGATGGGCCCGTATTTGCCGCAGCAGATCTACGCGGTGGGCAACACGGATGTGGAATACCTGCTCTACAAGGACGTCAACCGGGACGTGACCTTTCCCGGCTGACCGTCGGGTGTCCCGGGAGCCTGAAACGCAACAACGGATCAGGCTCTCCCTTTTGCGGTTCGGACGCGGCGCATCACGCCCTACGGCGCGGGGCGGTTCCGCTCGCGCGAGGTGGCCGAACTGAGCGCGCGGCGGATTTCCTGCTCGCATTTGGCCAGTTCCGCCTCGGCTGTGCGGCGCTGCGCCTTGGCTTCGTCGGCGATGCGCAGGCTGTCCTCGATGGTGCCGACCAGCGCGGCATTGGCCTGCTTCACCGCCTCGATGTCGAAGGTGCCGCGTTCCAGCTCCTTGCGCGCCTCCGCATTGCCGCTGCGCAGCGTCTCGGCATTGGCCACCAACAGCTTGTTGGTCAGGTCGGTGGCGGTCTTCACCGCCTGGCCGGCTTGGCGCATGCGATGGATGGCCAGCGCCTGGGCCAGCTGCTGGCGCCACAGCGGCACCGTGTTTGCCAGCACCGACTGGATCTTCGACGCCAGGGCCTTGTCGTTCTCCTGGATCAGCCGGATCGAGGGCAGGGCCTGCATGGCCACTTGGCGCGTCAGGCGCAGGTCATAGACGCGGCGTTCCAGCTCGTCGCGGGCCGCGCGGACATCGCGAAGCGCCTGGGCCGCCAGCGGCTTCTCCGGGTCCTCGGCCTCGGTGACGAGGCGCGGGATCATCTCCTCGTCGGTCTGCTTCAGCACCAGTTCGCCGGCGGCAATGTGGTCGGCCAGCGCGTGGAACCAGTCGAGGGTGGCGACATAGAGCCGCTCCAGCCGCTCCACATCCTCCAGCAGCTTGGTGCGGTGGGTGTCGAGCTTGTCGCCGATGGTCTCGATCTGGCCGCGCACCCCCTCGTATTTCTGGGTGATGGCGGTCACCTCGGCGCCGGCGCGGGTGAAGATGCGCTGGAAGAAGCTGGGCTTCTCGGCCAGCGTGGTGACGTCGAAGCCCTTCAGCGCGGTCAGCATGGAGGAGAGCGTGACGCCCGCCTCGCCCGTCTCGCGGTTTTGCGCGCCTTCCAGCATGGCATCCGCGGCCGCCTGGGCGCGGGATTGCGCGCCGGCGCCGAAGCGCAGGATCGTGCCCGGATCCTTCAGCGAGATGGCGGCGGCAAGGCGGGTGATCTCCTCCTGCCGCGCGGGTTCCAATGCGTTCATAGCCCCTCCTGGCGCAGCCGGTCCGACAGCACCTTCACTTGAATGTCCAGCGCCTGGCTCTCCACCTCGCGCAGTTCGCCACGCAGCCGCCGGGCCGAAACCGCGAGGTCGGTCAGAAGTTGCGGCAGCGTCTCCGGCGGCTCGGCGCCGGCCTCTAGCCGCTCCACGATGCGGACCAACCCATCGAGATGCACGGCCAGGAAACGCCGCGCCTCGTGCAGCCGCGCCGGGCGTTCGGAAAGGTCGTCCACCACGCCCTGCATGGCGGTCGCCGCTTCCAGCAGCAGCGGCGCGTGCGGCAGGATGGGGGCGGCGCCGCGGATGCGCGCCACCTGGGCGCGCGGGCCGGCCAGCGCCTCCTCCTCTGGGCCGGGGGTCGGCGGCGGTTGCGGGGGCGGGGTCGGCGGCGGCTCGTGCGCGGCCATATCGGCCGTCAGCAGGCGCGCCCCGAAGAAGGTGCCGAAGCCGAGGCCCACCGCCATCACCGGGTGGAACCCGGCCGCCAGCCCGGCCACGAGGCCCGAGGCCACGCCCATCAGCACTGCACCACCGCGCAGGTCGCCGGGGCCGCCGCGCGCCATGCGGGCCGCGCCCATCCAGGCGAGCACCATGCCCAGCACCCCGCCCACGAGCTGGTCCGGGTTGCCGCGCAGAATCTCGATGGGGATGTCGAAAGCCAGCGGCCAGAGGAACAGCGGCAACAGCCAGACGCGCCAGCCGAAGACGGGGCCTGGCCGCTCGATGTTGTCGCCGCGCCGCTGCCGGCGGCGCTGCGCCGTCCAGTCGCGCTTGTAGTCTTCCCAGGCACGCTTGCGGTCTTCCTGGTCCTGGTGGCCGGACATCAGCGGAACAACGCGGCGAAGGCCGGCAGCCACATGCACAACCCTAGCAGGCCGAAGCCAAGCGCCAGCCGCACAGGCAGCGGTGCCGAGGCGAGGGGAATGGGCGGGCGCGGCTTGTCCATGCGGCGCAAGTTGGTCCTTGCCGGTGGGCGCTGCAAGCACGGCCCTCTTGCCTGTCATGTTTTCATTGTAAACATGCAGCTCCGGCCGGGCTGGGCGGGGCCGTCAGGGCGCGGACGGCGCCAGGCCGCGGATAAGCCTTGGAATGTTCTCGCGGAATGGGAAGAATCCACGCCGCGCATGGGGCCAACAGGCTGCGTCCCAGTCCCGCCGCCAGCGGTGCAGCGTGACACCGCGCGCGGCGAGAGCGGGGCGCAGGGCGTTCAGCCAGTCGCCTGTCCAGCCGACCGGGGCCTCGGGCGTGAGCAGGGCGCAGGCGCCGCTGGTCGCGGCCCAGTCGGCGATCGTCTCGGGCGCCAGCGTCTCGCCGGGCAGGTGGAAGCGGGTGGCCGCGCGGACGAGGCCATCAGCCAGCGCGGCCTCGGTGAAGGCGCGCGCGGCGGGGGCGCGGGTGGCGGCGCCATGCGTGCCGGCCAGGGCCAGCACGCGCAGCGGCGGCAGGCTCTCCGGATGTAGGTCGTCGTCGTGCAGCAGCAGCGCCACGGGGCCTTCGGGCAGGGGGTCGGCCGGGGGCAGGGGCGCGGCGGGCGGCGGCGGTGCCTCGTCCAGCGGGGGCGCCCCCTCGTCCAGTTCGCCGCGTGGGTCGAAGCGGCCGTCGGTGTGGCGGGCGATGTTCTCGGCGCGCGCCAAATAGTGCTTGCCCGGCGTCTGGATGCCGGCCACCCAGCGCCAGGAAAGGGTGTTTGACGCCGCATCTGCGTCCAGCAGATGTTGGCGGAAGAACTCCGCCCCCAGCACCCAGGGCAGGCGCAGCGTGAAGATCCAGATGCTGGCGAACCACATGCGGGTGTGGTTGTGCAGCCAGCCGGTCTCGACCAGCTCCCCTGCCCAGGCGTCGAAGCAGGCGAGCCCGGTGGCGCCGCGGGTGGCGCGTTCGACCGCGCGGCGCAGTCCGCCCTGGCTGTCCAGCGCGGTCTTGCTCTCCACCACCCGCGCCCGGTAGTCGGCCCACATCGAGGGCCGCAACTGCAGAAATCCCTTCCAGTAGCTGCGCCAGAAGACCTCCTGCAGGAATTTCTCCGCGGCCTCGGGGCCGTGATGGGCCAGCGCGGTGCCGACGAGTTCGCTCTCCAGCAAAAGCCGGTGGCGGACATGGGCGGAGAGCAGTGACACATCGCGCCGCGCGCCAGGCCCGGGGTCGGTGTTGCGGCCGGCGGCATAGGCGGCGCCCATGCGGGGGGCGAATTCCAGCAGGCGCCGCAGGCCGTCGGCGCGGTTTGGGGCAGGGAGTTCAGCCATGGCAGCGAGATGGCTCCGGTTCATCGCCCGGCAAGCCATGGCGTGCTAGGCGTGATGCATGTGGACACGTCGCGCCCTCCTTGCCGCCGGCCTGGCCGGCGCCACGCCGGCCGCCTATGCCTTCGGGGTTGAGCCCTATGCCGGGCCGGCCATCACGCGCTATCGCCTCACGCCGCCCAGCTGGCCCCCCGGGCTTCGCTTGCGCATCGCAGCCCTGGCCGACCTCCATGCGGGGCCGCCCGCCATGACGCTGGACCGGCTGGGCGGCATCGTTGCCGCCACGAATGCCGAAGCGCCGGACATGGTGGTGCTGCTGGGCGACTACGGGCCGAACACCCCCCTGCTCGGTGCGCCCTACGCCCGCACGGAGGTGGCTGCCGTGCTGGCTGGTCTTCGCGCACCGCAGGGCCGCTACGCCATCGCCGGCAACCATGACTGGTGGGAGGATGAGGGGGCGATGGCGCGGCGCGGCGGCGCGCTGCACTGGATGACGGCGCTGGAGGCCGCCGGCTTCACGCCCCTGCAGAACCGGGCTCTCCGCCACCCTTCAGGCTTCTGGCTGACCGGGTTGGACAGCCAGATCGCCTTCCTGCCGCTGTCACGGCGCCCGCGGCGTGGCGCCGACGACTTGGCCGCCACCCTGGCTCAGGTGACGGATGACGCGCCCGTGGTGCTGCTGGCGCATGAGCCCGACGTCTTCGCGCTGGGCACGGCGCGGGTAGCGGTTCAGCTCTCGGGCCACACACATGGAGGGCAGATCCGACTTATGGGCTGGTCGCCCCGCGTACCCTCGCGCTATGGCAACCGCTATGCGTATGGGCATGTGCGCGAGGGCGGTCGCGACCTCGTCGTATCCGGCGGGCTCGGCACCTCCACCCTGCCGGTGCGGTTGGGCGTTCCGCCCGAGGTGGTGGTGGTGGAACTGGTGCGGGCCTGATGGGCGGCGGCGACCCGCCACGGTGAGTGCTTCGCGCAGGATGCACCTGCTCGGCGGCGGGCATCCGCCGCCGATACACGGGCGCTTGGGGTGCGCGGGGCGGCGCTACTTCCGCCGCGCCTCCACCAGCACGCCGGCTTCCTCTAGCTTCGCGATCTCGTCCGTGGAAAAGCCCTTTGCGGCCAGTGCGCTGCGGGTGTGCTCGGCGAAGCGCGGCGGCGCGGCGCGTGTGCCGCCCGGCGTGCGACTGAGCTTGATGGGCGTGCCCAGGCCCACGAAGCCGTCCTTCTCCGTGATCATGGCGCGGTGCGCGGTGTGGGCGGCGGCCATGGCCTCGTCCACATGCAGCACTGGGCCGGCGGGCAGGCCTGCCGCCAGCATGCGCTGGCAGAGGTCATGCCCGTCCTCCTCGGCGAAGCGTGCTTCCAGGATTTCGGTCAGGGCGGCACGGTTGATGATGCGGCTCCCGTTGGTGGCGAAGCGCGGATCATTGCCCAGGTCGCCGAGGCCCAGGAAGGCTGCGAACTTGCGGAAGGTCGGGTCGTTGCCGCAGCCCACGAAGATCTCGCAGGTGCGGGTCTTAAACTTGGCGTAGGGGGCGAGATTCGGGTGCGGGTTGCCCGTCGCCACCGGCCGCTTGCCGGAGAGGAAGAAGTTCGCCGCATGCGGGTGCAGCAGCGCCATGCCGCAATCATGGAGCGTCATGTCGCAATACTGCCCCTTGCCCGAGCGCTCCCGCTCATGCAGCGCCATCAGGATGGCGATAGCGGAGTAGAGGCCTGTCGCGATGTCCACGATGGGCGTGCCCAGCCGCGTGGGGCCACTGTCCTCGGTGCCATTGATGGACATGAGGCCCACCATGGCCTGCACGATGGCGTCATAGCCCGGGAAGCCGCCCAGCGGCCCGGTGGCGCCGAAGCCCGAGACGCGGCAATGGATCAGGCGCGGGAAGCGCTTGGACAGCACCTCCTCGAAGCCCAGGCCCCATTTCTCCATGCTGCCCGGCTTGAAGTTCTCGATGAGGACGTCCGCGCCCTCTAGCAGGCGCATCAGCACCTCGCGCCCCGCGGGCTTGCCGAGGTCGAGGCCCACCGACTTCTTGTTGCGGTTCACGCCGACGAAATAGCTGGCATCGCCATCGGCGTTGAACGGGGGGCCCCAGTCGCGCACCTCGTCGCCCTGCGGCGGTTCGAGCTTGATGACCTCGGCGCCGTGGTCGGACAGGATCATGGTGCAGTAGGGGCCGCCGAGCACGCGGGTGAGGTCCACCACGCGCAGGCCGGCCAGGGCGCCGGGGCCGGTGGCCAGGGCGCGCCCTTCGTTCATGGGAACAGCGTCGGTCATGCGGCGGCCTTTCTCTCGAACACGCGGGCACAGAAATCGGGGTAGGTTTCCAGCATCTCGTCGCAGACCGCGCCGCGTAGCAAGGCCAGTTCCGCGTCCGACGGCGGCACGGTTTCAGCCACGCCCTCGGGCAGGTCGAACTCGAAGCCGGTCATGGCGCGGATGCTGTCCACGCTCTCGCCCGCGTGGAAGGAGGCGAGCGAGAAGCACCCCTGCTCCGGGTGGAAGTCGAACACGCAGCGGCCGGTCACCAGCGCCTGGGCATGGCCGCGGCGGAACACGCCGGGCTCCGAGGTGCCGGGGGCGGAGATGTGCGCCACGCGATCCACCAGTACGCGCGGCGAGTGTTCCTCGCGGAACAGGATGGTGCGGCCCGCCATGTAGTACATGAAGGAGGAGCCGAAGCTGCCCGGGAAGCGGACCTCCATCCCCGGCCACTCGCCCGTGCCGATGAGGTTGATGTTCGCCTGCCCGTCAATCTGCCCGCCGCCCAGGAAGAAGAGGTCAATGCGCCCCTGGCCGGTCAGGTCGAACAGCTCGCGCGAGCCATCGGTGAAGGGGTTGCCGCTGCGCTTGTGAAGCAGGGAAAGGTGCAGCGGGTCGCCCTGCTTCACGCAGAGCCAGGCGGCGGCGGCCGGAATGGGCGAGGCCGCCCCCACCGCGATGTGCCGCGTGGGCCGCGCGCGGATGAGGCGCGCGATGCAGACGGCGAGCAGTTCCTCGGTCTTGTACGTCATTCCGCGGCAACCGCCTGCTGGCCGTAGACGTGCTCGGCGCACCATTCGGCGAAGCCCGCCTCGGTCTTGGCGGCGCGGGCGTAGTGCATGACGTAGTCGGTGTCGAAGCCGTATTCGTCGAGCAGCGCGGAGGGCTGCGCGCCGCGCTCCGCAATCGCGATGCCGCTGATGTAGGTGGCGTTGATGGCGCCGGGGCAGAGGCGCTCATCTTCCAGGAAGTTGCCCTCCACCACGCGCTCCACCGTGACCAGGCTGCGCTGGCTGGCATGGGCGATGGTGGCGCATTCGCGCCGGCGGCCCA
>JBHYDO010000152.1:0-10940 GCA_051860645.1 Roseococcus sp.
AGAAGGTGGCGCGGCGGCCCTCCCAGGCCAGCGTCGCCAGCGCCTCAACCACGTTGAACGTGCCGGTGAAGCCGCCGTAGTTCGTTTCCAGCCCCCAGATCGCAACCACCACGCGCGGGCTGACGCCAAAGCGCGTCTGGATCGCCGCGAGCAGGGTGCGATTCTGCGCATAGGCCCGGCGCCCGGCCTCGATTCGCGTGGGCGAGAGCCGCCCGTCGCGATATTGCGCCCAGGTCTGGGTGAACTCCGGCTGCCGGCGGTCCAGTTCGATCACGCGCTCGTTCGGCCGCAGACCCGCCAAGGCGCGGTCCAGCGTGGCCTGGCGCACGCCGCCGCGCCGCGCTTCGGCGCGGACGCCCTGCAGGAAGGCCGCGAAGCTTTCCTGCGGAGCCCCTTGGGCACCCCCTTGGGCGAGGGAGGGCCGGGCCACGAGCACACCGGCGGCGGTTCCGGCGAGGAGGCTGCGTCGATTGAGCATGGAGGATAGGTGCCACTTATGCCCGTCGGGCGCAACGCGGGCGCGTCTGCACAGGATGCGTGCGACCGGTTTCCTCCGGGTGGCAAGCCGCATTAGTGTGTCGGCACGTCTGGCAGAAGGAAAACGTCCATGGTCGCGGTCACCGAGAGCTTCGCCCGTTATGCCGCCGGCATCCGCCATGCGGACCTGCCGGCCGAGGTGGAGGCACGCACGCGCTTCCTCATCCTGGACCTCGTGGGCAACATGGTCCGCGGCGGCGTCGAGGCCGAGAGCAGCCCGCCGCTGCGCGCTGCCGCCCGTGCGATGGGCCTCGGCCATGGCCAGGCCGCCGTCTTCGGCGAGGCCGCGCGCTGGTCTCCCGCCGGTGCTGCCCTGCTGAACGGCGCCTATGCCCACAGCCTGGATTTCGACGACACGCACGCCGCCGGCAGCCTTCACCCTGGCGCACCCGTGATCCCGGCCGCACTCGCCGCGGCAGAGATGTGCGGCGCCAAGGGCGCCGATGTGATCGCGGCCATCGTGGCCGGCTACGAGGTGACGAACCGCCTGGCCGTGGCCCTGCCCGCCGGTGACCATTACGACCGTGGCTACCACCCGACCGCCACCTGCGGCGCCTTCGGGGGCGCCGCCGCCGCTGCCCGCGTGATGGGGCTGTCCGAGGGGCAGATCGCCGACGCCTTCGGCATCGTCCTCAGCCAGGCGGCCGGCAGCCTGCAGTTTCTGGCCAACGGCGCCTGGACCAAGCGCTGGCAGGTGGGCTGGGCCGCCATGGCGGGCCTCTCGGCCGCGCTTCTGGCCCGCGAGGGCTTCCGCGGGGCCGCCGAGGCCATGGAAGGCAAGGCCGGATTCCTGCGCGCCTATGCTCCGAACCCCATCCCCGAACGCGCCATCCGGAATCTGGGCGGTGAGTTCGAGTTGATGGAAACGGCGGTGAAGCCCTATCCCTCCTGCCGCTACGGCCATGCCAGCGTGGATGCGGGCCTCATGCTGCGCGCCGAGCACAGCCTGCGCCCGGAGGAGATCGAGAGCGTCGTCATGGGCCTGCCCAACAAGGGCATGCTGCTGGTCGGCGCGCCGCTGGCCTACAAGCAGAACCCGAAGAACGTCGTGGACGGCCAGTTCAGCGGCCCCTTCGTGGTGGCTTGCGCGCTCGGCCATGGGCATTTCGGCTGGGACAGCTACGCCCGCATGGACGACCCCGTGCTGCGCGCGCTGATGCCCAAGGTGACCTGCGTGGAAGACGCCGAGGTGCAGGCCGAGTTCCCGCGGAACATGGCGGGCAAGCTCACCATCCGCGCGCGTGGCCAGGACTTCGTGAAGTTCGTGGCCGTGCCGAAGGGCGAGCCGGGGAACTTCCTCACCGAGGCTGAGCTGCGCGCCAAGTTCCATGGCCTTTCCGACCAGGTGCTGGGCGCCGAGCGCGCGGCGCAGCTGGCCGATGCGGTGCTGGGCCTCGCCGGGGCCACCGATGTGAACGGCATGATGCGGCTGGGCAGCACGCTCGGTGCGGCGCCCGCTGCACGGCTGGCGGGCGAGTAGCCGCCAGCCGGCCCTGGCCGTCAAGACGTATGGGGCGCCGTCCACCGCCTGGGTGTCGCGCTGAACCGCGCTGACCTGGCCCGCGATGTCCTCGGTGGCGCGAGCGGAGCGCGTCTGGCCCGATGCGGCCGCGGCCGCACCGGCCACCGCCGTCGCGGCCTGCGAGGTCGCGGCCGCGCCACCGGCCATGCTGCCCGCGGTCGCTTCCAGCTCGGTCGCGGCTTGGGCGACGGTCCGCACCAAGGCGCCAGTCTCGGTCTCGAAGGCGCAAGCCACCTTCTTCTGGATGGCGGCGCGGCCCGTCGCAACGCGCTAGTGTCGTTTCCGCTTGCCTTGGCGCACGGCAGCGCATCCAGCGCCTTGTTTTTACGAGCATCTTCACCCGATCAGGTGATTCCAGCTGATCGGGATCCGCTCTGGCGCTCGGCGAGGAGGCGGTGGCGGAAGATCGCCACGCCGCGGGCGGGGTCGCCCGCTTCGTCACGACGGGGGGCGCCCTCGAGCGGGCTCGTGCTGTCGCCATCGACCAAGGGCGCGCCGTTGTGCCGCGCCGACCAGGACCGGCCGTGCCGCCCCGCATGGCCGCTCAGCCAGCCGCGGACACGCCTGGCCTTGCGCCGCCCCGCCTCGATGGATCAGCGTCCGGGCGCCGAGGCGGTCTGCGGCGGGGCGAGCCGGTTGTTCAGGTAGAACTCGTCGCGCGGGAACCCGTCCGTCAACGGTGGCTCGGCCGGGTTGCGGGGCGTCTCGGGCGTCCAGACCATGACCTTGCCGCCGAACATGGCCGCGTAGTCCTGGAAGGCGGCATTGCCCAATGCCAGATGCGCGGCGGCCTCGGGGGCCGCGAAGCGGGCGGCCAGCGCCGCCCTGTCGAAGGAGATGGGCCGGTCGGAGCCGATCAGCACCGAGGCGGGCATCAGCAGCAGCACATGGGGGAAAGCCGTCGCGAAGGTTTCGACCGTGCGGCGCGTCGGCGCCCATTTCACGTAGAGTCCGCCCGGCGCCAGGGCCCGACGCACCATGGCCAGGAACTCCGCGCTGTAGAGCAGCCCCGAATGCGAGCTCTCGGGCGGGATTGCGTCGGCCTGGATGATGTCATAGCCGCCCGGGTCGCGCGTCATGGCGCGGCGCGCATCGCCGATCTCCAATGTCCAGCGCGGATCGGCCAGCATGCGCGCCAGGGCACCGTTCGCATCCTCCTGCGCGATGGCCCGCAGCACGGGCAGCACCGGGCCCACGATCTCGATGGCGCGGATTTCCTGCGTCCGCGGCGAAATCCCGGCGGCCCAGGGCGTGCCGCCACTGCCAATGCCCACGATCAGCACGCGGCGCGGCTCCGGGTGCAGCAGCGGCCCGACCGCGCCGATGAACTGGTGCAGCGGCAGGAAGGGCAGCCGCCCCTGGCTGAATCCCTGGATGAACATCGGGCCCGCCGGGCCCGCGGACGGGGTGGCCGCACTGGCGGCCGTGGCCGCGACCAGCGCGTCCAGCGCGGCGTCTCCCGTGCCGAGGGGGGGCAGGAAGGGCAGCGTGGCGCGCGGCCCGTCGTCGCGGAAGGCCACCACGCCCGAGCGATCCTCGGCCCAGAGCAGCGGCCGGTCCGGACCCTCGCGGTGCAGCCGGCCCCAGAGCACGTCATTGCTGGGCAGCACGGCCAGCGTCGCGGCGCACAGCGCGACAAGGCCGATGGCGAGCGGCCGCTGCGCCGGGCGGGCCCGCCACAGCCAGCCCAGCGGCAGGATCACCGACAGCGCGGCCAGCAGCATGAGCGTCCCCGCCGTGCCGACCAGGTGGAAGGTGACCAGCCCCGTCACGATGGAGCCCGCCGCATTTCCCAGGATGTTGGCGAACTGCACCCAGCCGACGCGCGCGCCGACGGCCGCGAGGTCGCGCTGCACCGCCTGCTGCACCAGCGGGAAGGTCAGGCCGATGAGAAAGGAGGGCGGCGCCACCACCAGCACCGTGACGGCCGTGAACACCAGCAGCGGCATGCCGCGCAGGCGGGACTGGTCCACGCTCAGCGCCTCCGCCAGCGGCACGTGCGGCAGCCCGTGCCACAGGCCGAGCAGCAGCAGCACCGCCAGCACGAAGCCGCTGGCCTGGGCGGCGAAGAAGGCCGGTCGCGGGTCGCGCAGGCGGCGCACCAGACGCGCGCCCACCGCCATGCCCAGCCCATCGGCGAGCAGGAAGACGCCCAGCACGGTGGCGAACAGATAGGCGTGGAACTGGCCGACCTGGCCCATCATCCGCACCCAGACGATCTCCAGCGCGACGCCCACATAGCCCGACAGGAACACCAGGAGACACCAGATGGGCAGGCTGCCGAAGGGCTCGCTCGCGGTCTGGGCGGCGGGTGCGGGCGGCGCGGGCGAGGCGCCGCGCAGCAGCGTCAGCGCCAGCCCCGCGGCCAGAAAGTTCAGCGCGGCGGCGATGCCCAGCGTGGCGACATAGCCGATCATGCCCACCAGCACCCAGCCGCCCAGCAGGGCACCCAGCCCCGCACCGAAGGTGTTCAGACCGTAGAGCGTGCCGATCCGCCCCGCGAGGCCGTCCAGCCCGTCCGCCACGGCGCGGGCCAGGAGGGGCATGGAGGCCCCCATCAGCACGGTGGGCGGCAGCAGCACCAGGAAGCACAACGCGAAGATCGCCGATGGCGTGTCGATCCGCGGTGCGAGGCCGAGCGCCAGCCAGTCATACAGGACGATGTCCGAGCCGAGGGTGAGCAGGCCCACCAGGACCTCGAACATGGCATAGGCCGCGAGCGCGGCGCGCGGTGAAAGCCGGTCGGCAAAGCGCGCGCCCAGCACCGCGCCCAGTCCGAGCCCCGCCAGGAACGCGCCCACCACCAGCGAGGCCGACACCGTGTCCGAACCGGCAAAGATGCCCAGCATGCGTTGCCAGACGATCTGGCACAGAAGTGCAGCGAAGCCGGACGCGAAAAAGGCGAATGCGAGGCGCCAGAAGGAAGCAGCGTGCAAATCCGGCTCCGGGTTGCCAGGGACGGGGACGGTGGAGAAAACAGGCGGAAGCTATCCGCGGTTTAAGGATACGTCCATCATTCATTCCACAATTGTCGTTGAGAATCCTGCTGCTCCGGCAGGACATCCATGGGTGGACCTGCCTGCCGGGATTGCTTAACCAGAGGCATGCTCGTTTCGAAAGCTTCAGCTGCCGCAGCAGGCCTGGCCGCGGTGCTGCTGGCAGGCCTCGCCTTGCGCCTGCCCGGTCTCGGCAGCCAACCCATGTGGATCGATGAGGCGGCGAGCCTCGGGATCGGCAGGCTGCCCTGGTCGGTGATCCTCGTGGAATTCGCGCGCGTCGAGGCATCGCCACCCGGTTACTACCTGTTGGCGGCGATCGCGGAGCGCATCGCACCAGACAGCCTGCTGGCGTTGCGCCTGGTCTCGGCCATCGCCGGCGCTCTCGTGTCGGTGCCCGTCTTCCTGGCGCTGCGCGCCGAGGGCGAGATCCGCGCCGCGTGGATCGCCGCCATCTTCCTCGCACTCGCGGCCACGCTGATCCGGCTGTCGGTGGATGCGCGCTGCTATGCGCTGCTGACGCTGTGCCTGGCGCTGGGCTTTCAGGCAGCACTGGCCCTGGCGCGCGCCGCCCGCACCGGCCGGCCGGGGTGGACGCCAGCCCTCCTGCTGGGCGGGGCGATGGCCGCCGCCATCTGGCTGCACGCCACCTCGGGGCTGCTCGCACTTGGCCTGAACGCGGCCGTGCTGGCGGCGGCCGGCCTCAGCGGATGGCGCCGGGTGCTGCCGGCCCTGTTGCTGGCCAACGCGGCGGCGCTTCTCCTGGCCGCTTGGCCGATCTTCTTCATCGTGCAGCATGTCCTGGTGGCGGAAGGGTTCATCACCCGCTGGATCAGCCCGCCCGGGCTGACCGACACCATCCTGCTCTATGGGCGGACGTTGGTCGCGCCATGGCAGGCGCCGTTCTCCCGGCTAACCGCGGCGCTGCTGGCACTTGCGGCGGGGCTGGCGGGCATCGCCGCGTTGCGCGGGCGCTCGCCGGCCGCGGCGGGCGCACTGGCGCTGGCGGGCTTCGGGCTGGTGGCCTTCCCTTTGGTCAGCCAATGGCGCCCCGTGCTGCTCGACCGCACCATCATGCCCATGCTCGTGCCGCTGGCG
Organism: Roseococcus sp.; assembly: GCA_051860645.1. Taxonomy (GTDB): domain Bacteria; phylum Pseudomonadota; class Alphaproteobacteria; order Acetobacterales; family Acetobacteraceae; genus Roseococcus. Next base: position 6,154 of record JBHYDO010000152.1, read on the forward strand.
GCCCTCGCCGGGGTCGGCTTCGCGCGGCTGGCCGGCGTCCCGGGCCATGCCTCCAGGGGGCGCCAGGCCGTGGCGCTCGGGCTCGCCGGGGTGTTCCTCGCACTGCAGGGCTACGGCGCGCTGCGGTTCCACGGGCTGGAGGTGCGCAAGGAGCAGTGGCCGGCGCTGGTGGAGCGGCACGCGACCCAGGCCCGGCCGGGCGAGGTGTTGATCATCCCCGACAGCGTCTTTGCCGCCATCGCCTTCGCCGACGCGGCCAGGCGGCTGGACCTGCGGGTGCCGCCGATGCTGGTGGTGCCGGCTGCCTCGCCGCTCGAGCAGGCGGCGGCCCGGCACCTGGCAGCCTGGCTTGCGCCATCGCCGCGCATGGTCTGCGCCGCACTCGGCCCGCGCGACGGCGTGTGGGTGGCGCACCGCCGCATGCCGCCTGCCGTGCGCGACGACCCGGGCTTCACCACGCTGACCCCGGTCCTGGCCGCCATCGAGGCCAGCGGCGGGCGGCTCGACTCGACCTTCCGAAGGACCTCGCTGATCTTGCAGCGGTGGACCGGGCCGGTGTGCGAGGCAGCCTCGCTGTCGCCGGTGGCGGATGGCTGACGCGCGGGGGCGCTGAGCGCCTGCAAGCCTGCCGCACGCGCCAGCCCTCCGGCATCGCGGCATTGCGCGTCACCGGCGGGGACCATCCGCCCCGGGGCCTGCCGCCGGGCCGAGGCAGATCAAACCCGCCGGCGGGTACGCGTCAGCGCCGCGCGGCCTGGCCAGCGGCGGAGGCACGCCAGAGCGGGCCCATATCCTCGGGCAGCGCCGTCCGGAAATAGGCGATGGTCTGCGCCAGCCCCTGCTCCAGCGGCACCTCCGGCATCCAGCCCAGCAGCGACCGCGCGAGGGTGATGTCCGGGCAGCGGCGGATGGGGTCATCCACCGGCAGGGGGTGGCATTCCATGCGGGCGGTGCCGCCCACCAGCGCCACCACCTGCTCGGCCAGTTCGCGCACCGTGATCTCGTGCGGATTGCCGAGGTTCACCGGGCCCAGCACCTCGTCGGGCGTCCCCATCATGCGGATCAGCCCTTCCACCAGGTCGTCCACGTAGCAGAAGGCGCGGGTCTGGTTGCCGTCGCCGTAGAGGGTGATGGGCTCGCCGCGCAGCGCCTGCACCACGAAGTTGGACACCACCCGCCCGTCATTGGGATGCATGCGCGGCCCGTAGGTGTTGAAGATGCGAACCACCTTCACCCGGGTGCGGTGCTGCCGGGCGTAGTCGAAGCAGAGCGTCTCGGCCGCGCGCTTGCCCTCGTCATAGCAGGCGCGGGGCCCGATCGGGTTCACGCTGCCGCGATAGCTCTCGGGCTGCGGATGCACGGTGGGGTCGCCATAGACCTCGCTGGTCGAGGCCTGCAGCACCTTCGCGCGGGTGCGCTTGGCCAGGCCCAGCATGTTGATCATGCCGGTGACGCTGGTCTTGATCGTCTGCACAGGGTCGAACTGGTAGTGCACGGGGCTGGCCGGGCAAGCCAGGTTGTAGATCTCGTCCACCTCGACGTAGAGCGGGAAGGTGATGTCGTGACGCAGCGCCTCGAACCGCGGGTTGGACAGCAGGGGCGCGATGTTGTCGCGCGTGCCGGTGAAGTAGTTGTCGGCGCAGAGCACGAAATGTCCCTCCGCCAGCAGCCTCGCGCACAAATGCGAGCCGACGAAGCCGGCCCCGCCGGTTACCAGGATACGCTTGCGTCTCATCACTCGCCCCGCTGTTGGGCCGTGCGTTCCACGGCCTCGTCAAAACCACGCACGAAGATGTCCCAGCCGAAGCGCGCGGCCTGTTCGGGGCCGGCTTCGCCCAGGCGCTGCGCCAGCGCCGGGTCCTCGGCGAGGCGCAGCATGCTGGCCGCGAAAGCCTCGGGCGTGTCGGGCACGAGGAGGCCGGTCCGCCCGTCCAGAATCGTCTCGCGCGGGCCGCCGCGATTGACCGCGATGACCGGCTTGCCCGCCGCCATGGCCTCGATGGGCGTGATGCCCAGGTCCTCGTTGAAGGGCGTGAACAGGAAGGCAGTGCAGCGCGCATAGAGCGCGCGCATCGCGGTGTCGGATGGGCCCTCGACCAGTTCCACCGCGCCGATCGCGGCCGCGCGGACCATCAGCCTGTCGGCGTATTCGCGGCTCTTGGCGTCCACCATGCCCGCGATGACCAGGCGCCATTGCGGGCCGAGCCGCGCGCGGGCCAGGGCGAAGGCCTCCAGCGCCAGCTCGATGTTCTTGGTCCACATGACGCGGCCGGCGACGAGGAAGTAGGGGTCGCTCTCGCGGCCCGGGGTGATGTGGGTGGTGTCGACACCCGGGCGCAGCAGCTCCACCTCGGCGGGGTTGCGCAGGCCACCCTCGGCGATGCGCGCGCGCACCGTCTCCGAGATCGCCATGACATGGTCGTAGCGGCGCCAGCAGAAGCGGTCGATCACCCGCCAGCCGGCCTCGAAGCCCAGCGCCAGCGGCCGCTTCCAGCCCACGCGCTCCAGGTGGCGCTCGCGGTATTGCGCGTCATAGACGGCGCGCAGCGGCGTGAAGCACAGCGCCAGCAGCGGGCGCGCGCGGTTGCGCAGCGCGAGCAGGTCGCCCAGCCCGTCGCAGGAGACGACCAGCGCGTCATGCAAGGCGGGATCGAGGCGCAGCCGCGCCATCTGCAGGCCCGCCGCGAGCACCGGCGCATAGGCGCGGCGCACCGAGACGTGGCCCAGCTGCACCACCCGGCACTCCGCCAGCTCGGGATAGGTGCCGGCGCGGTCGTAGTGGCTGGTGTAGAGAGTGACCTCGTGGCGCGAACGCCGCGCGATCTCGAGCAGCGTGCGCTCCAGCCCGCTCTTGAGGTAGATCCAGGGGTGGTAGATCGCGACGCGCATCAGCTCCTCCGTCCCGCCTCGGCCAGCACCTCATCATGCAGCGCCTCCAGGCCGGCCAGATGTCGTGGCCAGGTGAAGGCCGTGGCCCTCTCCCGGTTGTCGGCGCCCAGGGCGGCCACGCGGGCGGGGTCGCCCAGCAATTCGCCCAGCGCGGCCTGCAGCGCGGCACCGTCGCCGGGCGCGAAGCGCTCGCCCGCGAAATCAATCGTGTCCACGCTGGACAGGATCGCGCAGCCCGAGGCCATGGCCTCCGCCACCACGAGGCCGAACGTCTCGGCGAAGGAGGGGAAGAGGAAGATCGTCCCCTCCCCCAGCGCCTGCCAGTAGAGGTCGCGGGAATGGCCCACCACCACCTCCGCATTGGGCGGGGCGGTGGCCGTGATCTCATCCGAGCGCGGCCCCCAGCCGAGCAGGCGGAAGCGCGCCCCGGGGAAGGCGCGGGCGGCGTCCAGCACCAGCTCGATGCCCTTGCGCACGTCGAACAGCCCGGCAAACACCACGAGTGGCGCGCCCTTCGGCCCGGGCTGCACGCGGCGCATGTCGATGCCGGGCGCCAGCACGCGGGCGGTGGCGCGGGGCGCGCCCATGGCGACACCCATCTCGAGGCTGGAGCGCGAGAGAAACACCGTGCGGTCGTAGCGCCGCGAGACGATGAGCCGCTCGAAGGCCTCGAAGGCGCGGCCGGCCACGGGGCCCTTCATGCCGCGCCAGGCCGGGCCGAACAGCCCCAGCATGCAGGCGACGATGGGCCGCCCGGTCAGCCGCGCCGCCGCAAGCGCCGGCAGGGCGGCGTGGTAATTGAAGGCCTGGATGATGTCGGCCTGCCGCGCGGCGCGCGCGAGGCGCATGATCTGCAGGTTGAAGGCGTAGCGGCCGCCGCCCGTGCGCTCGGTGGGCTGACCATCATGGGCGGTGATGGACGCATCGCCCGAGCAGATCACGCGCACCGCGTGGCCGGCGGCGGAGAGGCCGCGGGCCACCTCCAGCACCACCTGCTCGCCCCCGCCGCCGACATCGGGCGGAAAGCGCTCATGCGCGATCAGGATGCGGCGGGGCGTCACAGCACGAGGCTTCGCGCGCGCCAGGAACTGGCGAGCAGCGTGGCCAGCAGCACGGTCGCGCGCGGCAGGCCGAACAGCAGCCGTGCCAGCAGCAGATGCGGCGCGCGGTAGCGCCCGCGCTCGTTGAAGCGGATGGCGACATAGGGCAGCACCAGCAGCAGCGACCATGCCGAGAGCGGCGCCAGCACGACGCCGAGGGCGGCCAGCGCGAAGCCTGCCGTCAGCCGTGACAGGAACACGCCGAGGTAAAGCTCGCGACGGATTTCCGGGAATGCGCGCACCAGCCAGGGCCATTGCCGCATGTGGCGCGGCTCGTTCAGCCAGGCGCGCAGGCCCATGGCGAAGACCTCGTGGTGCACCAGGGCGTCGGGCGCGAAGCCGGTGCGGTGGCCGGCGCGCCGCACCGTCCAGCCCAGCGCCGTGTCCTCGGCGTAGAAGCGTTCCCGGAAATCGGCGGGGAAGCCGCCCAGCGCGTGGAAGATGGCGGCGTCGTAGAAGATGTTGCAGGTCTCGAAATAGGGGGTGGGGCCGGTGACGCTGACGGTCTTCTCCATGAGCCGGCGCGGCTGGTCGGGATGGGGCAGCGTGCGGCCCTGCACCAGCGCGAAGCCCTGGCCCAAGGCGGCGACGCCGGCCGCGATCCAGCCGGGTGTCGCCTCGCAGTCATCGTCGGTGAAGGCCAGCACGCTGCCCTGCGCGCGTTCGGCGCCGAACTGGCGCGAGGGCCCGGGACCCGAAAAGGCGGTGGCGTGGTAGGCGATGGCAAAGGGCGCGCCTGCGGCGGCCTCGGCGACCAGGCTTTTCGTCTCGTCGGGGGTCGCGTTGTGCACGACGATC
>JBHYDO010000153.1:0-10918 GCA_051860645.1 Roseococcus sp.
ACTCGACCACCCACAGGTCGGGGTCACGCTTCACCTGCCGGGCCACATAGGCATCGGCGGCCTCCTCCAAGACGGGGGCCTCGCCGGTGCCCCGTAGCCAGGCGGGACGCCCCTCCGCGTCGCGTGCCTGGGCCAGCACCACCTGCCCGGTGCGGCCGCGCAGCACGCAGAGGATCCCGCCGGAATCCGGGTCACCCTTGCGCAGCACGGCGGCGCCGCGGCCAGCCATGTCGGACATGCGGACGGCCATCGAGACCCAGATATGCGCCTTCACTTTTGCGTCCATGCCTGTTGTGTGGCGCGCCACCCCGCTTGCGGCAAGCCCCGCGCCCGGCCACATAGGAGGTTCTTCCAAGCATGGACCCATGGGCATGGACTCGACAAAGGTGACGCCTGCCAACTCGAAGCCGGGCACACTGACGCCGGGCCAGCGCGCCTATGAGGCGAAGCGGGCCGCCAAGGCAGGCATGACGCTCGACGCATGGCTGCGCGACAAGGAGCGCCGCGCGAAGGCGGAGGCGGCGGAAGCCGCGAAGCTGACGAAGGTGGATGCCCCGGTCGCCGCGAAGAAGCCCGGCTTCTTCTCCCGCCTCCTGGAACGCGCCCAGAAGCCGCTTTAAGGCAGCCTGCGCGCGAATGGTCGCATCGAGTGACCGATGCCTGGATGGAATGGCCCGGATGTTGGGCTCGGACCAGCATCACGCTCGGCGGGTCGCGGTCATGGCCTTTGCTCGGTGGCTGGCTTCCGGGCTCCCGGCACTCGCGCTCTAAACCCCCACGAACAGCCGTTCGGCCAGCAGTTCCGGCAGGCCGGCGGCGCGGATCTTGTTGGCGGCACGCGTCACATCGTAGGCGACACGCCGCGACGTCAGCCGCCCCTCCTGCAGATCGAGCAGGGCGTAGCACGCGGCCGCATGGCCATCGCGCGGCTGCCCCACCGCCCCCACCACGCCGAGCCAGCGATGCGGGGTGTCCAGCAGGAAGGGCCGGTCATCCTCGATCGGGACGGGCACCACCCGGTCGGGATCGGCCAGCCGCCAAAGCGCCGGCACGTGGGTGTGGCCGCACAAGGTCAGTCGGGCCTGGGTGGCCAGCAGGCTGCGTCGCGCCGCGCGCGCCTCGCTCACATAGCGCCAGGCGCCGGGGTCCGAAGCATCGGCATGGGTGTAGAGCCGGTCCTCCTCCGCATGGGTCAGCGGGAGGCAGGCCAACCACTCGCGTGCGTCCTTCGGCAGGCTGTCCATGGTCCAGCGCATGGCGGTGGCGGCCACCGGGGAAAAGCCACGCGGCCCGAAGGAGGCCGCCTCGTCATGATTGCCGCGCAGCACGACCGCCCCTTCGGATTGAAGAATGCGCACCCGCGCCACCACGGCCCAGGGGTCGGCGCCATATCCCACCAGGTCGCCCAGGAAGACCAGGCGCCGCGCGCCCTGGGCTTCGGCATCGGCAAGGCAGGCCTGCAGCGCCTCCAGGTTGGCGTGGATATCGGTCAGTATGGCGATGCGCATGGGGCCCCGGGAGGTTGGCGACGGGCAGGCTGGCCCGCGCGGCCGGGGCTGGCAAGCCGGGCGGGACTCATCCGCCGAGGCTGTCGGGCAGGCGCAAACTGACGCGCAGGCCCGGGGGCACCATGCCGGGTCGCGCATCTTCCAGCGCCACGTCGCCACCATGCAGCTGTGCCACCGCCCGAACCAGGGAAAGCCCAAGCCCTGAGCCAGGGGTCCCGCGCGAGGCATCGGCGCGGTAGAAGCGGTCCGTCGCGCGCTCTCGCGCCTCCGGGGGCAGGCCTGGGCCGGAGTCGCTCACCGCCACCTCGATGCCCAGGTCGTCCTGCCGTGCCTCCAGCCGCACCACGCCGCCCGTGGGCGTGAACTTGATGGCGTTGTCCAGCAGGTTCGCCACTGCCTGGAGCAGCAGGTCGCGGTCGCCCACCAGGGTCAGGTGCGCGGGCAGGTTGGTCTCCAGGCGCTGGCCGCGCGCCTCGGCCATGGCCTCGTAGAATTCGGCGGCGTCGTGCAGCACCTCGGGCAGGTCCAGCGGGGCGAATGCGGCGCGGCGGGCGCCGGCCTCGGCCTCGGCGATGCGCAGAAGGGCCTGGAAGACCCGGCTGATATTGTCGAGGTCCTGGATGCCCTGTTCCACCGCCGCGCGCCATTCCTCCTCGGTGGTGGCGGTGGCGAGGCTCTCCTCCAGCTTGCCGCGGGCGCGGGCGATGGGCGTGCGCAGATCATGCGCGATGGCGTCCGACACGCCGCGCACCCCGGCCATCAGCGTCGCGATCCGGTCCAGCATGGCGTTCATGGTCGAGGCCAGCCGGTCGAATTCGTCGCCCTGGCCCGAGAGCGGTACCCGGCGAGAGAAATCCCCGCCGGCGATGCCAAGTGCCGTCACGACCGCCGGTCGCATGCGGCTTTGCAGGGAGCGCCGCACGACGTTTGCGCCCAGCAGCGCGAAGAGGAACACCCCGCCCAGCGACCACACCACGCCCTCGGTCAGCAGCAGGCGAAGCTGCACACGCTCGCTCTCGTCGCGGCCGACCAGCAGGCGCAGCCCGGGCAGGTCGCGCCGGTGGACGCGCGCCTCGGAGACCACGCCATCCTGTTCGAAGCGGGTGCGGAACCACAGGCTCTCCTCGCCGATGGCGGTGGGCCAGCGCTCGAGATTGCCGGCGAGCTTCGTGCCCGCTTCGTCCAGCAGCAGGTAGAGGGTCTCGGCGGCGGCATCGAGGGAGAGGCGTTCCTCGATGGCGTCGATCAACCCCTCCAGCCCCTGCTCGCGGTGGCGTTCGGTCAGTGCGGCCGCGTCGGTGCGGATGGTGGCGATGGTCTGGCGGTCCAGCGCCCCGGCCGTGGCCCACCAGAGCACCGCCACCAGGAACCAGGCGGCGGCCGAGAAGGTGCCCATGAAGAGCAGGGCGATGCGGAACGCCGCCGATTGCAGCAGCCGTGGCGGGGCGGTGCGGGCGCCGCCGCGCGAAGGCGGTGGGCGCCCGCCGGCGGGGCGGTCGGAGGGGGTGCGCGGCGCCCTGACCGTTTCCACTGTCCGGCGGCCCTCAGGCCTCGGCGCGGATCATGTAGCCGGCGTTGCGGACGGTGTGGATCAGCGGCCGGTCGAAGCCGCGGTCGAGTTTCTGCCGCAGGCGGCTGACATGCACGTCGATCACGTTGGTCTGGGGGTCGAAATGGTAGTCCCACACCTTCTCCAGCAGCATGGTGCGCGTCACCACCTGACCGGCATGGCGCATCAGGTGCTCCAGCAGGCGGAACTCGCGCGGCTGCACGTCGATCTTGCGGCCGGCGCGCGTCACGGTGCGGCTGAGCAGGTCCAGCTCCAGGTCGGCCACCCTGAGGCGCGTGACGGGCGCCTCGCTGGAGGGGCGGCGGCCCAGCGCCTCGCAGCGGGCCAACAACTCGGCGAAGGCGAAGGGCTTGACCAGGTAGTCGTCGCCCCCGGCCTTCAGGCCGCGCACGCGCTCATCCACTCCCGAGAGCGCCGAGAGGAACAGGACGGGAGTGCGGTTCTCCTGCTGCCGCAGCGTCTCCACGATGCGCACGCCGTCCACGCCGCCGGGCAGCATCCGGTCCAGCACCAGCAGGTCGAAGGTCTCGGAGGCGGCGAGGAACAGGCCATCCCGGCCGTTGCCGGCCTGCTCGACCGTGTGGCCCGCTTCCTGCAGCCCCTTTTTCACGAAGCGGGCGACTTCGACGTCGTCCTCTACCAGCAGGATGCGCATGCGTTGTTCCGTTTCCGTCTCACTGGGCGATGCGCGGGCCAGGGCGCCGCCCCGGGGCAGCGAACTCCCGATTGTGGCATGGCCCGGCAGGCCACCAGAATCAAACCTAGAACAAAAGCACTTGCCTTGAAATCACCCCGGAATCGCCCCGGCGGACCGGCTGTTGGGAACGGCTCAGACCGGGCCGCTGGGACGCCGCCCCACGCGCAGGTTCAGCTCCAGCTGGCGGCGGTCGCGCAGGACCGAGAGGCGCACCATCTGCCCCGGCGGCATGGCCGCGATGTTGCGCACCAGCGTGCGCGAGGTCTCGATGGTCTCGCCATTGATGCCGGTGACGATGTCGCCGGGGCGCAGCCCGCTGCGGGCGGCGGGGCCGGCGCGGTCCACTCCCGCGACCAGCACGGCGCGGCGCCCGGTGCGGGCATCCTCGGCCACCACGTCCTGCACCTGCACGCCGAGCCATCCGCGCGCCACCTGGCCTTCGCGCCGGAGCGTCTCGATCACCGGCCGGGCGAGGTCCGAGGGCGTGGCGAAGCCGATGCCGGCATTGGCGCCCGAGGGCGAGTAGATGGCCGTGTTGATGCCGATGACCTCGCCCGCCATGTTGAACAGCGGCCCGCCCGAATTGCCCGGGTTGATGGCGGCATCGGTCTGGATGAAGTCGTCGAAGGGGCCCGAGCCCAGGTCACGCCCGCGCGCCGAGACGATGCCCGAGGTGACGGTGCCGCCCAGGCCGAAGGGGTTGCCCGCCGCCAGCACCCAGTTGCCCACGCGCATGGCGGCGCTCGACCCCCAGGCGAGCGCGGTGAGGTTGCGGCGCCCCTCGAGGCGCAGCAGGGCGAGGTCGGTCAGCTCATCGCCGCCGATGACGGTCGCCTGCACCTCCTCGCCGCCCTGCAGCGAGACCATGAGCCGTGTGGCCTGGCCGACGACATGGTTGTTGGTGACGACATAGCCCGCCGCGTCGATGACGAAGCCCGAACCCGCGCCCTGAACGCGCTCACGCCGGTTGCGGAAATGGCGCTCCAGCGGCGTGCCGCGGAATTCAGGAGGGACGGCCACCGCCTGCTCGCCTGTCACCGCGATGTTGACCACGGCGGGCAGCACACGCTCGGCCAGGTCCGCGAAATCGGGCAGGGGGCCGCGCTGGGCGACAGCATCCCGCGCGCCGCAGGCCGAAAGGAGGGCAGGGAGCGAAAGACCGGCCAGGACGGCGCGGCGACGCGGAAGCGTGGAAGGTTGGACCGCCATGATAAGTCCGGGTTCTCCTCGGGAATTCAGGCAGGTTCGGCGCTGCCACCCCGAGGAAGGTTGGTCTTGGCCAGCCCGGCGTCAACCGAGCCCTGGCCCATGCGGCCCGGTGATCCGCCCTACCGGTCCGGATAATCCCGCCCGGGCCGGCCCCTGTATGCAGGCAGGCTCCAGCCGCGGGCCAGCGCCAGGGCACGGATGGCGAAGCAGGTGGCGACGCCGGCGGCGAAGGCGGGCTCCCGCCATAGCCCGGCCTGGGTCAGCGCCACGAAGGCGGTGGCGCCGGCAGCGGCCGCGGTGAGGTAGATCTCGCGCCGCAGGATGAGCGGCACCTCGTTGCACACCACGTCGCGCAGGATGCCGCCGAAGGTGGCCGTCATCACGCCGAGCAGCACGGCGGCCCAGGGGGCGGTGCCGGCCGTCAGCGCGATCTCGGCCCCCAGCACGGCGTAGAGGGAGAGCCCCACCGCATCGGCCCAGAGCAGGGCGCGGAAGCGGCTTTCCACCCTGTGCGCCGCGAAGAACACCAGCAGCCCAACGGCGGCGGCCACCGCCGCGACCTCCGGCGCGCGCAGCCAGAAGACCGGGGTGTTGCCCAGCAACAGGTCGCGCAGGGTGCCGCCGCCCACACCGGTCAGGCAGGCGATGACGACGAAGCCCACCGCGTCCATTTCCTTCCGCGAGGCGACCAGTGCGCCCGAGGCCGCGAACACCGCGATGCCCGCCAGGTCGAGCCATGGCAGCCAGTGTCCCAGCAAGGGCGGCTACTCCGCCGGCTGCATCCGCGGCGTGGGAGCGGACATGCCGCGCGCCGCCCCGGCACAGAGCAGCGACAGCCCCAACAGCACCGCCACCATGGGCAGCACCATCCAGGCGAAGCCCAGGTCGATCAGGAAGCCCATGGGCACCGGCATCAGCGCCGAGCCGAGCGGCAGGCCGGCACTGACGAAGCCGAACACCTTGCCCACCTCGCCGGGCGGGCAGGCCTCCTTCAGCATCACGTCGCGCGGGGTGCGGGAGGCGCCGAGGCACAGGCCGGCCAGCAGCGCCACCGGCAGCAGCAGCCACTCGCCCCAGTCCACCAGCGCCATCGAGAGGATCAGCGCCATCGAGACCCCGGTCAGCACCGTGACGAAGCCAAGCAGGTTGCCGCCCTTCTTGTCGGCCCACCAGCCGCCGACCAGCGTGCCGCCAGTGGCGCCGGCCATGTAGCCGGTCAGCGCCACCGAGGCGATGGCGACAGGCGTGGACCAAAGGACGCCCAGCACGGTGATGAGGAAGGCCGTGACCCCCGAACCCGCCATGGCCGAGAGCAGGAAGAAGGCGAAGAAGGCCAGGATTGGCTTGGAGGTCAGCAGCCGCGCCCCGCCCTCGGCCTTCGGGCCGCGCGCCTTGGGCTGGTCGCTGAGCACGCGCGACTGCAGCAGGATGGCGCCCACCACCGGCACGCCAAGCAGCCCCACCAGCAGCAGCGCCCCGCGCCAGTCCATCACCAACAGCAGCAGCGCAATGACCGGCGGCGCCATGGCGAAGCCGAGGTTGCCCGTGAAGGTGTGCACGGCGAAGGCGCGGCCCATGAACTCCTTGCGCACCGAGCCGGCAAGGATGGCGTAGTCGGCCGGGTGGATCACGGAATTGCCCACGCCCGAGAACACCGCCAGCGCGAGGATCCAGTGGTAATCCTGCACGAAGGCCATGGCGGCGATGGACAGCGCCATCAGCAGCGTGCCGCCCACCAGGTAGGGGCGGGCCCCGTGGCGGTCCACCAGGAAGCCCACGGGCGTCTGCAGCAGGGCGGTGGTTCCGCTCATCAGCGCCACGGCCAGGCCCAGCATGGCGAAGGAGACGTCGAACTCCGCCCGCCAGGCCAGGAACAGCGGCGGCAGGCACAGCACGTAGAAGTGGCTGAGGAAATGCCCGGTCCCGATCAGGGCGCAGATCTGCGCGTCGCGGCGGGGGGACAGGGTCGTTTCGGTCATGGACGTTATGGTGCTCCGGCGAACGGGGGCGGTCAATCGAAGCGTCACGCGGTGGTCAGGGCGGCGCCGGCGGCACCATCTCCCCCAACGGCCAGCGCGGCCTGGGCGCCAGCGCCATGGGGTCGCGCTGCCCGGCGCGCAGGCGCTCGAGCCCTGCCCAGGCCACCATGACCGCATTGTCGGTGCACAGGCGCAGCGGCGGGGCCAGCATCGGCAGGGGGGTGGCGGCGGCGAGCGCTGCGCGCACGGCCTGGTTGGCGGCCACGCCGCCCGCCACCACCAGTGCCGTCGCCTGAGGCAGCATGGCATGGGCGTGACGGGCGCGGTCTGCCAGCACGGCGGCCACGCTGGCCTGGAAGCCGGCGGCGATGTCGGCCGTGGCGAACCCCTTGCCGACCGCCTGCGCCACCGCCGTCTTGAGCCCCGAGAAGGAAAAGTCGCAGCCCGGGCGGCCCAGCAGCGGGCGCGGCAGGGGGACGGCGCGAGGATCGCCGGTGGCCGCCAGGCGCTCCAGGTGCGGGCCGCCCGGCCAGGGCAGGCCCAGCAGCTTGGCCGCCTTGTCGAAGGCCTCGCCCACCGCGTCGTCCAGGGTGGTGCCCAGGCGGCGGTAGTGGCCCAGCCCCTCCACCGCCACGCATTGGCAATGCCCGCCCGAAAGCAGCAGCAGCAGGTAGGGATAGGCGGGCGGCGCGGCGAAGAGGCCGGGCAGGCGGGCGGTCAGGGCATGGGCCTCCAGGTGGTTCACGCCGAGGAAGGGCAGGCCCGCGCCCAGCGCCAGGCCCTTCCCGAAGCTCGCGCCCACCACCAGCCCCCCGATCAAGCCCGGCCCGGCCGTGGCCGCTACCCCGCCGAGGTCGCCCACGCGCAGCCCCGCCTCGGCCAGCACCCGCGCCACCAGGCCGGGCAGGCGGGCCAGGTGCGCGCGGGCGGCGATCTCGGGCACCACGCCGCCGAACCTCGCGTGTTCCTCCTGCTGGGTGAACACCGCCTCGGCGAGGATGCGCCCCTCGCCGTCGAGCACGGCGGCAGCGGTCTCGTCGCAACTGGCCTCGAGACCGAGAATCGGGCGCATCAGACCTGCACGGGCTTGGGTTTCGTTCATGAGATGCGCCCTATATGACGCGATCATGTCTTTTGCCACGTCCGGACCCCCGCGCGTTGCCCCCCCGCGGGTGGCGCATCCGCGGAAGCGAAGCCTGCCGTTGAGGGTGGGCACCCGCGCCTCTCCCCTGGCGCTGTGGCAGACCCGCCACTTCCTCGAAATCCTGACGCGCTTCTGCCCCGTTCTGCGCGCCATGGACGCGTTCGAGGAACATGCCATCACCACCACCGGCGATGCCGTCCAGAACCGACGGCTGGCCGACATCGGCGGCAAGGGCCTGTTTGCCAAGGAAATCCATGAGGCTTTGGCCGATGGGCGGGTGGATTTCGCGGTCCATTCCCTGAAGGACCTCGAGACAGAGCTGCCGCCCGGCATCGTGCTGGCCTGCACCCTCAGGCGGGAGGATGCGCGCGACGCCTTGATCCTGGGCCGGGGCACAGGCACACCCGACCCGGAAGATCCCTATGCCTGCCTGCCGCACGGCGCCGTCATCGGCTCCTCATCGCTGCGGCGGCAGGCGCAGCTCCTGGCCGTGCGGCCGGACCTGCAGGTGGTCACCCTGCGCGGCAATGTGCAGACGCGCCTCTCCCGCGTCGCGGGCGGCGAGGTCACAGGCAGCCTGCTGGCGCTGGCCGGGCTGCGGCGCCTTGGGTTGGAGTCGCATGCCGCCCTCTCGCTCGACCCCGACATCATGGTGCCGGCCGCGGGCCAGGGCATCGTGGGCATCACCACCCGCGCCGACGACATCGAGTTGCTGGAGATGCTTTCCGCCATCGAGGACCGCGAGGCGGCAGCCGTCTCCAAGGCCGAGCGCGCCCTTTTGGCCGCCCTCGATGGCTCCTGCCGGACACCGATCGGCGGCCATGCGCGGCTGCTGCCGGACGGGGCGCTGCACCTGACCGGCCTGGTGGCCCGCGAGGACGGTTCCTTCCTGCTCAAGCGCGAGCTGCGCGGCGACGCCGCCGACGCCGCCCGCCTGGGGCGCATGCTGGGCGAGGAGCTTCGGGCGGACAGCCCGGCGGACATCTTTGGTTGAGGGCCGCGGGGAGGGCGAACCGCCGCGCGGCGTCCTGGTCACCCGCCCTGAGCCCGGCGCCGCCGAAACCGGCGCGCGCCTCGTCGCGCTGGGCTGGTGCCCGGTGTTGGCACCGGCCCTGGTGCTGACGCCGCGCGCGCCGGCCTGCCTCATCGCCGGCCTGCCGCCCGCGCAAGCCCTTCTGCTGCCCAGTCGCGCCGCCGCCCGCGCGCTGCCGCCGCTGCCGATGCCCGTCTATGCGGTGGGCGAGGCCACCGCCGAGGCCGCCCGCGCACGTGGCTTCGCACGGGTGGTGGCGGCCGAGGGCGATGCGGCCTCGCTGGCGCGCCTCTGCGCCGCGAAGATCGACCCCGCCGCGGGGCCGCTGCTGCTGGCGGTGGGCCGGGGCTATTCCATGGAACTCGCAGCGACGCTGCGCGGGCATGGGTTCCGCGTGATCCGGCGCATCGTTTATACAGCCCGGGATGCGCCAACCCTGCCACCTGCCGCCGCGTTAGCCATTTCAAAAGGCAAGGTGGCGCAAGCCCTCTTCTTCTCGCCACGCAGCGCTGCGTGTAACCTGCGGCTTCTCGCGGAGGGAGGGCTGGCGGGGGCGGCCCGCGACATGGTCGCCATCGCGATCAGCCCTCGCGTCGCGGCGGTGCTCTCCGCACTGCCCTGGCGCACCGTCCGGATCGCGTCGCGGTCTGATCAAGATCATATGCTGGAGTTGCTAGGTACCCCATGACCCAGAGCACGCCCCCGAAGCCCTCGCCGGCCAATCCCCCGGCCAGCCCGGATGTCACCATGCAGACCCTCTCCACCGGCCAAAGCCGCAACGCCCTCGACCGGTTGCCCTTCGACCCTGCCTGGATCGCCATCGGCGTGGCCGGGGTGGTGCTGATCGGCGCCAGCCTCTCGGTCATGCGCGGCGACGCCCCTGATGCGACGGTGGTGGCCGAGACGCGGCAGGGAACTCCGGCCGTGGGGTGTTTGTGGGGTGGAGTGGCAACGCCCGACCCCCCGCCCACCCCCGCCGCCCCGCCGCCGGAAATCACCGAACTTCGCACCCGCCTCGAAGCCGCCGAGGCCGAGGCCCGCGCGGCCGCCGAGCGGCTGGCCTCCGTGCAGCAGAGCCTGGCCCGCAGCGCCGCCGCCGCCGAGGTGCAGGCGCGCGAAGCCGCCCAGCGCCTGGCCGCCATGCAGCAGAGCCTCGCGCAAAGCGAGGCCGGCGCGCAGGCGCTGGCGCAGCGCATCGCCCCCCTGGCCGAGCGGGTCGAGGCCGCCGAGGCCAGCACCGCCCGCCTGGTGCTGGTCGAGACCTTGCGCTCCCGCCTCGATGCCGGGCAGTCACTTGGCCCCGTGCTGTCGCGCCTGCCGGGCGAGGCGCCGCCCGCCCTGGCCCGCTTCGCCGACACCGCGCCGCCGACCGAGCCTGCGCTGCGGCTTGCCTTCGAGGAGGTCGTCCGCACCGCGCGCGCCCGCGTCGCCGAGACGCAGCCGCGTGGCATCGGCAGTCTGTTCACCATCCGCCGCGGCGACGAGGTGATCTGGGGCGACGCCAACGAGGCCATGCTGGAGCGCGCCCGCCGGGCGCTCACCGCCGGCGACCTGTCGGGCGCGCTGGGCCACCTGGGCGAACTGCCCGACAGCCACCGCGCGCCCATGGCCGAATGGATCGGCCAGGCGCAGTCCCTGGTCGCCGCCCGCGCCGTCCTGCGCGACCTGGCGGGGGGCTGAGGCCATGGCCCGCGTGCTCAACTACGTCGTCCTCCTTGCGGTCGTCATCGCGCTGGTCGGCTGGGCCTTCGACCTCAATGGTCAGGTCGAGATCGCCG
>JBHYDO010000154.1:0-10898 GCA_051860645.1 Roseococcus sp.
GGCGTCGTCCACCACGATGCCGATGGCCAGCACCAGCGCGAGCAGCGAGATGGTGTTGGCCGAGAAGCCAAAGGCCAGCATCACCGCGAAGGTGCCGATCAGCGCGACGGGGGCTGCGATGATTGGGATGAGGGTGGCCCGGAACTGCCCCAGGAACACATAGACAACGAGGCCGACGAGGACGAAAGCCTCGAACAGCGTGTGCATCACCTGCTCAATGTTCGCCGTGATGAAGACCGTGGTGTCAAACATCACCTCGTGTTCGATCCCGTCGGGGAAGCGCGCGGCGAGGCGCGCCATGGCCTCCCGCACCGCCGTGCCGACCTGCACGGCATTGGCGCCGGGCGCCTGGTAGATCGCGATGGCCGCCGCGGGGCGGCCGTTGAAGCGGGAGAAGGCGTCGGCGATCTTGGCACCAAGCTCGACCCGCGCGACATCGCCAAGCCGGATCACGCCGCCCTCGGTGCCGGTGCGCAGAACGATGCTCGCGAACTCCTCCGGGCTGCGGAGGCGGCCTTGGGCGGTCAGCGTCAACTGCTGCTGCTGGCTCTCGACCACCGGGGCGCCACCGATCCGGCCCACGGCCGCCTGCACGTTCTGCGAACGCACCGCCCGCGCCACGTCGTCGGCCGAGATGCTGAGGGATGCCATGCGACGCAGGTCGAGCCAGATCCGCAGCGCGTAATCCTGCGCGCCGAACAGCGAGGCCTCGCCCACGCCCGGCACGCGGGCCAGTTCGTCCAGCAGGTTGATCGTGGCGTAGTTGGACAGGAACAGCGCGTCGTAGCCGCCGCGCGGGGCATGGACCGCCACCACCTGCAGGATGGCGGAGGATTTCTTCTTCACCGTAACGCCGGCCTGCTGCACCTCCTGCGGCAGGCGGGAGAGCGCGCGGCTGACGCGGTTCTGCACGTTGACCGCGTTCGCCTCGGGGTCGGAGCCCACTTCGAACGAGATGGAAACTCGGTAGCTGCCATCGTTGCCAGCCGTCGAGCGCATGTAGATCATGTGCTCGACGCCGTTCACCTCGCCCTCGATGATCTGGCCGACGCTCTCCTCCACCACCTCCGCATTGGCGCCGGCGTAGAAGGCGGTGACGTCCACCTGGGGGGGCACGATGTCGGGGAACTGTGCCACCGGCAGCGCACGGATGGCGATCAGCCCCGCCAGCGTGATGAGGACGGAGATGACGATCGCCAGCCGCGGGCGATCCACGAAGACGGCGGAGATCATGGACCGGCGCCGGGCAGCGGCCGCGGGGCCACCACCGCACCGGGGCGGATACGCGTCTGGCCCTGCGCGACCACCGTCTCGCCGGGCGTCAGCCCCTCCAGCACCACCGCCGTGCCGTCCCGCCGCGCCTCGGTGCGGACACGGCGGATCGCGGCGCGATTGCCGTCTTCCACGACGAAGACATAGCCGCCCTGCTGGTCCGCGAGCAGCGCCGATTGCGGGATGACCAGCGCCTGCTGCGGCTGCGCGAGTTCCAGCATGACGCGCACGCCCATGCCGTCGAGTAGCAGCCGGCCAGGATTGGGGAAGACAGCCCGCATCGGCACGCTGTCGGTGCGGGCATCGGCCTGCACCCCGCCGAAATCGAGGCGTCCTGGCTCGACGTACGGGGAGCCGTCCGGCAGCAGCAGGCGGACGCGGATGTTCTCCATCCCGCGCTCTGCCGGGGCTTGCCGGGCCTCGATCAGTTGGCGCTGCGCGATGGAAAAGGTGACGTGCATAGGGTCCTGGCGCACCAGCACGGCCAGTGGGCCGCTTTCCGGCCCAACGAGGTTGCCCGGCGAGACGGCGGCGGGGCCGATCTGGCCAGCCATGGGCGCCCTGATCTCGGTCCAGGAGAGGTGAAGCTCCGCCTCCCGCAGAGCCGCCCGCGCGAGTGAGAGGTCAGCCCTTGCACGCAGCTGGTCTCCGCGCCGCTGGTCGAGCGTCGCCTCCGGGATCGAGCGGGTGCGCCAGAGTTCGCGCGCGCGTTCATACTGCGCCGATGCCACCTCCAACGTCGCCCCGGCGGCCTCGATGGCGGCCTGGCGCTGCTCTACCAAGGCTTCGTATGGGGCTGGGTCGATGGTAAACAGCACCACGCCCTCGGGCACGTCCTGACCATCCGTCACGCGGCGTTGGCCCAGAGGGCCACTGACCCGGGCGCGAAGCTCCACGCGATCCACCGCCCGCACTCGCCCATTGAATTCGGCCTGCCGCGCGATGTCGCGCAGCGCCGCCGAGACGACGAGGACGGCAGGCGCGGGTGGCGCGCCCTGGGCCCAGGCGCTCATGGGGAAACCAGTGGCAGCGGCGGCAAGCAGCAGCGCTGCCCCAAGGCTGAGCCTATCGCCGGCCACGCCGACCATCCCGCAGGCCGAGGCGATAGGCGTCTTCCTGGCGACGTTGGTTGCGGTCGTACAGGTAGCCGCCGGCGCCGCCCACCCCCGCCCCAATCAGGGCACCCCAGCCGGCGTCACCGGTAAGCGAGCCGATCAGCGCGCCGCCCGCCATGCCGACACCCGCGCCCGTAACGGTTCGGCGCGTTGTGTCGTCCATATCGGCGCAACCTGTCCCGAGCAGGACAAGAGCAAGGGCGGCGGCGGCAAGAGTGCGCGTCGGGCGAAACCTTGCGAAGCGTTCAGCGACCAGGGCAGGCATAGGTCTCGTCCATGAAGCGTAGGAAGGCGTTGGGGGGGAACGCTTGCATCTGAGCAGGCCGCGCCCGTGCCCAGGCGACGAAGCGGTCGATCGGTTCCTGGCGGCTCGCAGGGAGGTTGCAGTGCAGCGGCGGCGCGCTGGCGGGGCGATCCGCGAGCAGCGTTGAGTAGGCGCCGGTCAGGTAGCCATGGCAAAAGGCGCGTGCCTCAAGGTGTTGCGGTGAGCCAGGGGTTTGCGCGCAGACATCCACGAGTTCCCGCGTCTCACGGCCAGCAAAGCCGCGACCCTCAGGGCCTGCCTGCGCGGGGAGTGGCGAAGACAGGACGGCCACGATCCCCATTAGGGTTAGCAGGTCAGGCAAGAACTTGTTCACCATGCACCTCCGGCTTGCCGCGCGGCTGGTCCTACGCCTGCGGCGGGCGCGGCTCTGACTGTCCCAAGTGCCGACAGGGCACCACGCGGCAGGAGACGGAACCAGAGCTGAAAGACGCAGTCGGTGCCCAAAACGGGCAGTGCCAGAGGCGTGCGCAGACCGACCGGGCTGGCGGCCGACTGCACGCCGCGCGCCATTTTGTTCGATCTTGGCGCTCGCACATGAACGGGCATCGGTTGGGCGACCACCCGTGAGGCGTGCACTGCGCTATGGCGCCCGCCGCTTCGCCACCCCCACCGACAGCGTCGCCGCCGCGAAGTCGAACGTCGCCGCCGAGATGTTCCGCGCCATCACACGCACCGTGTTGTTCGACCGTACCGCGGCATTGAGCTCGATGAACCGCGTCGACGACACCAGCGACGCCGACGCCAGGTCACCCGCCCGCGCCCCGTTCACCGTGACGCCGAGCAACGCGGTCGCCCCCGGCGCCAGGCTCGGCAGGTCCCAGGACACTTCCGCCGCGAACTCCCGCCGCCCTGACCCAAAGACCGGCCCCGACAGCAGCGGCGTGCCGTTCAGCACGGGCGGCGCGGCCTCGGGCAGACGCGCCGTATTGATCTCCTCAGCGACCCGGCGAGCGGCGGGATCGGAGGCGAGGCGCCACGCTGCAGACACCTGCCCGCGAAGCTCGGCCAGGGCGCGCTCTTCCGCTGCGAACTGGTGTTCCATGCTTGAGCGGCAGGTGTGCATGTTTGTCGTGTTGTGCACTAGAAGTTGATCGGCTGCGATTCCGAAACTTCGGGCTAACGGCCCCATCCGGGGCCGGTGCTGGCCCGGATGGCGCGGCGTGTGCCCGGTGCCCCACACATCACCGTGCCGCGCGCGTTTCATCGTCTGGCCTCACGTTGGCGTACGTCCACGCGGATCACCAGCGCGTAGATGAAGGCGGTAAGGCGCTCGGCGGCGCTCGCGGCTGTCCCGACGTAGGGCACCATCGAACGCGCCGCATTGTTCGCGTCGCGGATTTCCGGCGCCAGGGGCTGGAGGGAATCCACCAGAGCGGCCAAGTCGAGATGGGGCGGCGGCGGTACCACTTGCGGCACCGCAGCGTAGAGCGACCGGAGCAAGGTTCGCGCAGGACGTGAGAGCTTCGTGTGCACGCGACAGCCGAGAAGTGCAGCCGCCAACTCGGCCGCGACACGCTGCGGCGGTTCGCCACCCGGGGCGGCGCTCGCGCCGATGGCCCGGGGAGGGGCTGTGCCCATGTCCCGGTCCCAACTGGCCGCCGGCGCCACAAGCCAGGTCCTGGTCGGGCGACCGTCGAGATAAGCGACGGCAATCTCCCAGGGCAGATCGTCGCGGCGCGTCACGTTGTGAACGGCCACCTCGAGGATGGCGACATCCCGGAGCTGTTCGCCAAAAGGGGGCGGTGGGCTGGGGCTCATGAGCTCCCTCGAAGGCTATGAACTGGCGGAGAGGGCGCTCTGCCGCTCCGTGTGGTTCCCGCAATGCCACACTGCGGCACGTGGTGATCACCGCCCTGGGCGGCGACGTGCACCCGCTTTCCATGGATCACGTCAAGGAGAATAGGGCGCCGGCACGACGATGGGGGCTGGTCAGCCATGGCCACCTCCGGCTCGTAGCAGCAGATACGCGCTCAGGTATCTGTCCATGAACGCCTGGACAGCGCCGCGTTCGCGCTGCGGTGGTGCCACATCCAGGTGACGCGCCGCTTTGCACGCGGAAAGCCACGCTCGATCGATCGAGCGTTTGGCCGGGCAACGCGGGAATTCTGCGAAGGCGTGGTAAGCGTCACCGACGAGGTGCTCAAACGCGATCCATGGCTCATCTCCCAAAGCGGGGATCTCGTCGATCTGGATTTTCTGTCCGAGTGCATACACGCGTCCGCTCCGAGTGCGTGCTCGTCCGCGTTCATCGTCCAGCTCAATCACCTCTGACGACGACACCCAGGACAGTCCGCCGAGAACCGGATGCCGCAGCGCATAACCAAACAGAATCTGACTGCCGTTGTGCAGCGGCACCGCGCACCATGGCCGCATGCACGCCGTCGGCGCCGCTTCAGCGAGCGTCAAGGCAAAGCCCGTAACGGTGCACATGGGCACCACTGGCTGGGGAAGATGTGTTGACACGCCTCATGCGTTCCTCTTGCTGTCAGTGGAATTAGGTAACGCCAGTGTGATGCTCGCCATGTCCCCCACGCCCTACACAGACATTTCCGCCGCGCCGGGCCGCACGCCGTCCGTCGCGCAAATCCGCGCGGCACGCGCCTTGCTCGGCTGGTCCCAGGACCGACTTGCGGCTGAGGCAGAGGTGGGCCGGGCGACCGTAGGCGACTACGAGCGCGGTGCCCGGCAGCCCATTCGCCTAAGCCTCAAAGCCATGCGTGCGGCATTGGAGGCTGCAGGCATCGTGTTCCTTTGGTCCGAGACGGGGGGAGAGGGTGTGCTGCTTCATGAACAGGGCGGCGCAGCCCCAAGCGATTGACTGCGCGGTTGATCATTGCCGCACGGCTTCGTCTCATGGGCGATGCCACTGGCCTCCGAGGCGAGGTGGGGGCCTCTGCTCGCTGTGCTGACTGCCCCAGCCTCCGCACATCCAGCCCCCCTTCAGGGAGAAAGGCCGGAAGGTCCGTCCTCGGGGTCGTCGCGCTGGTGAAGGGTGATGACCTGCCCGGGTGAGCTGTTCCAGTCGTCACGCATCCAGCGGAGGGTGCGCTGGCGCGGCCTTGCCGCCCTTGCGCGAACCTCAGCCAGGTAGCCAGGTGCGGCCATCGGGTAGTCCGGCGGGAGACCCCACTTTTGCCGATATTGTTGGGGGGTCAGATTGTGATGCTCCGCAAGATGGTGCTTGAGCATCTTCATTGGGCGTCCGTCTTCAAGACAGATCAGGTAGTGCAACGTGACCGACTCGGCGATCGGTACTGCCGGTACTTGACCATTTCGAAGATTTGTTTCGTCGATTTCGTCATTTTTGTTGTTCACTGTTGTTGTCCTCTCACATAGCGCCAATCCCTACTCTCGCGTTGACATGCCAACATGCATGACGCCACCGGCTCCTGGATTGGAGTTTTGCGACAGCAGTTGCCGCCGATACCAGGAGAATATCCTGGCACCAGGATCAAGTCAATGGAATTAATTGCGCCTCTGTAAAATTGCGCGCCGTACCGCGTGGGATTCTCAGTGTACGAGACGCCTTCCCCTGGCGTTCAAGACCAAGGCTTTCTCGAGGAGGCTCTCGGGTGGTTGCAACCCACGTGCCCGGCACCAGTGACCAAGGTCAGCCAAGATATCGATCACAGCGCTGTCCACACTGCACTGGCTTGCCAAGCGAAGCAGCGTGTCCGCGCGCCCGAGGCGACTGTCACGGTCTTCCCGATCAGTGCCGGCCTGGAGGGGCAGGTGAGACCAATCGGTCCAGCATTCTGTCCAGATGGCAGAACCCCGCCGCTCCCGTTCAACACGCGCGTAGGCACTGTCGACCAGCATGTTGATGTGGCTTTCGCTCCAATCTTCCGCACAGGCAACAATATCAGCCATGAATAATATAGCTGCGCCAAGTGCAGATACCTCGGTTTCTTCATAGTAAATTTGCAAGACACGGTCCATACACTGTACTCGCTGCTTTACACTTGGTGAAGCTCGCCGGACATGTTGACTAAATTGCTTATTGTTTTTCATGGATAGAAATCTCCGCTCTGCCTACGACGAAGCTGCGCGGACCCGCCTGTAAAATGCAAGGATCCTGAAATACAGATCTTCTTGGGCGAGCGATCGACACAATGCTGGGCGTCCCCGGACGCCGGGAGCCAGTGACCGCGTGGCAGAGCACCGTGTGCACACGGTGCCCGCACCGTGCAGACAAGGGCGCCAACGCTGGCGGCGTCACCGTCGGCGGGAGGCAACTCGGCGTCGGGGGTTCGGCTTGGGCGGGGAGGCGGGAACGGCCTGGGTGACAACCCGACCTCGTGAACGCTGTCACTTGCAAGCTGTCGCCGCACCCTCTCGACGGAGGGTCCGCAGCTGCCGGTTTGGCGGCAGCCAGTCGTGGGGTTTGTGCCCACAAGTTGGCTCGCGGTCCTTCTGAGAACGGAGGGGTGACGGATGACGGAAGTGGGCAAAGACGGGGGGACAAGCAAGCGAAACAGGCGCAGCCGGCTGTTGCGGATTCGCGTGAACGAAGACGACGTCCAGCGCTGGCAGGCGGCTGCGGCCTGCAAGGGCGTTCACAATTTGTCGCGCTGGTTGCGCGCCGCGGCGGATCAGGCTTCAGCCTGCGGGGACGATCCTGTCGCATGGCGGCGCGACCTCGCGGCGCTGCTGCGCGATCTGAACTCCGGCGTCGGGAATAATCTCAATCAGCTGGCTCGTCGCGTAGCGCGCGATGACCCGGAGGGGCTCTGTGCCCTGACTCTTGCCTCCATGGCCGAAGATCTCGCTGGCTTGCGGCATGATGTGCGCGTTCACCTGCTGGGCGGGCTCCACGTCGGGCGACGGGCAAACCGCCGGCGGATGCCGACTGGCGGTGGGTCATGATCATCGCTGGGGTCAGGATCAGCACGGCTTCAGGCCAGGAGGTGCTCGCCCAGCACGTGTGGCGCGGTGCCGGCAATTTGGATGTCCTCACAGTGCAAGGCGCGGAGTCGGACCTCGAGGACATGGTCGCGCTCGCACGCTACGCCGGCCACCGATACGCGATTCGGCATTATCACGTGAGTCCGGGCGAGCCGATCACGGACGCGGAGGCCATGGATTTGGCCGCACACATCGCGTCAGAGTTCGGCTTCGATCCGTGTACGGCCGTGATTGTCCGGCACCACAAGGTCCGGCGCGTAGCCTACGACCTCATGACCGGCACGCAGGGATTTGAGCTGCACTGGCACGTCCTGGTGCCAGAAGTAGATGCCGTGACGGGGCGCGTTCTGGACAGTCGCAACATGTTTCCCCGACATGAACGTCTCGCCCGCGAGACCGAACTCCGGCTTCTGCACAAGCCGGTGAAGGGGCGCTTCAACTGTTCGGTGATCGCAGCGCTGGAGGCGCGCGGTGACCATCAAGCCGCCGGTCGCCTCCGCGAGGCTGGCATTGAGGAGGGGCCGCCCGCCTATGCGGCCTACACGTCACGGCAGCGGCGTGCCCTCGAGAGGCGTCATTCGGATCACAAGGGGAAACCGCTAGATCTCCCTGCCCTTGTGCGCCGGCTACAAGGGATATGGGCGGCCCATGCACCAAATCCGCCTGCACTTGCCGCGGCGCTTCGTCGTGAGGGTCTCCGCCTGCGGCATCCGGCCGACACAGTTTTGGAGTCACCAGATGGACGCGCGATTGCCGCTGCGCCTAACACGCATTGCGAGAGTTGGGTTGTCGACGCGTGGGACAAGCGCATGCAGCAAGCCTTTGTGGTGGGCGCCGCACACCGGCTGCTGCGTGAACCGCGTTCGCGCGTGGACGAGACGCTGCGATCATGGAGGCGCGAGCCTTCGCAGGGAGTTGGGCTGTTGGCGGGGAGGGCTTTGCTATCCGCAGCAGCACTTGATCCGCCTGAGGGTTCGCCTGGTGATCAGCTTGAGATCCCACCTGGGAATTCGCCCGAGAACCTGTACACGAGCCCGCCACCCAAAAGCGGCAGTTTTTGATGTCCAATTTCATTGTGTTTTGGCAGTCTGCGTCCTATTCGGCAGCTGACGATGATTTAAAATTTGTATTTGCACGTCACCACGATCAATTTCATAGATCTGTTGGCGTAGCAGTCCAACATGAAAGATTTTCGCGATAAAATCACTCTCACTATTTTTTCTCAAAAAAAGTCCTCCATATCGGTTGAGCAGAGTACCGGTAGATACAAAGACCCTGCCGCTACGCCTTACTGATAAATGGAGATCTTCATGCCAGAGTCCAAAGAAGTCACGCACACAGAATTGACGTCAGACACCTCTATGGGTGCAACCGGCATGGCACGTGTTGCCACTGTCTCATCAATTCCCGCCATAACAGCCTCCCCTGCCCTCCTTGCTGTCGTCCGCGCCCTCGGGCGCGACGCCGCACGGCGCCAAATGGCGCGCCGCGGCTTCAGCTTCATCGAAATGATCGTGGGGCTGTTGATCACCAGCGCGCTGGTCGCGCTGGCCCTCGCCCTGCGCGGTCAATGAGCGGAGGCTGATCCCATGCGTTGTGCCATCTATGCCCGCTACAGCTCAGAAAACCAGCGTGACGCCTCGATCGAGGATCAGATCCGCATCTGCCAGGCGCGGGCTGATCGCGAGGGATGGGCCGTCGTCGCCTGCCTCAGCGACGCCGCCGTGTCCGGCGCGACATTGCTGCGTCCCGGCTACCAGGCCCTGCTGGCTATGGTGCGGGCCGGTTCCGTCGACGTGGTTCTGGCCGAATCGCTCGACCGGTTCTCGCGTGATCAGGAACATGTGGCATCGTTCTACAAGCAATCCGAATTCGCGACCGTGCGGATCTGGACCCTGTCGGAGGGAGAGATCAGCCAGCTGCACGTCGGCCTCAAGGGAACGATGGGGGCGCTGTATCTGAAGGATCTCGCGGACAAGACGCGACGGGGCCTGGAGGGCCGCGTGCGGCAAGGCCGATCGGGTGGAGGGATCTGTTACGGTTACCGAGTGGCCCGCGGGCCAGTTGGGCGCGACGGAGAACTGGAACGCGGTCTGCGGGAGATTGATCCCGCCGAGGCGGTGATCGTGCGACGCATCTTCGCGGAGTTCGCCGCGGGCGCCGGGCCGAAATCCATCGCGGCAACTCTGAATCGTGACGGCGTGCCTGGCCCTCGCGGGGGGATCTGGCAGGCAGGAACCATCCGCGGCCAGGCTGGCCGTGACACGGGCCTCCTGCGCAACCGTCTCTACGCGGGAGAACTGGTCTGGAATCAACGCCGCTGGGTCAAGGATCCCGGAACGGGGCGCCGGCTTGCGCGCCAGAACGCGTCCCAGTCCGTGATCAACCAGGAGGTTCCCGAACTGCGGATCGTGGAGGCGGATCTGTGGGACAAGGTGCAGGTACGCCTCGCGTCGCAGCGGGCGGAGGTGGAACAGGTGGAGGATGGCGCTCCACGCCGGCGGTTCTGGGAGCAGCGGCGGCCGCAGCATCTGTTGAGCGGCAAGGTGGTGTGCGGGCAGTGCCGCAAGACCTTCGCCTCGGTCGGGCGTGATTACCTTGCTTGCCGTGTGGCACAAGCGGACGGCCCCTGCGACAACCGCACCCGGGTCCGGCGGGGCGCTCTGGAGGCGCAGGTGCTGGACGCGCTGGGCGGTGATCTGATGCAGCCGGAGATGGTGGCCGCCTTCGTGGCGGATTTCACGGCGGAGTGGAACCGCCTGTCCGCCGAGGCCGGCGCGGGGATCACGATCAAGCGCCGCGAGCTGGACGGGATCAAGCGCAAGCTGTCGGGCTTGGTTGACGCAATTGCCGATGGTCTGAGGGCGCCTGGCTTGCAGGGCCGGCTGGACGAGTTGGAACAGCGTCGTGTTGCCTTGGAGGCGGAGATCGCTGCCAGTGCGGCGCCGGTCGTGCCGCGCCTGCATCCGAACCTTGCGGAGGTGTATCGGGAGGAGGTGGCGCGACTGCGGGAGGGTCTTGCACAGGAAGATGCCGGGCCAGAGGTCCGGGAGGCCCTGCGGGCGCTGATCGAGCGGGTGGAGGTGCATCCGCCGGCGGCTGTTGATGGGGAACCTCGGATCGAGTTGATCGGGCACCTGGCATCGATGCTGCGTGCGGCTCGGAACGCAAAAAACCCCTCGGCCTTTGGGGCGGAGGGGCTTGTTTTGGAGTGTTCGGCTAAAGTGGATGCGGGGACAGGATTTGAACCTGTGACCTTCAGGTTATGAGCCTGACGAGCT
>JBHYDO010000155.1:0-10862 GCA_051860645.1 Roseococcus sp.
GAGATTTTTGACATGCAGCCAGTGACAGCCCGACGTGACGTGACGGTCAGCGAGGTGGGCCCGCGCGACGGCCTGCAGATGGTGGGCCAGGTGATGCCCACCGGCATCAAGTGCCGCTGGATCGCGGCGCTGCACGCGGCCGGCCTGCCCGAGATCGAGGTCGCCTCCTTCGTGCCGCCGCAACTCGTGCCGCAGATGGCCGATGCGGAGGCGGTGACGCGCTTCGCCACCGGGCTCTCCGGCCTGCATGTCGCGGTGCTGGTGCCCAACCGCCGCGGCGCCGAGGCGGCGGTGGCGGCCGGTACCCACAAGGTCACCCTCACCCTTTCCGCGAGCGAGGCGCACAGCCAGGCCAATCTTCGCCGCAGCCGCGCCCGCCAGATGGAGGAGGCGCGCACGCTGGCCGGCTTCGTCCAGGCCCTCGAACCCGGCACGCGGCCTCGCCTGGAGGCCGGGCTTTCCACCGCATTCGGCTGCTCCCTGCAGGGGGAGGTGCTCGAGCGCGAGGTGGTGGAGATGTCCGTGGACCTCGCCGCGATGGGTTTCGACAGCGTGGGTCTTTCCGACACCGCCGGCTACGCCACGCCCGCCCAGCTTCGCCGCGTGCTGCGCGCGGTGCAGGCCGAGATCGGCCCGCGCTGCGACAGCCTGCACCTGCACGACACCATGGGGCTGGGGCTCGCCAACGTCACTGTTGGCGTGGAGGAGGGCATCCGCATCTTCGACGGCGCCCTGGCCGGGCTGGGCGGCTGCCCCTTCGCGCCCGGGGCCTCGGGCAACATCGTCACCGAGGACCTCGTCTTCCTGCTGGAATCCCTGGGGCTGCGGACGGGGGTGGAGCTGGACGGGCTGCTCGCCGCGCGCGCCATCCTGGCCGAGGCCCTGCCCGATGAACCCCTGCACGGCGCCTTCGCCCGCGCGGGACGCCCCACCGGCTGGCGGGCGGCGGCATGACCAGCGCCACTCCGCTGGCCGGGCTGCGCGTCCTCGAATTCACCCACATGGTGATGGGCCCCACCGCGGGCATGGTGCTGGCGGACCTTGGCGCCGAGGTCATCAAGGTGGAACCGGCGCCCGAGGGCGACACCACGCGCCGCCTCACCGGCTCGGGCACCGGCTTCTACGCCGCCTTCGGCCGGGGTCGCCGCAGCCTCTGCGTCAACCTCAGGGATGCGCGCGGCCGGGCCCTGGTGCATCGCCTCGCCGACCGCGCCGACGTGCTGGTGGAGAATTTCCGCCCCGGCGCCATGGCCAAGCTCGGCTTCGGCCCGGAGGAACTCGCCGCCCGCAATCCGAGCCTGGTCTACTGCTCCGGCAAGGGCTTCCTGCCCGGCCCCTATGAGCACCGCACGGCGCTGGACGAGGTGGTGCAGATGATGGGCGGCCTCGCCCACATGACGGGGCTGGAGGGCCGGCCGCTCCGCGCAGGCAGCAGCGTCATCGACATCATGGGGGGGCTTTCCGCCGTCATCGGCATCCTGGCCGCCCTGCGCGAGCGGGAGGCCACCGGGCGCGGCGGCCATGAGCAGGCGGGGCTGTTCGAGACGGTGGCGCTGCTGATGGCGCAGCACATGGCGCAGGCGGCCATCACCGGCACCCCCCCGCCGCCCATGTCCACCCGGCTGCCGGCCTGGCCGGTCTATGACGTGTTCGAGACGGCCGATGGCGGCCAGGTCTTCGTGGGCGTGGTGACCGACACCTCCTGGCCCGCCTTCTGCGTCGCCTTCGGGCTGGAGGACCTGGCCGCGGACCCCAGCCTCGCCACCAAGCAGCAGCGCGTGGCCGAGCGTGGGCGCACCATCCCGCGCATCGCCGCCGTGCTGCGCACCTACGACAAGGCGGCGCTGATGGCGAAGTGCGAGGCGCTGGGCCTGCCCTTCGCGCCCATCGGAAAGCCGCAGGACCTGTTCGACGACCCGCATCTGAACGGGTCGGGCGGGCTGGTGTCGCTGACCCTGCCGGATGGCACCGCGGTGAGGCTGCCCGCCCTGCCCATCAGCCTGGACGGCGCCCGCCCGGGCGGCGCGGGCGACCTGCGCGCGGCGGGCGCGGATGGGCCGGACATCGCGGTCGAACTCGGCTATTCGGCCGAGGAGGTGGAGGAGATGCGGGCAGCGGGCGTGCTGTAGGCAGTCTGGAAAAAGCCGCGTTGGTTCCGGGACGGCGCCGCGCCTTCAGCCCAGCAGCATGCCTCGGTAGCTGTCGGCGGCCACAGCGTCGCAATGCGCGCGGTAGGCGGGCGCGCCGCCCTGGTACTGCATGATGCGGCGGATGTTTCGCCCCGGCACATTGTGGTTCACGCCGGTGGCCCAGCTGTCCACCTCGGCGTAGAGCAGGCCCTCGGCAAGTTCCTCGACATGGCGGGACCATTCGGCCTCGGCCTCGGCTGTCGCTTCGAAGCGGTGCAGGCCGCGGTCGCGCATCACGCGCATCAGCCCCGTGGCCCATTCGACATTCTGCTCGATGCAGCGCGGGATGTTGCAGCGGGTGGAGGCGTTGTGCGGGCCCACCAGCGTCAGCATGTTGGGGAAGCCCGCCACTTGCATGCCCAGATAGGTGCGCGGCGCGCCGGCCCATTTCTCGCGCAGGCTCTGTCCATCCGTCCCGCGGATATCGATGCGGTCGAAGCTGCCGGTGATGGCGTCGAAGCCCGTCGCGTAGATGATGATATCGAATTCGTGCAGGCCCGCGCTGGTTTCGATGCCGAGGGGCGCAACGCGCGTGATGGGGGTGGCGCGGACATCCACGAGACGCACGTTCTGGCGGTTGTAGGTCTCGTAGTAGCCGGTCTCCAGCGGCACACGGCGGGTGCCGAAGCCGTGGTCGCGCGGGATCAGCGCCTCGGCTGTCCCGGGGTCTTCCACCCGCTCGCGGATCTTGCGCGCCATGAATTCGGTGATGAGCTTGTTGGCCGCGGGGTCGGTGAGGATGTCGCGGAAATTCGCCTGCCAGATGCCGAAGCCGGGCGCCGCGTAGAGCGCCTCCCAGAAGGCCTCGCGCTCGGCCTCGCTCACCTCGAAGGTGCCGCGCGGGTCGGCCACATGGATATAGCAGCCGGGGGTACGGCGCAGCAGTTCGAACAAGGCCGGGAAGCCCGACTTGATGCGCGCCTGTTCCTCCTCGGTCACGGGGCGGTTGTGCAGCGGCGCGCACCAGTTGGGGCGGCGCTGGAACACAGTCAGCGCCGCCACCTCGGGGGCGATGGTCTGGATGACCTGCACGCCCGTGGCCCCGGTGCCGATCACGGCCACGCGCTTGCCGCTGAAATCCACCGGGTGGTGCGGCCAGCGGCAGGTGTGGAAGGACTGGCCCTGGAAGTCCGCGACACCCGGGATGTTGGGGAGGGTGTGCGCCGAAAGCGGGCCGAGGGCCGTGATCAGGAAGCGCGCCCGCGCGCGCGTGCCGTCTTGGGTCGTCACTTCCCATTCATTCGCGGCGTCGTCGAAATGGGCGCTGGCCACGCGGCTGTCGAAGCTGATGTCGCGGCGCAGGTCGAAGCGGTCGGCCACGTGGTTCAGGTAGCGCAGCGTCTCGGGCTGGGCGGCGAAGTGTTCGGTCCAGCTCCAGTCCTGCAGCAATTCCTCCGAGAAGGAGTAGCCGTAGGTGTAGCTTTCGCTGTCAAAGCGCGCGCCGGGGTAGCGGTTCCAGTACCAGGTGCCACCGACGTCCGAGCCCGTCTCGAAGACCCGCACCCGCAGCCCCAGCTCGCGCAGCCGGTACAGCTGGAACATCCCCGCGATGCCCGCGCCGATGATGATGGCGTCGAGCGCGCCGCCGCCCTGCCGTGAACCGTCCATGGCCCGATCCCCTGTCCCTGCACCCCCATCTTGCGCGCGCCGGCGAAGGCCGCAAGCTGCGGGCGAAACGCAGGATATGCCCGCATGGCCACACGCCTCTTCTCGCCCTTCGCCCTGCGCGGGCTGACGCTGCCCAACCGCATCGTGGTCTCGCCCATGGCGCAGTATTCGGGCGATGCCGACAACCGCGCGAATGACTGGCACCTGATGCACTACGGCAACTTTGCCGTGTCGGGCCCCGGCCTGGTCATCCTGGAGGCGACGGCGGTGGAGGCGGCCGGCCGCGTCGGCCTGCACGATATCGGCCTGTGGAACGACGCGCAGCAGGAGGCGCTGGCGCGGGTGGTGGGCTTCTGCCGGCGGCACGGCCAGGCGGCGCTGGGCATCCAGCTGGCCCATGCCGGGCGCAAGGCGGGCGTGGCCGCACCTTGGCAGGGCGGGAATCACCTCGGGCCCGAACAGGGCGGCTGGCAGGCGCTCAGCCCCGGCGACGTGCCCTATCCAGGCCGCCCTGCGCCGCGCCTGCTGGAAGCGGCGGGGCTCGCTGCCGTCAAGGCGCGGTTCGTCGCCGCCACGCAGCGTGCCGAGGCGCTGGGCCTGGACCTGATCGAGCTGCACGCCGCCCATGGCTACCTGCTGCACAGCTTCCTCTCGCCGCTGTCGAACAACCGCAACGACGAGTATGGCGGTGACATCGCGGGCCGGATGCGGTTCCCGCTGGAGGTCTTCGCCGCCATGCGCGCCGTATGGCCGGCGCACAAGCCGCTCGGCGTGCGCATCTCGGCCACCGACTGGCTGGAGGGCGGCTGGACGCTGGAGGACAGCGTGGCCTTCGCGGCCGCGCTGAAACCGCTCGGCTGCGACTACATCTGCGCCTCCTCCGGCGGCAGCAGCCCGGACCAGGTGATTGATGTCGGCCCCGGCTACCAGGTGCCCATGGCCCGGCGCGTCCGGGAGGAGGCAGGGCTGCCCACCATGGCGGTCGGCGTCATCACCTCGCCGCACCAGGCCGAGCAGGCGCTGCGCGATGGGGCGGCGGACATGATCGCGCTGGCGCGGGGGATGACCTACGACCCGCGTTGGGCTTGGCACGCGGCCGAGGCGCTGCGCGAGACCGCATCCTTCCCGCCGCAATATGCGCGCAGCCACCCCTCCATGCGCATGGGCGACTTCACGAAGCCGGTGGTGAAGCCCGGCTAGCGGCGCCGCCAGGCCTGGGTCCAGCGCTCCACACGCGGGGTCATCGCCACGTGCAGCGCCTTCAGCGCCACGTTCAGCGCGAGGATGGTGACGGCCATGGCGGCAGCGGCGCTGATCTGCCCCGCCTCCTCCATGTGCACCACGGCCACCGAGGCGGGCTTGGTGTCGGGTCCGTAGAGGAAGATCACGGCCGAGACCGTCGCCATGGCGTTGACGAAGAGATAGACGAAGATCTCCAGGATCGCCGGCAGGCAGATGGGCAGCGTCACCCGCCAGAAGGTGATCCAGACCGGCACCTTGAGGCTGGCGCTGACCGCCTCGAACTCCGGGTCCAACTGGCGGATCGCGGTCACCGCCGTCAGGTGGCAAACCGTGTAGAAGTGCACGAGGGAGTTCAGCACCAGGATGGCCAGCGTGCCGTAGAGGAAGCCGAGCGGGTTCCACGGGTCGTTGAAGAACAGGATGTAGGCGAGGCCCAGCACCAGCCCCGGCACGGCAAGCGGGATGGCCGTGGCAAAACCCACCAGCCGGGGCAGGGGGCCGGCCACTCGCCCGCGCTCCACCATCCAGGCCACCAGGAAGACCAGCGCCGTGCCGATCAGCGCCGTCAGGCCGGCCATGCGAAGCGAGGTCCAGAGGCTGCCCCAGCCCGCCGAATCGAACCGGTCGAAATCATAGTTGTCGAGGGTGAGTTCGAGGTTCCACGGCCAGAAGCGGATGAAGCTGCCCCACACCGCGAGCCCCACCACCAGCAGCAGCAGGGCCGCGACCCCGAGGCAGAAGGCCAGCAGCGGCAGGTCTCGCGCCGCGCGTGGCTTGGGCTCCAGCGGCACGGCGCGGCCCGAGAACACGCTGCCCTGGCGCCGCTGCGCCCATTGGTCGAGGAGGAAGGCGCCGATGGCCGGCAGCAGCAGCACGAGGCCCACCACCGCGCCCATATTGAAGTTCTGCTGGCCGACGACCTGCTTGTAGACCTCGGTCGCCAGCACGGGGAATTGCCCGCCGATCACCTTCGGGATGCCGAAATCCGTCACCACCAGGGTGAACACCACCACGCCCGCCGAGACGAGGCCGCCCCGCGCGCCCGGCAGCGTCACGGTCGCGAAGATGCGCCCGCGCCCGGCCTTCAGCGCGGCGGCTGCCTCATACAGCCGCCCATCCGCGCCGGAGAGTGCCACGGTCAGGATCAGCGCCGCATGCGGGAAGCAGTAGAACACCTGGGCCAGGACGATGCCGATGGGGCCGTAGATGCTTTCGCCCATCAGCATCCCGCGCAGCATGCCCTGGTTGCCGAACAGGTAGACCAGCGCCAGCGCCGGCAGCAGCGAGGGCGCCAGCACCGGCAGCAGCATCACCGCGCGAAGGGCGGGCTTGCCCGGGATGCAGGAGCGCGTCAGCGCATAGGCATAGAGGAAGGCCGCCGGTACCACGATCAGCGTGGTCAGGCCCGCCGTCCAGACGCTGTTCCAGGCCGAGACCGCGAGGCTCGGCGTCGTCACGTATTGCGCGAAGTTGGCGAGGCCCACGAAGCCGCCCTGCGCGTCCTGGAAGGCGCGGATCAGCAGCCAGCCCAGCGGCAGCAGCAGCGCCACCAGCAGGAACAGCGCCGCGGCACCAAGCGCCAGCGCCATCACCCGCTGGTCGGCGGACACGCGCGGCCGCAGCGCGCCGCCGTCAGGCATCCGGGTAGGTCATGATGCGGTCGGCCGGGATCGCCACCCACAGCCGCGCGGCGCGGGCGAGGTCGAGCCGTGCCAGGTGCTCTGATGGCACGTCGGCTTCCAGCTTCACACCCTCGGCCAACAGGTGCACGCGGCAGAAGGGGCCCAAAAACTCAATGCCGGTGACCAGTGCCTCGAAGGCGCCCTCATGGCCCAGCGCGTCCTCGCCGAGGCGCACATCCTCCGGCCGGATGAAGGCCTGGGCGAGGTCGCCCGGCGCGAGCGAGGCGGCCCCCGTGGCCGCAAGCGAGACCGGCCCCGCGCGCAGCCGCGCGGGCGCGGCGGGCGGGTGCTCCACCTCGGCGCGGAAGCTGCCGGTGCGGCCCACGAAGCCGGCCACGAAGGCGCTGGCCGGCCGGCGATACACCTCCTCCGGCGTGCCGATCTGCTCGATGCGGCCCTGGCTCATCACCACGATGCGGTCGGAGACGGACAGCGCCTCCTCCTGGTCGTGCGTCACCATGATGGTGGTGACGCCGAGCGCCTTCTGCAGCGCGCGGATCTCGGTGCGCAGCCGGGTGCGGACGATGGCGTCGAGTGCCGACAAAGGCTCGTCCAGCAGCAGCAGGCCCGGGTGGTTGGCGAGGGCACGCGCCAGCGCCACGCGCTGCTGCTGCCCGCCGGAAAGCTGCGGCGGGTATTTCCGCGCATGCTCCTCGAGGCCCACCATGGAGATCAGCTGCTCGACCCGCGCCTCGGCCTTGGCGCGCGGCCAGGCGGGGCCGCGCAGCCCGTAGCCGATGTTGCGCCGCACATCGAGGTTGGGGAACAGTGCGTAGGACTGGAAGACGATGCCGAAGTCACGCTCGCCGGGCGGCAGCAGGGTGATGTCGCGCCCCGCCTGGACGATGCGCCCCTCGGTCGCGGGGTCGAGCCCCGCGATGGCGCGCAGCAGCGTGGTCTTGCCGCAGCCGGAGGGGCCGAGGAAGGAGACGAACTCCCCCTCGCGGATGTCCAGCGAGACATGGTCCAGCGCCACGAAGCGGCCGAAGCGCTTCGTGACGTCCTGCACCGTCAGGTAGACGCTGGCTGGAATGGGCTGCCCCGCGAGGTCCAAGGCCGTCGCTCAGCGCGGCGCCGACTTGCCGTCGAAGCGGCGCGCCCATTCGCGCAGCAGCTCGTCGCGGCGGCCGGCCAGGGCGGCGAAGTCCTGATTCACCAGGCGGTCGGCGAAGTCGGCCGGGTAGTTCTGCACCGTAGTGACGGCGGCAGGGTGGGCCACCAACGCGTAGAAGCGCCCATAGAGCTCATTGGCCTCGCGAGTCACGGTCCAGTCCACCAGGCGGCGGGCCGCGTCCAGGTTGCGGGTGCCGCGCAGGATGGCGGTCGCCTCCAGGTCGAAGCCCACGCCGTCGGTCGGCACGATGACGTCGATGGGCGCGCCCTGGTTGCGCAGCGCCACCGAGCGCATGTCGAAGCTCAGGCCCACCGCGTATTCGCCGCGCGCCGCGTTGTTGCAGGGGGCGCTGCCCGAATGTGTGTAGACCTGCACATTGTCATGCAGCTGCGTCATGAATTCCCAGGCCGGCGCCTCGCCCATGCTGCTGATCCAGCCCGCCATCGTGAGGAAGCCCGTGCCGGAGGAGGCGGGGTTGGGCATCGCGATCTGGTTGCGGAAGGCGGGGGCCAGCAGGTCTGCCCAGGTCGTGGGGCGCGGCAGGCCCCGTTGCGCCGCCACCACGCGGTTGAAGCAGATGGCCGAGACGAAGGCGTCCATCCCCGTCCAGGTCATGGGGCTGCGGCTGCTGCGGAAGTTGGGCCGCAGCGCCTCGGCGCCGGCGGGCGTGTAGGGCTCCAGCATGTCCTGGCCTTCGAGCGCCAGCAGGCTGAACACCGAGAGGCCCCAGATCACGTCGGCGCGGGGGTTGGCGCGCTCGGCGATCAGGCGGGCGGTGATGATGCCCGTGCTGTCGCGCACCCAGGCGATCTCGATGCCGGGCACCGCGCGCTCGGCGGCGGCCTTGAAGGGGGCGAGCTGCTCGCTTTCCAGCGCGGTGTACACCGTGAGCCGGGTGCGCTGCTGCGCTTCGGCCGCGGTGCCGGTGACGAGGAGGGCGAGGCTGGCGAGGAGCAGGCGGCGCATTGGCTTTTCCCTTGAAGGCTGGCGGCGGGACGTTGCGTGGCTCTGCAAGCCAAGGGAATGAGGTTGGCGTGACATTCCCGTGAAATCCGCGCCTCCGGGGGTGGCGGGGGGAGTGGGAAGCGGGCGGCGGCGCGCCTAGGCTGCCGCTGGATTGGGCAGGGCGGGCATGACGGGCGGCTTCGACATGGCGGTGGTGGGCGCGGGCATCCTGGGGCTGGCGCATGCGCTGGCCGCGGCGCGGCGCGGCTTCTCGGTGGTGGTGCTGGATCGCGACGCGGCAGCCAATGGCGCCTCCATCCGCAATTTCGGCTTCGTCACCGTCACCGGCCAGCAGCAGGGCGATTGCTGGCGCCGCGCCCTGCGCTCCCGCGACGTGTGGGAGGAGGTGGCGCCCCAGGCCGGCATCGGGATCACGCAGCGCGGGCTGGCCATGCTGGTGCGCCGCCCGGAATCGGTGGCCGTGCTGGAGCAGTTCGCCGCCACCGGGATGGGCGCGGGCTGCGACCTGCTGGACGCTGCCGCGGCCCGCCGCCGCTTTCCCGAACTTTGCGCCGGGGCACCGCTCGCCCTCCTGCACAGCCCGCATGAGCGCCGCGTGGAAAGCCGCGACGCCATCCCGCGCCTTGCCGCCTGGCTGGAAGCCGCGCATGGGGTGGAGTTCCGCCGCCAGGTGGCGGTGCTGGGAGTGGACGCGCGCGGCCTGGATACCAGTGCAGGCCGGGTGGAGGCCGGTGCGGTCATCGTCTGCCCGGGCGATGACTTCCGCACGCTCTTCCCCGAGCGTATCGCCACCCATGGAGTCACCAAGTGCAAGCTGCACATGCTGCGCCTCGCCTCGCCCGGCTTCCGCCTGCCGGCGGCGGTGATGTCGGATCTCGGGCTGCTGCGCTACCTCGGCTATGCTGAACGCCCGGCCGCCGCGGCGCTTCGCCCGGTGCTGATGCGCGAGCAGGCCGAGCACCTGGCGCATGGCGTGCACCTCATCGTCGTGCAGTCGGCCGATGGCACGCTGGTGGTGGGCGACAGCCACCACTATGGCGCCACACCCGACCCCTTTGCGCCCGAGGCGGTAGACGCACTGATCCTGGACGAGTTTCGCCGCGCGCTGGGCATCGCGCCACCGCCGGTGCTGGAGCGCTGGACCGGCATCTACGCCTCCGCCCCCGACCGGCTGATGTTCCGTGAGGCGCCGGCGGCCAACATCCGCCTCGTGATGGTCACGAGCGGCACCGGCGCCTCCACGGCCTTTGCGATCGCCGAGGAGACGCTTGCCGAATTGCAGGGAGACGCCGCATGACGACGCTCAAGGCCGTGGTCTTCGACTGGGCCGGCACCACCATAGACCATGGCAGCCGCGCGCCGATGGGCGCCTTCGTGGAGGTCTTCGCGCAGTTCGGCGTGGAGATCAGCATCGCCGAAGCGCGCGGCCCGATGGGCATGGCCAAGTGGGACCACATCCGCGCGCTGGGCAACGTGCCGCGCATTGCCGCCGCCTGGCGCGTGGCGCATGGGCGCGACTTCACCGACGCCGATGCCGACGCCATCCATGACGTCTTCGTGCCGCTGAACGCGCGGGTGGTGGTGGACCACGCGACGCTGATCCCGGGCGTGGCCGAGATGGTGTCCGGGCTGCGCGCGCGCGGCCTGCGCATCGGCAGCACCACGGGCTACACGCGCGAGATCATGGCGCCGCTGCTGCCGCTGGCGGCCGCGCAGGGCTATGCGCCGGACAACCTGGTCTGCGCGGGCGACTTGCCGCGCGCGCGGCCCTCCGCCATGATGATGTACCGCTGCTTCCTCGACCTCGACGTGGACCCGGCCGCGGCCGTGGTGAAGGTGGATGACACGGCGCCCGGCATCGCGGAGGGGGTGGCGGCCGGCTGCTGGACGGTGGGGGTGACGCTCACCGGGAATGAATGCGGGTTGTCGCTGGAGGAACTCGCGGCGCGCCCGCCCGCGGATGTGGCGGCGCTGCGGGATGCGGCCGCCGCGGGCCAGCCCGCGGCGGGCGCGCCCGACCGCCTGGGCCGCGCGGCGCGGCCGCGGCCGGGTCTGGAGGGG
>JBHYDO010000156.1:0-10801 GCA_051860645.1 Roseococcus sp.
TCCAGACCAGCACGCCCACGGGCTCGTCGCCGCCGGCGCCGGTCAGGCCCAGCGCGCTGAGTTGCCGACTGCGCTGCAACTCCTCGCGCAGCACCGGCAGGGCCAGCGCCGCGCTGGGACGGGGCCCGGGCTGGCGCAGCCGGGCCAGCGCATCGGGACGGGCGGGCAGGAAGACCGGCGAGCGCATTGCCGCCTCCAGCGCCGGTGCATCCGCGCCGTCCAGCGCGCGGGCGGCAGCGACCAGCGCCTGGACCACCTGGTCGGGCGTCGCATCGGGGGTGATGGCCAGCGCGGCACGGCTCTCCTCCACCGCGCGTTGCAGGGCGAAGCGGTGCGAGGCCGGAATGTTGGAGAGGCGGTAGCCCGCCCGGGTCTCACCAGAAAGCCATTCCAGCCGCGCCGCCGCCAGGGCTGCCGCGGCGGGGCGGCCGTCGCGTGCCGCCTCGGGTGCGGCGCTGTCGGCCACGGCGAGGTCCAGGATGGCGCTGAGCGGCGCCACCACCCGCCCGGCCGACAATTCGCTGGCGGGCTCCGGCGCGGCGGGGCGGCGGGCCTCGGCGCAGCCAGCCAGCAGCGCCACGACGGCGAGGAGGCCCGCGCCGCGGATCACCGGTAGTCGGTGCCCGAGCTGTTGCGCGAGTTCTCGTTCTGCCGCTCCAGCGCGCGCTGCGCCATCTGGGCGGCCAGGCCGGTCTCCGGCAGCGGCGGCAGGGCGGCCAGGCGGCTCAGCGTCGTCTCCGGCCCGACCGGAAAGAGCCCGCTGGGCAGCGCCGCGCCGGCCACGCCCCGGTCATTGGCCTCCAGGGCGGAGGAGGCGACGAACAGGCCGTCGATCACGCCCTGCGCCGGCGCCGTCTCCGGCACACCGAGTGCCGAGCGCCATTCGCGCCGCGCGGCGAGCAGCTGAAGCTCCGTCAGCCCGTCGAGGCGGGGGCTCAGCTGCGGGTCCTGCGGCAGCGCCACGGTGAGGTATTCCATGGTGGCCAGGGCGCGCGCCGCGGCGGCCGGCTGGCCCTGCAGGCGGGCCGGGCGGGCGAAGGTGCCGCTGGCCTCAAACACCGCCCCGCGTGTCGGGTCGCCGGCGCCGGTGGTGAAGTCGCGCGGCAGGGTCGCGGTCTCGGGCGGCGTGATGCCGGCGCAGGCGGTGAGCGTCAGCGCCAGGAGGGCGGCGGGCAGGCTCAGGCGAAGCGGGGTCATGGCGTGTGCATCTCCGGTTCCAGCAGGGTGGCCAGCGAGGCGCGGTGCCGTCCGGCCAATACTACATAGTGCTTCGCCGTCTGGTCGAAAGTGTCCCGCTGTTCGCGCGTGAGCACGCGGACCAGCTTCGCGGGGTTCCCCATCCAGAGCTCCATGGCGCCGATGCGCTTGCCCGGCGGCAGGACCGAGCCCGCGGCCAGCACGCCACCCGCCTCCACCACCGCATCGTCCAGCACGGTGGCGCCCATGCCGATAAAGGCGCCATCCTCCAGCCGGCAGGCATGGATGATGGCGGCATGGCCCACGGTGACGTCGGCACCGATGAGGGTGGACTGCCGGCCGGCATTCACATGGACGATGGTGCCGTCCTGGATGTTGGTGCGTGGGCCGATGCGGATGATGTTGGTGTCGCCGCGCAACACGCAATGATACCAGACATTGGCGCCCGCGCCGATTTCCACATCGCCGATCACGGCCGCGGTGGGGGCCACCCAGGCTTCGGGGTGCACCACCGGCAGCTTGCCTTCGAAGGGATAGAGGGGAGCCATCCGCGTCACTCCGCTGCCTGGAGGGAGGGGTCGCGCAGCGGCAGCGCCGCCGAGACATCCACCCCCAGCATCAATCCGAGGTTCTGCACGGCCGCCCCCGAAGCGCCCTTGCCGAGATTGTCCAGCCGCGCCACCAGCACCGCCTGGCCGTGCCGGTCGCTGCCATAGACGCGCAGTTCCAGCGCATTGGAGCCGTTGAGGTCCTCTGGCGTGAGGCGCTGGCCCGCATCGGCGGGGCGCACCGACACCCAGCCCGAACCGGCGTAGCGCGCAGCCAGCACCGCCTCCAGATCCGCCACGCGGGGGTTGCCGTTCAAGGTGCCGAGGTGCAGCGGGATGCTGACCAGCATGCCCTGGGCGAAGGCGCCCACGCTGGGCACGAAGATGGGTCGGCGGGTCAGCCCGCCATAGATCTGGATCTCGGGCAGATGCTTGTGCTCGAGGTTCAGGCCGTAGAGGAAGAAGGGCGCGGCCGTGCCGGCATCGAACTCCGCGATCATGGCCTTGCCGCCGCCGCTGTAGCCGCTGACGGCGTTGATGGTGACCGGGTGGTCGGGCGGGAGGATGCCGGCATCCACCAGCGGGCGGATGAGGGCCACGGCGCCGGTCGGGTAGCAGCCGGGGTTGGAGACGCGCCGCGCGCCGGCGACGCGCGCCGCCTGGCCCGGCGCCAGTTCGGGAAAGCCATAGACCCAATCCGGGTCCACGCGGTGGGCGGTGCTGGCGTCGAGCAGGCGGGGGGCGGCGTCGCCCATCTCGGCGGCCATGGCGGCCACCTGCTTCGCGCCGTCATCGGGCAGGCAGAGCACCACGGCGTCCACCTCGGCCATCAGGGCGCGCTTGGCGGCGGGGTCCTTGCGGTCGGCGTCGGCGATGGAGCGCAGGCGCAGGCCGGGATGGCCCTCCAGGCGGGCGCGGATCTGCAGGCCCGTGGTGCCGGACTCGCCGTCGATGAAGATGCTTGGTGTGCTGGCCATGAGGGGTCTCCCTGGGGGCAGTCTGGACCGGATGGGGGCAAATGCGAAAGGGGCGGACCCGGTTGGGCCCGCCCCTTTGCAGGAGATATGGCAGCCTTGCGGGCCGGCGCTGACGCCGGGCCCGGCAATCAGCGCTTGCTGAACTGGAAGGAACGTCGCGCCTTCATCTTGCCGTACTTCTTGCGCTCGACCGCACGCGGGTCGCGCGTCAGGAAGCCGGCCTTCTTCAGGATGCCGCGAAGCTCGGGCTCGTAGTTGCACAGCGCGCGGGAGATGCCATGGCGCACCGCGCCGGCCTGGCCCGAGAGGCCGCCGCCGACCACCGTCGCCGTCACGTCGAACACCTGGTAGCGGTCGGCCACGAGGAAGGGCTGCGTGATCAGCATCCGCAGCACGGGGCGCGCGAAATACTTGGACTGGGGGTGGCCGTTGACCGTGATCACGCCCTTGCCCGGCTTGATCCAGACGCGCGCCACGCTCTCCTTGCGGGAGCCGGTGGCGTAGGAACGGCCCTGGGCGTCGCGCTTGGGCTCGCGCTTGATCGCGTCCGACAGCTGCTCGGCGGCTGCAGGCGTGCCCTGCACCAGGGTCTTGAGATCAGCGAGGGAACTCGCGGTGGTCTGCTCGCTCATGTTCAGGCCTTCTGCGCGCCAGGCGCGACATTCTTGCGGTTCATGGCGGCGACATCGAGGGCGACGGGCGTCTGGCCCGCATGCGGGTGCTCGGTGCCGGCATAGACGTGCAGGTTCTTCATCTGCTTGCGGCCGAGCGGACCGCGCGTGATCATGCGCTCCACGGCCTTCTCGATGACGCGCTCGGGGTAGCGGCTTTCCAGGCGCTGGCGCGTGGTGCGGCCCTTGATGCCGCCCGCGAAGCCGGTGTGCCAGTGGAACACGGTCTGCTCGGCCTTGTTGCCGGTCACGCGCACCTTGTCCGCGTTGAGGATGACGACGTGGTCGCCGCAATCCACATGCGGGGTGAACTGCGGCTTGTGCTTGCCGCGGAGCCGGTTGGCGACGATGGACGCGAGGCGGCCGAGAATGAGGCCGTCGGCGTCAATCACCCACCAGCCCTTCTGGACCTCCGCCGGCTTCAGCGAGCGGGTCTGTGTGCTGAGCATGATCTACCCTGGAAATGGAACGTGCGCGGGTGTGCCTGATCCCCCGCGCGAGGTCAAGCGCGGACTGGGCTTTTCGTGCGTGGTATGATAATACCTCGATCCGCGCGACAATCCTTGCCAAGCCTCGCCCCGCCGCGCCACGCTGCGCGCAGTGGCGCACAGAACGCCCGCACACACAGCGAGGAAATCCATGTCCATCACCCGTCGCGCCGCCCTGGCGCTGCCTGCCCTCGGCCTCTCCGCCCCGTTCCTGCGGGCCCGCGCCCAGTCGGGCGTCACCGCCGTCGTGATCCCCTATGCCGCGGGCGGCGCCTCCGACGTGGTGGGTCGCATCGTCACCGAGGGGCTGGCGCAGCGCCTGGGCGGCACCTTCATCATGGACCACAAGCCCGGCGCCTCCACCACCATCGCCGCCCGTCACGTGGCCCGCGCCCAGCCCGACGGCCGCACCCTGCTGCTCGGCACTGTCGTCACCTTCGCCATGGCGCCGCTGGCGATGCGTGAGCCGGGCTATGACCCGGTGACCGACTTCACCCACCTCACCGCGCTGTGCGACACTGAGGCGCTGCTGGTCGCCAACCCGAAATACGAGAGCCTGGCGCAGCTCTTCGACACCGCCCGCGCCCGCCGCGGCCAGCTCAGCTACGCGAGCTGGGGAGTGGGCACCACGGCGCACCTGCCCATGGTGGACCTGACGGCGCGCGCGGGCATCGAGATGCTGCACGTGCCCTTCAACGGCTCACCCGCCGCCATGACCGAGGTGATCGCGGGCCGGGTGGACTGCATGATCGCCCTCGTCGCCGCCTGCCGCGGCCATGTCGAGGGCGGGCGGATGCGGGCGCTGGGCTCGGTCGGCACCACCCGCACCGCGGCCTTCCCGGACGTGGCCACCGTGGCCGAGCAGGGCTTCGCGGGCTTCGGCGGCGGTGCCTGGTATTCGCTCTCAGGCCCGCCCGGCATGCCCGCGGAACTGGCCGAGCGCATCGGCGCCGCCGCAACGGCGAGCTTCAACGTGCCGGCCACCGTCGAATACATGCGCGGCCGGGGCCTCGCGCCCTCCGAGGCGGGTGCCGCGCCGCTGTCGGCCCGCATCCGGCGCGAGCTGGAGCTGAACCGCGACCTCATGCGCCAGGCCGGCATTACGCCCGGCGCCTGATCGCAGGGCCCGGCCTGCCGAGGCCGGATGTCGCTTCGTGGAGAATGTTTCCCATGCTGAGCCATGTCACCCTCGGCACGCGCGACCTGGCGCGGGCCATCGGCTTCTACGGGCCGCTGCTGTCGCTGCTGGGCCTGCACCAGGTGGCGGCGGAGCCCGACGCCGGCGTGGTCGGCTATGGCAAGGCGGCGGAGGAGACGCCGCACATCTATGTCATGCGTCCCTTCGACGGCGCGCCGGCCACGCCCGGCAATGGCGTGACCACCGCCTTCGAGGCACCAGACCGCGCCACGGTGGACGAGTTCCACCGCCTCGCCCTCGAACTTGGCGGGCGCTGCGAGGGCCCCCCGGGGCTTCGCCCGCACTACCATCCCGATTACTACGGGGCCTATCTGCGCGACCCGGACGGGAACAAGCTGTGTTGCGTGTGCCACCGCCCCGCATGAGGGCATGAGGACGAGAGCATGAACGAGAAGAAGGGGCTGGCCCGCAACGCCGCAAACTACGGGGACCGGGAATTCGCGCTCTACCTGCGGCGCTCCTTCGCCAAGTCCATGGGCTATTCGCGCGAGGCGCTGGCGCGGCCCGTGGTGGGCATCGCCGACACCGGCAGCGACCTCAACAACTGCCACCGCACCGCGCCCGAACTCATCGAGGCGGTGAAGCGCGGCGTGCTGATGGCGGGCGGGCTGCCGCTGAGCTTTCCCACCATCAGCCTGTGCGAGCCTTATCTGAACCCGTGCTCCATGCACTACCGCAACCTCATGGCGCTCGACACCGAGGCGATGATCGCGGCCCAGCCCATGGATGCGGTCGTGCTGTTGGGCGGCTGCGACAAGACGGTGCCGGCCCAGCTCATGGCGGCGGCGAGTGCCGGCGTGCCGGCCGTGCAGCTCGTCACGGGGCCGATGAGCGCCAACCGCTTCCAGGGCGAGCGGCTGGCCGCCTGCACCGATTGCCGCCGCTACTGGGCGCGCTACCGCGCAGGCGAGGTGGACGAGGCGCGCATCGACGTTGTGGAGGGGGCACTCGCCACCACCGCCGGCACCTGCGGCGTGATGGGCACGGCCAGCACCATGGCCTGCATCGCGTCCGTGCTGGGCTTCATGCCGCTGGACGCCGCCTCCATCCCCGCGGTCCACGCCGACCGGCTGCGTATGGCCGAGGAAGCGGGTGCCCAGGCCGTGCGCCTCATCCACAAGCCCGTGGCCCCCACGGCGCTGCTGACGCCCCAGGGCATCGAAAACGCGCTGCGCGTGCTGCTGGCGCTGGGCGGCTCCACCAACGCGCTGGTCCACCTGGCCGCCATCGCCGGCCGCGCGGGGGTCACCATCGACTACAACCGCCTGAACGAGCTTTCCGACACCACGCCGGTTCTCGTGGACCTGAAGCCCACCGGCGAGGGCTACATGGAGGATTTCCACTTCGCCGGCGGCATGAAGGCGCTGCTGCACGAAATCCGCGACCTGCTGCACCTGGACTGCACCGACCTGGACGGCGTGACGCTGGGCGCCCGCATCGGCGACGGGCCGGCCTATGTGGACCGCACCTACATCAAGGCGCGGGAGAACCCTGTCTCGCCCGTGGGGGGGCTGGTGGCGCTGCATGGCTCGCTGGCACCCGACGGCGCCATCCTCAAGCGCTCCGCCGCCACGCCCGCCTTGTTCGAGACCGAGGCGCGCTGCATGGTCTTCGACGGGCTGGAGGATCTGGCGAACCGCATCGACGACCCCGACCTCGACGTGAACGCCGATGACATCATGATCCTGAAGGGGGCGGGCCCCCTCTCCTCCTCCGGCATGCCCGAGGCCGGCTACCTCCCCATCCCGAAGAAGCTGGCCCGCCAGGGTGTCAAGGACATGGTGCGGATGAGCGATTGCCGGATGTCCGGCA
The DNA here is from genome assembly GCA_051860645.1 of Roseococcus sp. Taxonomy (GTDB): domain Bacteria; phylum Pseudomonadota; class Alphaproteobacteria; order Acetobacterales; family Acetobacteraceae; genus Roseococcus. The sequence goes on from JBHYDO010000156.1 coordinate 6,892, forward strand.
CCGCCTTCGGCACGGTGGTGCTGCACATCGCCCCCGAGGCGGTGGCCGGTGGCCCGCTCGCCCTGGTGCAGACCGGCGACCGCGTGCGCCTCTCGGTGGAAAAGCGCAGCCTCGACCTGCTGGTGGACGAAGCCACGCTGGCCGAACGCCGCGCCCGCTGGACGCCGCCGGCCGCACCCCGCCGCGGCTGGGACGCGCTGGTGCGGCGCGAGGTGACGCAGGCGCCACAGGGGGCGGACCTGCGCTTCCTGCTGCCCGAGGGTCAGTAGGAAGGCCGGTAGCCGGCAACCCCTTCGCGGGTTTAGCCTTCCTTCAGGCGACAGGGCGCCAGACTTCCAAAAGGCGCCCACGCCACGGAGGAAGACGCCATGTTGCCGCGCATCATCGCGGCCGCGCTGCTGCCATGCCTGGCGGCCGCGCCGGCCCATGCCGACCCGCAATTCCACCCCTGCACCGTGATGTTGTTCGCCCCCCAGCCGCGGCCCGGCGACGCCCATCTCCCCACGCCGCGGAGCGGCGAGGAGCACCTCACCGAAGCGCTGCGCCAGATCGCCGCCCATCGCTGCGCCCCCGGCGACCCGCTGGTGGTCGTGGGCACCGATTTCCAGCCCCGGGCGCTGGCCGCCATCTTGTGCCGGCGCGGCGCCGGGGTGCACATCAGCGACATGCCCGACACACAGGACCATACCCGCCAGCTGGATTGCGAATACCCAGGCCGCGGGGGCCTGCGGCGCTGACCAGCCTCGCCGTCATCGGCGCCACCGGGCGCTCCGGCCGCGGGCTGGCGCAGGCATTGCGGGCGGCGGGCGAGGCCTTCCGCCCCGTGCTGCGCGACGCCGCCAGATGGACCGGCGCGGAGCCGCCCACCCTGGCCGACCTCACCGACGCGCCCGCGCTGCGGGCGGCGCTGGCGGGCGCCGATGTCATCGTCTCCACCGCCCATGCGCGCCACGCGCCCGCCATCCTCGCCGCCGCGCCGCCGGGGGCCGCGCTGGTGCTGATGGGCTCCACCCGCCGGTTCTCGCGCTGGCCCGACGACCACGGCGACGGCGTGCGCGCGGGCGAGGCCGCCTTCCTCGCCTCCGGCCGCCCGGGGGTCATGCTGCACCCCAGCATGATCTACGGCGCGGCGGGCGAGGACAATGTCCGGCGCCTGGCCGCGCTGATGCGCCGGCTGCCCGCCCTGCCGCTGCCCGGCGGCGGGCGGGCCCTGGTGCAGCCCATCCATCAGGACGACGTCACCGCCTGCCTGATGGCCGCCATCGCCCGCGCCCACACCCTGTCCGGCACCCTCGTCATCGCCGGCCCCACCCCGCTGCCCTATCGTGACTTCTGCGCCGCCGTGGCGCGCGCGGCCGGCATCGCGCCGCGGCCCGTCCTGCCGGTGCCCGCCGCGGCGCTGATGGCGCTGGCCCCGCTTACGCGCGCCCTGCCGCTGTTGCCGCGCATCCGGGCCGACGAGGTCCGCCGCCTCACCGAGGACAAGGGCTTCGACATCGGGCCGATGCGCAGCACGCTGGGCGTGGAGCCCCGCCCCCTTGCCCTGGGCCTCGATCAGACGTTCTGTTGAGCCCAAGCCGGAGTCCCGCCCACATGCCCATCCTGAACCGCATCGCCGAGTTCCATCCCGAGATGACCGCGTGGCGGCAGGACTTTCATCGGCACCCCGAACTCGGCTTCGAGGAACACCGCACCGCCGGCATCGTGGCCGAGAAGCTGCGCGAATTCGGCTGCGACGAGGTGGTGACGGGCATCGCCAAGACCGGCGTGGTGGGCGTGATCCATGGCGCGAAGGGTCGCAGCGGCCGCGCCATCGGCCTGCGGGCGGACATGGACGCCCTGCCCATCCATGAGGCGACCGGCCTGCCGCACGCCTCCACCATTCCCGGCAAGATGCACGCCTGCGGCCATGACGGGCACACCGCCATGCTGCTGGGCGCCGCCAAATACCTGGCCGAGACGCGCAACTTCGACGGCACCGTCTACGTCGTCTTCCAGCCCGCGGAGGAGAATGGCGGCGGCGGCGGCGTCATGGTGAAGGAAGGCCTGTTCGCCCGCTTCCCGATGGAGCGCATCTTCGGCCTGCACAACTGGCCGGGTGCCCCCGCCGGCAGCTTCCTCTGGCGCGAAGGGCCGGTCATGGCGGCCGTGGCGGGCCTCGAGATCACGGTCACCGGCCGCGGCGGGCATGGCGCCCTGCCCTACCAGACCATCGACCCCATCCTGGTCTCTGCCGCCATCATCCAGGCGCTGCAGAGCATCGTGGCGCGCAACCTGGATGCGGCCGATGCGGGCGTGATCACCATCGGCAGCATCCATGCGGGCGAGGCCGGCAACGTCATCCCCGAGACGGTGCGCATGACCGGTACTGCCCGCTGGTTCCTGCCCGAGGTGGGCGACCTGCTGGAGCGCCGCTTCAAGGACACCGTCACCGGCATCGCCGCCAGCTTCGGCGCGACGGCCGAGCCGGTGTTCCGCCGCGCCTACCCCGCCACCATCAACGAGGCCGACAGCACGCGTCTCGCCGTGCGCGCCGCGGAGACGGTGGTGGGGGCCGGCCATATCCAGCACATGGACAAGCCCACCATGGGGGCGGAGGACTTCGCCTTCATGCTGGAGGCCAAGGCCGGTAGCTACCTGATGCTGGGCGGCGGGCGCGGGGCGGACGACGCCTCGGTCCACCACCCCCTCTATGACTTCAACGATGAGATCCTGCCGATGGGCGCTTCCTACTGGGTCACTCTGGCCGAACAACTCCTGCCCCGTGAGTGAGACGCGCGCTCCGACCAGGACGGAACTGTTCCTGGGCTATGCCAAGATGGGCCTGCTGGGCTTCGGCGGCGTGGCCGCCTGGTCGCGCCACGTCATCGTGGAGGAGCGCCGCTGGCTGACCGAGCGCGAATACGCCGAAATCCTGGGCCTGGGTCAGATCCTGCCCGGACCCAATGTCGGCAACGCCTCGGTCATGATCGGCCGGCGCTTTCACGGGCTGGCGGGCTCGCTGCTGGCCACCTCGGGCCTCTACATCGGGCCGCTGACGGTGCTGATGGGCCTCGCCATCCTCTACGACAATTTCGCCGAGGCGCCGGGCGTCGCCTCCTTCATGAACGGCATCGCCGCGGCCGCCGCGGGCATGGTGATCGCGACCGCGCTCAAGATGGGCCAGAACCTGCGCCCGCCGCCGGAACTCATCGCCATCGGCCTCGCCGCGCTGGTGGGCGCCGCCTTCCTGCGGCTGCCGCTGCTGCTCATCGTCTTCTCGCTGGCGCCGCTGGGCATCTGGCTGTCGGTGCGGCGCGCCTACCGGGAGGCCGGCAAATGAGCCTGCTGCTTCAGGTCTTCCTCGCCTTCGCCACCCTCTCCCTCGTCGCCGTCGGCGGCGCAACCGCCGTGCTGCCGGAGATGCACCGGCTACTGGTCGTCGTCCATGGCTGGATGGACGACGCCACCTTCACGCAGCTCTTCGCCCTCGCCCAGGCGGCACCCGGCCCCAACATCCTCGCCGCCTCGCTGATGGGCTGGCACATCGCAGGTATCGGCGGCCTCGCCATGGCCACGCTGGGCATGCTGCTGCCGGCCGCCATCCTCGCCTGGTATGTCGCCGGCGCCACGCACCGGCTGCGCGGCGCGCGCTGGCTCAAGCCCGCGCAGTTCGGCCTGGTGCCCATCGCCGTCGGCCTCATCGGCGCCTCCGGCATCACCCTCGCCCGCGCCGCGACGACGAGCTGGGTGACCTGGGCCATCCTCGCCGCGTCGTTCCTGTTCGTGTGGCGCACCAAGCGCTCGCCGCTCTGGGTGCTGGCCGGCGGCGGCGCGCTGGGGGTGGTGCTGCTGTAGGGGCGCGTCGCGGGGGACGCTGTCCCCCGCACCCCCTGCCAAAGGCCATGGGCCTTTGGAAACCGATCACTTT
>JBHYDO010000157.1:0-10743 GCA_051860645.1 Roseococcus sp.
CGCCATCCGTGACCGCCTGGCCCGCGCGGCGGCGCCCAGAGGCTAGCGACGCGGCCGATTCACGCGGCCGACTGCGCCGTCCGAGATCGGGCGCGCCCCCGCTTGTTCTGGCGCCGCGCGCGCTTAAGCTGCGGTGCAACAAGCGAGAGGAAGTCACGCCATGTCCGAAGCCATTGATGTCCGCAAGGGCCTGGTCGGCGTCTATGCCGACGAGTCCACCGTCTCGAAGGTGATGCCCGAGACCAACAGCCTCACCTATCGCGGCTATGCCGTGCAGGATCTCTGCGAGGAGGCGAGCTTCGACGAGGTCGCCTACCTGCTGTGGAATGGCGAACTGCCCAGTGCCGCGCAGCTGCGCGAGTTCCAGGCGGCTGAGCGCGCCGAGCGCACGCTCAGCCCCGCGCTGTCGCGGGTGCTGCGCGAGTTCCCCCGCGACGCGCATCCGATGGACGCCATCCGCACCGCCGTCTCCTTCATGGGGATGGAGGACCCGGAATGCGCCGACATCAGTGATGCCGCGCAGCGCCGCAAGGCCATGCGGCTGCTGGCCAAGCTTCCCACGGCGGTGGCCGCCACCAACCGCATCGGCAAGGGGCTGGACCCCATCGCGCCGGACGCGGGGCTGCCCTTCTGCGAGAACTTCTTCCACATGGTGTTCGGGACGGTTCCCCAGAAGGAGGTCATCAAGGCCTTCGACGTCTCGATGATCCTCTACGCCGAGCACACCTTCAATGCCTCCACCTTCGCCGCCCGGGTGGTCACGTCCACCATGGCCGACATGCATGGCGCGATCGTGGCGGGCATCGCGGCGCTGAAGGGCCCGCTGCATGGCGGCGCCAACGAGGCGGTGATGCACATGCTGAAGGAAATCCCTTCGCCGGAAGTGGCCGAGGCCTGGCTGCGCGACCGCTTCGACCACAAGGCGCTGGTGATGGGCTTCGGCCACCGCGTCTACAAGAACGGCGACAGCCGCGTGCCGACCATGAAGAAATATGCCGAGGTGATGGCCGAGGTGGTTGGTGACAAGCGCTGGATGAACACCTCCGCCGTGCTGGCGCGGGTGATGCTGGAGGAGAAGCGCATCCATCCCAACCTCGATTTCCCGGCTGGCCCCGCCTACTACCTGATGGGCTTCGACATCCCGATGTTCACGCCGATCTTCGTGTGCAGCCGCATCACCGGCTGGGCCGCGCATGTGCTGGAGCAGGCCGCCGACAACCGCCTCATCCGCCCGCTCTCGCTCTACACGGGCTTGGAACAGCGGGAGGTCGTGCCGATGGCGCGGCGCTGAAGGCGTTGCGGCTAAATCGGCGCGCCGGGGATGCGTGCCGATGGCGCGGCGCTGAAGGCGTTGCGGCTAAATCGGCGCGCCGGGGATGCGTGCCGATGGCGCGGCGCTGAAGGCGCTGCGGCTAAATCGGCGCATGGCCGAATGCTCGATCGTCGCCGGGAAGCGCCGCGCCTTGAACCTCCGGCGCGTGATTCGCGAGCAGCGCGTGCAGGAATTTGCGCATCGAAAAGCAGATAGTGTTTGACACGCATCATGCGCGTTCCGATAGCGTTCATCACGCACGCATTGACGCGCGATTCGTCCATCTTCGACACACCCGCGCGCGGCGCGAGAACGAGGAACGGATGCCTGGAATCGCTGGACAGAGCGGGCGTCGTGCAGAGGGATCTTTCGTGATTCGAGGTTCGGACTCTTCAGGGAGACACACTCCCGGAGGAACAGGAGGAAAGGGCAGGCGGCCGCGCGCCACCCGCCCGCGCGCGGCGCAGCCCTGCGCCCACGCCGCCTCCGCCGGCCCTTCCCTGCGTGCGTGCCCGGCAAGATCCCTCGCGGCATGCGCCGCGCCGATCCTGCCTTCCCGGTTGAATGCCCCTCATGTGAAGCGCGCCCCGCGCAAGGAGATGCCACAGTGACCGACAACAACGAGACGACGGACAGCACCCCACGCACCATGGCGATGGCCGTGTCGCCGGGCGGTCGCCGCAGCGCGAAGCCCGCCTCGGCGCGCGCGCGCGTGGCGGCGAAGAAGCCTGCCGCCAAGGCGCCCGCCGCGAAGAAGGCGACGGCGAAGAAGCCGGCGGCCAAGAAGGCCGCGCCGAAGAAGGCCGCGCCGAAGAAGGCCGCGCCAAAGAAGGCCGCGCCCGCGAAGAAGGCGGCGGCGAAGCCCGTCGCGAAGAAGGCCGCCGCCAAGTCGGCCACGAAGAAGGCCGCGCCAGCGAAGAAGGCCGCTGCCAAGCCCGCCGCCAAGAAGGCTGCTCCCACGAAGAAGGCGGCCGCCAAGCCCGCCGCGAAGAAGGCCGCGCCCGTGAAGAAGGCGGCGGCGAAGAAGGCTGCTCCCGCCAAGAAGGCCGCGGCCAAGCCGGCCGCGAAGAAGGCCGCGCCCGTGAAGAAGGCGGCGGCGAAAAAGGCTACCCCCGCCAAGAAGGCCGCGGCCAAGCCCGCCGCCGCACCCGCACCCGATCCGAAGCGAGTCGAGGCCGCGCGCAAGGCCGCGGCGACGCGCGCCGCGCGCAAGGCCGCGAAGGCCGAGGCGGCCCTCGCCCCGGCCCCCGATGCCAGCGGCGAGACGCCGGCCAGCTGAGCGGCTGAACGCTTTGCCGCAGGGCCGCCTTGCGCGGCCCTGCGGCAGCCCTCTTTCCACTTGCGGCCCTCTGGCCCTCCTCTTTCATGGGCATGCACCTTTGCCGCGCGTGCCCGTCCTCCGGGCCCTGGGCCTGGCATTCCCGCCTTCCCTGTCATCTCGGGCAGCGCCGCCGTCGCTGCGCCAATTTGCCGCGTCCCCGTCGCGGCGTCCCCGTTGCTGCGTTCTGGGCTGCGGCCCACCTGCGCCGTTCATCATTCCTTTACCGGGACCACGCAGGGTGAGGGGGTTAGCCCTCGATGACCGCGTGCCGGGGCCGGACTCCGCTGATCCGGCCTGGATGGCACGTGTGCATCGTCATTCTGGAGCATTGCCGTCCATGACGTTTCCCACGCCCGGTCCTGGTGGCGCCATCGCCACCTCTTCCATCGGCACGCCGCGCCTTGCCGGCGGCATCGGCCGGCGCCTCGCGCTCGGCTTCGGCGCCGTGCTGGCGCTTCTCGTCGTGCTGGCCGGCATCGCAGTGCAGCAGGTGAACTCCATCGGCGCCAGCCTCGCCGTGGTGAACGACGTGAACAGCGTAAAGCAGCGCTTCGCCATCAACTTCCGCGGCAGCGTGCATGACCGCGCCATCAGCCTGCGCGACGTGGTGCTGGTCACCACCCCGGAGGAACGGGCGGCGGCGCTGCGCGACATCACGCGGCTGGAGGAATTCTACGCCCAGAGCGCCACCCGGCTGGACGCCGTCATGGCGACCGGCGCGGAAGTGACCCCGGAGGAGCGCCGCATCCTCGCCTCCATCCAGGAGACCGAGGCCCGCACCATGCCCATGGTCCGCGCCGTCATCGCCGCGCGTGATGCGGGCGAGGCCGAGCGCGCGCATGCCCTCCTGATGGAGCAGGCGCGCCCCGCCTTCGTGGAGTGGCTGGCCCGCATCAACCAATTCATCGACCTACAGGAGGAGAAGAACCGCGTGGTGGCCACCTCCGCGCGCGGCGTGGCGGAGGGCTTCCAGGCGCTGCTGCTGGGCCTGCTGGCGTTGGGCATCGCGCTCGGCGTCGGCATCGCGGTGTGGGCGACCGGGGCGGTGCGCCCACTGCGCGCGCTTTCCGCCGTCATGCTGCGCATGGCCGATGGGGACCTGACGGTGGAGATCCCCGGCCAGGATCGACGTGACGAGGTGGGCCAGATGGCCGCCGCCGTGGCGGTCTTCCGCGCCCAGGGCGAGGAGGCGCGCGCCGCGCGGGGCCGGCAGGAGGCCGACCGGGCTGCCGCGCACGCCGCCCAGGTCACCGCCCTGCGCACCATGGCCGACCGCGTGGAGAGCGAGACGCTGGGCGCCATGACCCGCATCGCCGACCAGGCGCAGGCGCTGGCCAGCGAGGCCGCCGAGATGGCCGGTGCGGCCACCCGCGTGAACAGCAACGCGAGTGCCGCCGGCGACGCCGCACGCGAATCGCTCACCATGTCCGAGACGGTCGCCGCCGGCGCCGAGGAACTCAGTGCCGCCATCCGCGCCATCACCCAGGAGGTGCGCGAGGCGGCGAATGTCAGACGCGAGACCGCGACCGACAGCGCCCAGACGGAGGAGGCCATCGTCTCCCTCTCGGGCGCCGTGGGGCAGATCGGCGACGTGACGCGCCTGATCCGCGAGATCGCGGGTAAGACCAACCTCCTCGCGCTGAACGCCACCATCGAGGCGGCGCGCGCGGGCGATGCCGGCAAGGGCTTCGCCGTGGTGGCGGGCGAGGTGAAGGAACTCGCCTCGCAGACCGCCAAGGCCACGCAGGAGATCAGCCAGCACATCGAGGGCGTCAGCCGCCGCACCGAGGCCGCGGTCGAGACGGTGCGCCGCATCGCCCGCTCGGTCACGCGCATCGACCAGCTGGCGGCGAGCCTCGCCGAGGCGGTCAGCCAGCAGGACGGCGCCACGCGCGAGATCGCGCGCAGCATCGCCGAGGCGACACAGGCCACGCGCGACGGTGCCGAGCGCATCCACCATGTCAGCGAGGATGCGCGGGACAATGGCGCGCGCTCGGCCCGCCACCAGGCCGAGACCGCGGACCTCGCGCAGCGCGCGGCGGAGCTGACGCGCCAGGTGGTGGGCATCGTCCGCACCTCGGTGCCCGAGGTGGACCGCCGCGTCGAGGGTCGGCAGCCGGCGCACGGCAAGGCCGTGCTCAACGTCGCGGGGCAGGCGCGCGAGGTGCAGCTTGCGGATGTCGCGCCGGGCGGTGTGGGCGTGGCCGGCGCGGCTGGCGTGCTGCCCGGCCAGCGCGGCACCATCCAGGTGCCGCCCAAGCCGCCCGTCGAGGTCGAGGTGCGCCACGTGAAGGGCGACCGCGCCGGGCTGGCCTATGTGGCGCGCAACAGCCAGGGCCGCGCGGCGTGAGGGCGGCTCAGTAGTGCACCCGGTCGGGCTTCTCGGACCAGAGCCGGAAAGCCTCCCGCGCCTCGGCGCCCATCAGGCGCCGCAACGGCAGGGCGCGGTCCACGACAGGCCGCGCCACCTCCTGGTAGAGCGCCTCGTCGTCGAAGCCGATGGCCGCGGCGTCCTGCCGGGTGTTGCCATAGACAATTGCGCCGAGCCGCGCCCACCAGATGGCGCCCAGGCACATGGGGCAGGGCTCGCAACTCGTGTAGATCACGGCCCCGCCCAGGTCATGCGTGCCCAGCGCGGCGCAGGCGGCGCGGATGGCCACGATCTCGGCATGCTGCGTCGGGTCCTGGCCGGGGACGACGTTGTTGCGCCCCTCACCGATGATGCGCCCCTCTTTCACCACCACTGCGCCGAAGGGGCCGCCGCCCGCCGCGACGCCCTCCGCCGCCAGCGCCAGGGCGCGGCGCATGAAGCTCTCTTCCATCTGGGGTCCCGGGGTCTGTAGAATGGGGGAATGTTGCCCTCCCTCTCCATCCTCGACCAGTCCACCATCGTCGCCGGCCGGGACGCCGCCGACGCCATCCAGGAGAGCCTGGCGCTGGCCCGCCTCGCGGACCGGCTGGGCTATGCGCGCTACTGGCTGGCCGAGCACCACAATAGCCAGAGCCATGCGGGCAGCGCGCCGGAGATCCTCATCAGCGCCATTGCCGCCACCACGCAGCGCATCCGCGTGGGGAGCGCGGGCGTCATGCTCCCGCATTACTCCGCGCTCAAGGTGGCCGAGCAGTTCCGCGCGCTGGAGGCTATCGCGCCGGGGCGGATAGACCTCGGGCTGGGCCGCGCACCCGGCAGCGACGGGCGCACCGCCTTCGCGCTCAACCCCAACGCCGCCCAGGCCGCCGACAACTTCCCCGCCCAATTGCGTGACCTGCTGGGCTGGCTGGGCGAGGGCCTGCCCGAGAACCACCCCTTCCGCGCCGTCCGCGCCTCGCCCGAGGTGCAGACCGTGCCCGAGGTCTGGGTGCTGGGCAGCAGCGACTATGGCGCGCAGGTGGCCGGCTTCTTCGGCCTCCCCTATTGCTTCGCGAGCTTCATCACGGACGGGCAGGGGGCGGACCAGGCGCTTTCCCTCTACCGCGAGACCTTCTCCGACAAGCGCGGCACCAGGCCCAATGCGGCCGTCGCCGTCTATGCCCTGGCCGCCGACAGCCGCGCCGAGGCCGAGCGCCTGTTCGCCCCCCGCGCCCTGTGGCGCCTGTTCCGCGACCGTGGCCAGTTCCCACCCTTCCCGACCGCCGAGGAGGCGCTCGCCCACCCCTACACCGAGGCCGAGCGCGCGCGGGTGGACCGCATGCGCGAACGCGCCATCATCGGCACGGGGGCCGAGGTGCGCGATCGGCTGGCCGCCATGGCGGCCGAACTCGGCGCGCAGGAGGTGGCGGTGCTGACCCCCTGCCACGACAAGGCGGCGCGCGCGCGCAGCGTGAGCCTGCTGGCGGAGGCCTTCGGGCTGGACGCGCGGCTGCCGCTCGCTGCTGAGTAGCGCCGGCGCAAACGGATGGCCCCGGGTTGACGCTGCGGGCGCAGCGGTGGACGGTCGCGCCCGGAACATTCGAGACGATTTCAGAACTATGGCAGCACCGACCACCGCCGGCCCGGCCGGGCAATCCCTCCAGGACAAGTTCCGCAGCCTGGGGCCGGGCCTGCTGCTCTGCTTCGGCATCGCCGCCGTCTCCATCCTGCTGCGAAACCTCACCGGGATAGCTGCACTCAACGCCGTGGTGGTCGCGCTGGTGCTGGGTGTCGGCCTCGGCGCCATCATCGGCCGGCCAGCCAGCCTCAAGCCCGGCATCGGCTACGCCGTGCGGCCCGTGCTGCGCGCGGCCATCGTGCTGCTGGGGTTGCAGGTGACGCTGGGCATGCTCTGGGCGCTTGGCCCGGGGGCGCTGCTGCTCGCCTTCGTGGTGGTGGCGGCGACGTTGCCCTTCACCATCTGGCTCGGACAGTTGATGGGCGTGGATCGGGGGCTTTCCATGCTCATCGGGACGGGCACGGCCATTTGCGGCGCCTCGGCCATCGTCGCGGCCAACCAGGTGGTGCGCGGGCGCGACGAGGACGTGACCTACTCCCTCGCCGTCATCACGCTGTGCGGCACGGTGGCGCTGGTGGTGTTTCCCTACCTGTCGGACCTGATGGGCCTGTCCGCGCGCGTCTATGGGCTTTGGGCCGGGGCCGCCATTCATGAGGTGGTGCAGGCGGTCGGCGCCGCGGCGGCCGGCGGCGACATCGCGTCGCAGAGCGGCACCGTGATGAAGTTGGCCCGCGTCTTCCTGCTGGCGCCGGCCGTGCTGGCGCTGGGTTGGTGGGTGGCGCGGAGCGCCTCCGTCGGTGCCGCGAAGGTGAAGGCGCCGGTGCCCTGGTTCGCTTTCGGCTTCCTGGGTCTCGTGCTGCTGGGCAGCACGGGCCTCGTGCCGCAATTCGCCGTCGATGCCAGCCGCTTCCTGGTGCCCCTGATGCTGGCCGCCAGCGTCGCTGCCCTCGGCCTGCAAACGGATCTGCGCGCGCTGCACGCCCGCGGCGCCGCACCCTTGCTGCTCGGCATCGCCAGCACCTTGTTCATCACCACCCTGGCCCTGGTGGGGGTGCTGCTGATCGGGTGAGGGGGCGCTCCGGGAAGGGGTGCGCCACGCGGGTGCGAAATTGGGTCATGCCCGTGGGAATCGCCATGCGATCCCCACAGCGATGCGGTCAGGGATCATGCCTCGTCGGGCTTCGCGGGGCGCGGGCGTGCCGGCGCGCATCCGCGCCTGCCCGTAGTGGAACAGGGCGCGCATGTAGGCGGGATCGAAGGCGGTCTCGTAGGGCACCTGGAAATCATCGCCCACGCAGGCCAGGTTGAACCCGAAGCCCGCGCGCTGCGCGCGCAGCCAGATGCGGGTCACGTCATAGCCGCCGCTGGCCTGCGTCATGGTGGAGACGGCGGCACCCAGGATGGAGACGGTGCGGCGCGGCGTCATCTGGCGCTGCGGGCGAAGGCGCCCGTAGCGGATGATCCAGGCGCGGGTCGGCGCATGGGAGGCCTCCCGGGCGCGCTGGGCGGCGGCGACACGGTGGGGGAACAGGAACAGCTGCGCCACCGCGGCGCCATCCACATGCATCTCCTGGAAGCGCCGGCCATCGGCGTCCACGTCGAACATCACCGGCGGGAAGGCGCCGGGGATGCTCGCGGAGGCGACGAGCACGCGGCGCGCCACATCGAGCGCGTCCGGGTGGCCGCTCTTCGCGATGGCGCCGATGTTCCAGACCACGCCGCGCCGCGCGTCGAGATCGGTGGTGCCGATCAGCAGCACGCGGCCCTCGTCATAGGCCGCGGCGATCTCGGCCAGCATGCCCTCGTCCAGGAAGCGCGCGATGGTGGCGGCCAGCGGCGCGCTGTCGCCGACGGCATCGTCGAACAGCGCCGCCGTCCAGTCCCGCCACGCGACCACGCGGGTGATGTCGATGCTGGTGTAGAGCTCCCGCAGCTGCGCGTCGCGCAACGGGCCGAGGAAGGCAAAGGGCGCAGCCAGGGCGCCGGTGGACACCCCGGTCACCACGCGGAATTCGGGGCGCGTGCCCTGCTGCGTCCACTCGGTCAGCAGCCCAGCCCCGAAGGCTCCGTCCTCGCCGCCGCAGGAGAGGACAAGCACATCGGCCGGGGGGGCCGAGGCAAGGCGCGTGGCCGCGCGCGCCTGCTGCTCGCCAAGCCAGCGCATGAGTTCGGCGTCCTCCTCGTCCGCATAGAAGCGCGTCCGGGGATGCCGGGGATCATGGCTCGGGTCGCCAGCGCCTCGGGGACCGCGGGCAGGCGGTGCAGGCCCGCACAGGCGGAGAGGCCAACCGCGCCCGCGAGCCCGGCCATTCCCCGCCGCGCAAGCCTCACTCCTCCAGCTCCTTGGGCCAGGAGAAGAACACGCCGACATCGCCGGGCATGCCACCCGGAAAATTGATGATGCGTGCGAAGAAGCGAAACCCGCGCGGCTGCAAGTCATCGCGCCAGAATTCATGGATGCGCTTCGCGGCGCCCGGCAGTGTTTCCTCCCAGCCATCCAGACCGTTGTTGATGTGGCGGCCATCATCGGTGCAGAGGTCGGAGGGGAAGGCGAACAGCATCATCTCCTTCTCGCCATCGGCGAAGGCCTTGGCGATCTTGCGCATGATGGTGTCCTTGTCCTCCGCGGTCAGGCGGTAGGCGTTGAGCGCCTCGGCGTATTTGCGCGCGGCGAGTTCGCGCTGGAGGCGGGCATTTTCCTCGTCTGCGCGGTCCTTGGCACGACGCGCATCGCGCTGCGCGATCAGGTCTTCGAGCGAAAGCCAGACATCCTCGGTCATGCGATGTTCCTCCTGGAGATGGCGTGGCCGCGCACCCATTCGCGCAGCCGCTGGAAAACGACATTGAGGCCCGGGATCACGAAGAGGCCCACGACCGCGGCGGCGATCATGCCAGTGGTTGGCCATCATCCCCATCCTGTCCGGGACGTGCGCCCGTGTCTGCCAATTGCCCGCGATGCCCCTGCCTCGCCATCTCCATCCGAGGTGAAGGGGAGGAGGGGCCCACCGTCAGCCGCCCAGCGCCGCCTTCACCATCGGGCCGGCCTTGGCCATGTCCAGGCTGGCGGCGTGCTGCGCCTTCAGCGCGGCCATGACCTTGCCCATGTCCTTGACGGAGGTGGCGCCGGTGTCCGCGACGGCCTGCTGCACGGCGGCCAGCATGGCGGCGTCGTCCATCTGCTGCGGCAGGAAGCTTTCGATGACGGCGATCTCGGCCTCCTCCTTCTCGGCGAGTTCGGGGCGGTTGCCCTGGCGGTACATCTCGACCGATTCGCGGCGGGACTTGGCCATGCCGCGCAGCATGCCGATGATGGCGGCATCATCCACCGGCGGGCCGGGGCGGGCGGCGATGTCCACATCCTTCAGGCGGGCCGTGATCATCCGCAGCGCGCCGGTGCGGGCGGCGTCCTTGGCCAGCATCGAGGTCTTGAGTTCGGCGGTGAAGCGTTCGCGCAGGCCCATGGCGGCATTCCCAAAAATGGAGAGTTTTTCCCACCCTCAAGGCATGCCTTGAAGTGGGAAGTCTTTTCCCACATAGTCTAGCCCATGCGCAGTGTGGAAGACATCCTCGCCCTTATGGGTGGGGCCGAAGCGGCCGCCGCCACCTGCCAGGTGGGCACCGAGGCCATCCGCAAGTGGCGCCAGGCGCGGGCCATCCCCGCCAAGCACTGGGCCGCCGTGATGAACGCGACCGGCCTGCCGCTGGACGCGCTTCCCGGCGCGCCGGCCGCCACACCGCGCAAGACAAAGGAAACCCCGATGCCCACGAACACGCCCCCCGACGGCGCCACCGCCGCCCTGGTCCTGGACGATGGCAGCGTGTTCTGGGGAAGCGGCTTCGGCGCGCATGGCACCACGGTCGCCGAGATCTGCTTCAACACCGGCATGACGGGCTATCAGGAGACGCTCACCGACCCCTCCTACGCCGCGCAGATCATCAGCTTCACCTTCCCCCACATCGGCAATGTCGGCACCAACGCCGAGGACATGGAAGCCGCCAACCCCGCCTGCCGCGGCCTGGTGGTGAAGCAGGACCTGACCGAGCCCGCCAATTACCGCGCCACCGCCCATCTGCAGGACTGGCTGAAGCGCCACAACGTGCCCGGCATCGCGGGCGTGGACACGCGGGCGCTGACCATCCGCATCCGTGATGAGGGCGCGCCCAATGGCGTGCTGTCCTTC
>JBHYDO010000158.1:0-10742 GCA_051860645.1 Roseococcus sp.
GCTCGTGCCGGGGGGCGGCGAGGGCTGGCTGGGCGGGGCTGGGGGTGGGCCGCAGCCGGCGCATCATGTGGACGGTGTTGACGCGGGCGGCGGGCGGCAGGGTCAGCAGGTGGTTCGCCATGTCGAGGGCGGTCGGGATCAGGTCTTCGGGCGCCACCAGGCGGTTTACGAAACCCAGCTGGAAGAAGCGCTCGGCGGTGAAGCGGTAGCCGAGGGCCATTTCCATCGCGATCGGGAAGGGCATGTTGGCCAGGTGGCCGTGATTGTAGCCGCCGAGCAGCCAGCGCTTGGCCTCCGACACCTCGAACACGGCGTTGTCGGCCGCCACACGCAGGTCCGTGCGCTCCACCAGCATGAAGCCGCCGCCCATGGCGAAGCCGTTCACGGCGGCGATGACGGGCTTCTCCAGCGTGCCGGCGTTGAACGGGTCCTCGACGTCCGGGCGGCGGCCGCCCGGGGTGCCGTGGGCGAGGGATTCCTTCATGTCCTCCCCGGCGCAGAAGCCGCGGCCGGTGCCGGTGAGGATGGCCACCTCCAGCCCGGGGTCGTGGCGGAAGGCGGTCCAGAGCCGCGCGAGCTCGGTCCGCATCTCGTGGTTCAGCGCGTTGAGGCGCTCGGGCCGGTTCATGCGCAGGATGAGCACCTGGCCATGGGTTTCGGTCTCGACGGTGGGCATGGCGCGCATCCTCCTCACGGGTTCGCGCCATCAAAGCGGAGGCTGCGGCGGGGGCCAACCCCGAAGCCCGCCGCGCGTTCACCCGCGCATGGACATGGATGCGGCGCCGATCGTCGGAGGGCTCGCCACCCTCGCCTCGGTCACGAGCTTCGCGCCGCAGGCGTGGAAGGTGATCCGCACGCGCGACACCGCCAGCATTTCCACCGCCATGTATGCCGTGACGGTGGTGGGCTTCGCGCTGTGGCTTACCTATGGCCTGCTGCTGGCGCAGTGGCCGCTCATCATCACCAACGGCGTGTGCCTGGTGCTGTCGGGCTTCATCCTGGTGATGAAGCTGCTGCCCCGCCGCAAGAAGGAGGCGGTGGCGGACGCGCTGGCCGCCCCCGTGGACGCGCCCCCTGCCGCCGGACGGCATCGCGCATGACGATGCGGGGCGGATCGTGATCGTCTCGGCCACGGATCACGCCATGCCCCGCGCCAGGGGGATCCGCCGGCGCAAGGCCCATCCCTCCGTCGCATCCCTGGCCAGCCCGGCCGCCTTTGCGAAAGGCGCCAAGGGCGATCTCAGGGCACATCGCCTGGGGCACGTCATGCCCGGCGCCGCCCCCCCCGCGCCGAGGACGCCACGGGGCCGGCTGCCCCATCTCGCGCGTTGCGGAGGCAGGATGGGCCGTGCCAGGCCTTGTGCCGCCCGGCTCCGTCGCTGGGGGCAGGTCGCGACAGCGTCGCCCCGCCCCTGCCTCAGCGCGCCCGGGCCAGCACCTTGCGCGCCCGGTCCACCACGGGCAGGTCGATCATCTGCCCCTCGAAGGCCACCGCGCCGCGACCTTCGGAGATGGCCGCGTCGAAGGCCGCGATCAGGCGCCGCGCCCGGTCCACTTCGGCGGGCGACGGCCCGTATTCCTCGTTGATGGGCGCCACCTGCGAGGGATGGATGCAGGCGGCGCAGCCAAAGCCCAGCCGCCGCGACCGCCGCAGCGAGGCGCGGTAGGCGTCCAGGTCCGAGAAATCCGCGAAGGCGCCGACGGAGCCCATGGGCAGCACCCCGGCCCCGCGCGCCGCCGCCACCACCTGCATGCCGAAGGCGTAGAGCGCATCCGCGCCGGGCTCCGCCTCAAGCTCGGTGCAGAGGTCCTCCGCACCCACGCCGAGTGCGGCCACGCGTGGGCTGGCGCGGGCGATCTCGGGCAGCAGCGGCAGGGATTCCGCTGTCTCCACCACGGGAATGAAGCGCATATGGCCGTGCGGCAGGCCGAGCGCCGCCTCGCGCGCGGCAACAAGCTCGGCCAGCAGCCGCACATGCTCGGGGCCCATGATCTTGGGCAGCATCAGCGCGGCAACGTCAGGCAGCACGCTGGCCGCGATGTCGGGCACGGCCAGTTCCAGCGGGCGGTTGATGCGCACGCAGACCTCCGTGCCGCCCGCGCGCACCTGGGCGGCGGCGCCGGGCAGGGCGATGCGCGCAGCCTCCTTCCCACCGGGCGGGATGCTGTCCTCCAGGTCCAGGATGATGACGTCCGCGCCGCGCGTGTGCGCGCGCGCCACGAATTTCTCGGCCGTCGCGGGCACGAAGAGCAGGGAACGCCAGTTGGGCGCGGGCATCATGCGTCCTCCCCGAAGGCGGCGCCGGTGTCGATCATGCGGGTGATGCTCTCCTCGTCATGGCCCAGTTCGCGCAGCACGGCGCGGGTGTCGCGGCCGAGCCGTGGCGCGGGCAGCGCTTCCTCGCGCATGCCCCCGCTGAAGCGATTGGGGGTGCGGGCGCGGCGGATGCGGCCTTCCGTCGGGTGGTCGTCCTCCTCCCAGAAGCCGACCTCCGTGAGGTGCGGGTCCTCCAGCAGGTCCTCCAGGCGGTTGTAGCGGGCGGCGGGCACATCGGCGGCGGCGAAGATCTCCAGCCACTCCACCGTGGTCTTTTCGCGGAGTGCGGCGGCGCGCAGTTCGAAGAAGGCGGCGGCGTTCTCGCTGCGGGCCTTGGGGGTGTTGAAGCGAGGGTCGTCGCGCAGTTCCGGCCGGCCGATGGCGGCGAAGAAGGCGAAGGCCTGGCGGTTGTCGTTGGGGTGGGCGGTGATGTAGCCGTCCTTCGTCGGCAGCGGGCGGTAGAAGGGGCTGAGCAGACGCTCGTCGCCGGGCGGGCCGAGGGGTGGTTCGAAGGTGGCCGCACCCAGGTGTTCGCTGGCCACGAAGCTCGCCATGTTCTCGAACATCGGCACCTCGATGGCCTCGCCCACGCCCGTCCGCTCGCGCCGGTAGAGGGCGAAGCCCACGCATTGCGCGGCGATCAGGCCCGCGATGTGGTCGGTCATCACCATGGGCACGAAGCGCGGCTCGCCCGTCGAGCGCTCGAAGGCACCGGCGACGCCCGAGAGCGACTGGATCACGGGGTCATAGGCGGGCCGGTTGAAATAGGGCCCGCCGCGCCCGAAGGCCTGGATGGAGCAATGGATCAGCCGCGGGTTCAGCGCCGCGAGCGTGGCGTAATCCAGCCCCGCGCGCTCCAGCCCAGCCGGGCGCACGTTGCTGACGAAGACGTCGGCCCGCGCCAGCAGCGCGCGCAACGCGGCGGCCCCCTCGGGCTGCTTGATGTCGAGGCCGATGCTGCGCTTGTTGCGGTTGAAGTTGATGAACTTGCCGCTCATCGCCGGTGAGCGGCTGCCGGCGGCGAGATAGCGCAGGATGTCGCCGCCCGGCGCCTCCACCTTGATCACCTCCGCCCCCTGGTCGGCGAGCGTCCGGGTGGCGATGGGGCCGACGACAACGGTGGTGAGGTCCACCACGCGCACGCCGGCCAAGGGCCCGCTCATGCGAAGCGCAACTCCATCTGCGCGCACAGCGCGCCGCCCTGGTCCGCGACCCAGGCGGACATGGCGTTGTCCGCCACGGCGCTGCCCGCCAGCGTCACGGTGTCGCCCACCGAGATGGGGCGCGTCAGCCGCGCGGTGAATTCCGCGAGGCGCTGGCCTTGCGCGCGCGCCATCGCCGCGTCCAGCAGCAGCTGCATGGTCAAACCGCCATTTTGCACCAGTGCCGGATAGCCCTCGGCGCCGCGCGCATAGTCGGCGTCGTAGTGGATGCGGTGCGCGTTCCAGGTGATGGCGGAGTAGCGGAACACCAGCGTGCTCGGAAGGTGCTGCACCTGGCTCCAGGCGGCGTCGGTCGGCGCGGGCTGGCCGGCGTTCACGGGCGAGGAGGCGCCGGGCGCCACCGCCTCGCGGTACACCGCGTCGAATTCGTCCACCGCCACGGGCCGGTCGCCCACGCTGAAGCTGTGGCGCATGGTCAGCACGCAGATGGTCCCGGTGCGCGCCTGCTTGGGCTCGATGGCCGCCACCTCGGCGCGCTTGGTCAGCACCTCGCCCACGCGGAACCCGGCCGAGAGTCGCACCCGCCGCCCCGCACCCATGCGGCGGCCTAGCGGGATGGGGGGCAGCACCACGCCGGGCTCGGGATGGCCATCGGCGCCGATGTCGGACTGCCGGGCGCTCTCGGCGCAGAACAGGCTGAACCAATGCGCCGGCACCTCGGCGCCGCGCGGGAAGGCGTGCGGGTCCAAGTCCAGCATGGCGGCGATGCGGCGCATCACGGCGGGCGTCACGTCATCCTCGATGGTCCAGCTGCGGCCGAGCCATTCGTCGCGCACCCGCGCCACGCGGGCGTCGAAATCGGCGGCGCTCATGCGCGGTCTCCGCCGAGGGTCGCGAGGCCGGGCAGCGTCTCCAGCCGCGAGAGCTGTTCGAGCAGCGCGCCGCCGCCATTCCAGCCGCGCGTGCAGTCGGCATATTTGGCGTGCAATTCCGCCTCCTCCATCGGGTTCTGGGAGTTGCCGCGCGGGAAGCGGATTTCGCCGCTGTCCAGCACCTCGCCGCGCGTGGTGTGCAGCCACACGCGGTCCGTCTCGGCGAAGGAGGGTTCCAGCGGGCAGCGCGTGTCGCGCGTGGTGATGCGGACCTTGGGAAACAGGGCGCGCACCTCGGGCCGCGCCACGAAGCCGTCGGTGAGTTCGCCCAAGCCCACCTGTCGTGCCACCACGGCGGAAGCGACGGCGAATTCCAGGCTGAACTTCGCGGCCAGCCCCGTCTCCGGCGCGTGGTTGCGCAGCATGGAGGCCTGGGTCTCGCCAATGCTGGCCTCCACCGCCGCCACGTCTTCGGGGCGAAGGTCGTGCCGCGTCACGAGGTCCAGCACGCCGTCGATGGTGCGGTGCGTGGCGTAGCACATCGGGTAGCGCTTCACGTTCAGCCCCACCTCGCGGATGCGCAGCGTCGTGCCGAGTGTCGCGGGCGCGCCGCGGTCCGCACGCCCCTTGGGCGAGATCGCGCCCAAAAACCCCGCATGATGTTCCATTGCGTCGGGCGAGGCGGTGAAGCCGCGCGCGGCCAGCCGCACCGCCTCCACGGCCGAGGCAGCCGCGCGCCCGGCATGGAGCGGCTTGGTCATGCTGCCGAAATTGGCGACCAGCCCGCCCGCCAGACTGCCCGCGAGCGCCACCGCCTGGGTGGCGCGCGCGGCGTCCATCCCGTGCAGCGAAGCGAGCGCGGCCGCCCCCGCCACGGTGCCGAACATGGCGGTGGGGTGCCAGCCCTTCTCGTGGTGCGGGTCGGGCTCGCGCGTGATGAGTTCGGCCCAGACCTCGTAGCCCACCAGGTAGGCCGCCATGGCACGCGCGCCCGTGGCGCCGATGCGCTGCGCCTCGGCCATGATGGCGGGCACAAGCACCGTGGAAGGGTGCCCGCCCAGCGCCACGTCGTCATAGTCGAGCGCGTGCGCGGCCGTGCCGTTGATCAGGGCTGCGTCGGCGGAATGGGCGCGCTCGGCGCCGAGCAGCACCGAGGCCTCCGCGGCGGTGCCGCCACGCTCGGCCAGGTGGGCGCGCAGCAGCGCCACGGCCGGTTCATCGCGGCCTGCCACCATGGTGCCGAGCGTGTCGATGAAGGCGGCGCGCAGCAGGGGCAGCAGGTCGGCGGGCGGCGCCTGGGGCGCGGTGGCGGCGTAGGCACCGATCGCCTGGGTCAGTCCGGTCATGGGGGTCCTCCGTTCATGGGGCGTCGCCATCCAGCAGCGCGTTGTCGGCGCCGCGCGCCGGCACGGGGCCGCGCGGCGCGGGGCGGGCGTGGTCGAAGGAGACGGGCAGGCCGATGGCGCGCACCCCCGTGCCCGGCAGCGCCTGCAACAGGCCGAGCGCCCGGGTCTGCGGGTGCTCCAGCATCGCACCCACATCCTGCACCGGCGCGCAGGGAATGCCGGCCGCGTCCATCCGCGCCATCCATTCGGCGGTGGGGCGGCGCGCCATCTCGGCCTCGATCATGGGGTAGAGCGTGTCCTGGTGCGCCACGCGGTCGGGGTTGGTGCGGAAGCGCGCATCATACAGCCACTCCGGCCGTTCCAGCACGCCGGCCAGGGCGCGGAACAGCGCGTCATTGCCGGCCGCCACGACCAGCTCGCCATCGGCGGTGCGATAGGCACGGTAGGGCACGATGCCCTGCGCGCCCGAGCCCTGCCGCTCCGGCGCCTCGCCCGAGGCGAGGAACTGCGCCACGGGCACGCTCATCCAGGCTGCCGCCGTCTCGAAGAGCGACACATCCACCACGCCGCCCAGCCCCGTGGCCGCGCGGCGCTGCAAGGCGGCCAGGATGCCGATGACGGCCCACATGCCCGTGCCCATGTCCACCATTGAGACGCCGACGCGCACCGCCGGCCGCCCGGCTTCGCCCGTCACGCTCATCAGCCCGCCGAAGGCCTGCATCAGCGGGTCGTAGCCCGGCGCCTGGGCCAGCGGCCCGGTGCGGCCGAAGGCGCCGAGGTTGCAGCACACGAGCGAGGGCTTTTCCGCGAGCAGTGCCTCCGCCCCCAGCCCCAGGGATTCCGCCTGGCCGGGGCGCATGTTCTGCAGCACCACGTCGCCGCGCTCCAGGATCAATGCCTTGAGGCGCGCCATCGCCGCCGCATCGCGCAGGTCGAGGCAGAGCGAGCGCTTGCCGCGGTTCAGCGTCTGGAAGATGGCGCTCTCGCCCTCCCAGAAGGGCGGGCCCCAGCGGCGCGCATCATCGCCCTGGGGTTTTTCCACCTTGATGACCTCGGCGCCCATGTCGCCCAGGATCTGTCCGGCGAAGGGCGCGGCGACGCTGTGGCCGAATTCGAAGACGCAAAGACCCGCCAATGGCAAGGCCGCGCCGGCTGCGCGTTGTTCCGTCATGCGAAGCGGCCCGCTTCCCCCAAATCTTGCGCGAAGCTTCCCCCGCGCCCCCACCCCCGTCAATCGCGCGGCGGGCCTTCCAGCCGCCGCCTGCGTCAGCCTAAGGTTGCCTAACGCCGCGGCCGCGGCGAAGACAGGGATGACGCCACGCCCGTGCAGGCGAGGCGCAAGGAGGAAATGAACATGGAACGCAGGACATTGCTGCGCGGTGCCGCGCTTGGATCACTGGCGGCGGCGAGTGCCTTGCCGGGCGAGGCGCAGGCGCAGGCCTGGCCCACGCGGCAGATCCGCCTCGTGATCCCCTGGCCGGCGGGCCAGGCCACCGACATCATCGGGCGCCTGATCGCGGAATCGCTCAGCCAGTCGCTCGGCCAGCCCGTGGTGCCGGACAACCGCGCGGGCGCGGGCGGCACCATCGGCACGGACAACGTGGCCAAGGCCGCACCCGACGGCTACACCCTGCTCGCCGCCTCCTCGGGCCCGGTCAGCGTGGCGCCACTGCTGCGCCGCCTGCCCTTCGACGTGGAGCGTGACCTCACGCCGGTCGCCATGGCCGGCAACTCGCCCTACCTCCTGGTGATCCGCCCGGGCTTCCCGGCGAACGACATGGCGGAGTTCATCCGCGTGGTGCGGGCCACACCGGGGCGCTACACCTTCGCCTCCTCCGGCGCGGGCGCCACGGCGCATCTCGTGGCGGAGGCCATCACCCGCCGCCTGGGCCTCGAGGTCACCCATGTGCCCTTCACGGGAAGCGCCGCGGGCGTGGCCGCGGTCGCGGGCGGGCATGTGGACTTCGTGGTGGAGACGCTGGCCGCCACTCAGCCCGTCATCCGGTCGGCGAACCTGAAGGCGCTCGGCATCTCGCTGCTGAATGGCAGCACGCTGGCGCCCGACGTGCCGCCGCTCTCGCGCGTGGCGGGGCTGGAGGGGCTGGATCTGGGCGCATGGCTCGGCCTCATGGTGCCGGCGCGGACGCCCGGCCCCATCATCGCCCGGCTTGCCGACGCGATGCGCGGGGCGATGCAGAACCCGGTGCTGCTGCAGCGCATGGCCGCGGCCGGGGTGGAGCCCGCCTACCGGGACGCCGAGGGCATGGCCGCCAACCTGCGCTCGCAGCGCGAGGTGTTCGCCAACGTCATTCGCCTCGCCAACATCCGCATCGAGTGAGCCGGGGCGTTTCCCATCCGGGCGGCGCCTCCAGCGCCGCCCCTCGCCCTCTTCCTCCGATTGCATTTGGCTTTCGTCACAACTGGCGGTAATCCTGGGTGACACCTCCGGACCTTCCGGAGCAAGGACACCGCAGCCCCCACGCCGCAGCACGAATGAGAGGATGGCCGTGACGCTCCCCATCACCCGGCGAGGCCTCGGATCCCTGGCGCTGCTCGCAGGCACCGCCGCCCCGTCCATGGCGCAGCCGGCGCCGCTGCAATTCGCCGTGATGCCCAACGTCAGCGCACGCATCCTGTTCGGGCAATACCGGCCCTTCCGTGCCTTTCTCGAACAGGAGCTCGGCCGGCCGGTCGAGCTGGTGACGGCCCCCGGCCTGCAGGCCTTCCAGCAGCGCAGCGTGGCCGGCGCCTACGGCCTCGTGGTGACAGCGGCCAACCTGGCCCGCGTGGCGCAGCTCGATGCCGGTCTGCGGCCCATCGCCATCTATGAGCCGCGCATCCCCGGCCTCATCGTCACATTGCGCAGCCGTCCCCTGGCCGACGCGGCCGACCTGCGTGGCCGCACCGTCGCCATGACCAACCCGCAATCGCTGGTGGCGCTGAAATTCATCCATTGGCTGCGCGCGCAGGGCATCGAGATCGGCCGGGACGCCCAGGCGACCCATGCCCGCAACGAGGACAGCCTGGCCCAGCTGCTCAACACGCCCGAGACCCGCGCCGCGGTGATGAGCCAGGGCGAGTTCAACGCCATCCGCGCCGATATCCGGGAAAACCTGGTCGCCTGGCAGGTGTTCAACCGCGTTCCGGGTTTCATCGTCCTGCTGGGCGCGCAGGTGGCCGAGCGTGATGCCCAGGCCATCATCGCCGCCCTGGCCCGCTTCCCTGGCAGCGCGGCGGGTGCCGAATTCTTCGCCGCCACCGGTTTCAATGCCATCCGGCCCATCACCCCGGCCGACCTGGCCGAGGTGGATGACGTGGTCGCCGAGACGCGCGCCTTCCTCCGCGCCGGCTGAGCGTGGAGGCTGGCCCAGCCTGATGCGCGCCCGGCCCTCGCTTCGATTCAAGCTGTTCAGCCTGGCCGCCCTGGCCCTTCTCGCGCTCGCGGCCACGCTCACCTTCCTGCAGGACCGGCTGGTGCTGCGCGCGCTGGAGGCGGAACTGCACGCCCGTGCCATCGCCGTCTGTCCCATCCTGGAGGCGGCGCTGGCCGCGCCCATGGCCGAGCGCGACTACGCGACGGCGCAGGCCGTGCTGCGCGAAGGCGTGGCCTCGGGCAGCTTCGCGCACATGGTGCTGCTGGACGCCCGCGGGCGGCTCGTCGCCAGCGAGGGCTGGCGCTTCGAGGGACAGATGCCCCCCGCCGGGAGGCTGACCATGCCCGACGGCGAGGAGCGCCAGCTCTATACCATGCCCATCGCGCTGACCGGACAGCCGCTTGGCACCATGCATTTCGCGCTGTCGCGCAGGCCGCTGCAGGAGGCGCATGACGCGCTGCTGCGCGGGGCGCTGCTGGTCAGCCTTGCCGTGCTGGCGCTGCTGGTGCCACTGGTGGAACTCGGCAACCGCATGCTGTTCCGGCCGATGGGCCGGCTGGAGGCGGCCGCGGCGCGCATCCGCGATGGCGACTACGACATCCGGCTGGAAGCACGCGGCCAGGACGAGGTGGCCCGGCTGACGCAGACCTTCACCCAGATGGCGGGCGCGATGCGCGAGCGCCTGCGCGCGCTGATGGAGAGCGAGGCCGTGCAGTCCGCCCTGCTGGAGGAGGCGCGGCGGCGCGAAATCGACCTGCGCGAGGCCCGCGACAAGGCCGAGATCGCCACCCGCGCCAAGAGCGAATTCCTGGCCAACATGAGCCATGAACTCCGCACCCCGTTGAACGGCATCCTCGGCATGGCCCAGGTGCTGGAACTGCGCGAGCACCCGCCCGAGGACCGCGAGGCCATTGCCGTCATCCTCGAATCCGGACGGCAATTGCTGCGCCTGATCAACGACGTGCTGGAATTGTCGCTGTTCGAGACGGGGGGTGTGTCGCTGCGGCCCGCCCCGGTGCCGGTGCGCGACCTCTTCGAGACGGCCCTGGCACCGGCCGCCGACGCCGCCGCCCGCAAGGGCCTGGCCTGGAGCCTCCACCTCGCGCCCGACCTGCCGGCCCGGCTGTGCCTCGATCCCGCGCGGATGACGCTGCTGCTGGGCCACCGGGCCGACAACGCGGTGAAGTTCACCGCGGCGGGCGGGGTGTCCGTGGCGGTGCGCTGGCAGGCTCCTGGAATGGCGCGGGGTGCCACGGGCGGCCTGCTGCGCATCGAACTGCGCGACAGCGGCATCGGCATCGCGCCCGAGCTTCGCCCGCTGCTGTTCCAGCGCTTCAGCCAGGCCGACAATTCCAGCACGCGGCGCCATGGCGGGACGGGCCTGGGGCTCGCCATCTGCCGGAATGTGACGGAGCTGATGGGAGGCGAGATCGGCTTCGAAAGCACGCCGGGCGGCGGCAGCCTGTTCCGGGTGGAGGTTCCGGCCAAGGTGGCCTGAGCCAAGGCCGGCGCCCTGCGCCTCAGGCCTGCGCAACCGCCTCCCCGGTGATCTCCAGCACCAGCGGGCCGGCGCTGGTCGCGACCGTCAACTGCGCGGCGAGCGGGCCTACCCCGCGCGGAGCCCATGTCAAGGCGTAGTCGAGGTTGGTGCCGGGCTCCAGCACATGCAT
>JBHYDO010000159.1:0-1975 GCA_051860645.1 Roseococcus sp.
CCAGGGGCCCGCTGCCGGTGCCGCGCTCGCGCCAGGGGCATCCGGTGCTGATCCAGGCGGGGCAGAGCGGCCGCGGCCGCCGCTTCGCCGGCCGCTGGGGTGAGCTGATCTTCGTGGTCTACCCCACCCTCGAGGCCGGGAAGAAGCAGTACGCCGACCTCAAGCAGGCCGTGACCGATGCCGGCCGCGACCCGGAGAAGGTGTTCGTCGCCCCCGCCTGCTATGTCTGCGTGGCCGAGACGCGCGCGGCGGCCGAGGCGAAGCGCGAATTCGTGCTGTCCCTCTCCAAACCCATCGACGGGCTGGTGCTGCTGTCGGAGGTGACCAACTTCGACTTCGCCAGCAAGGACCTCGATTCCGAATTCACGGACGAGGAACTGCGCAAGATGTCCTGGACCGGCTTCAAGGACCGCGTGGTGGCGCTCAGCGGCAAGCCCAACCCGACCGTGCGCGACTTCGTGCATTTCTCGGGCCGCGGCACCATCCGCGAGTTCCCCATCTTCTGCGGCACGCCGACCGACGTGGCCGACCAGATGGAGGAATGGTTCACCAGCCGCGCCTGCGACGGCTTCGTGCTGGTGGCGACGCAGATGCCCGGCGCCTTCGAGGACTTTTCTCGATTGGTGGTGCCGGAACTCCAGCGGCGCGGCCTGTATCACGATGACTATGCCGGGCCGACGCTGCGCGAGAATCTCGGCCTCGAACGCCCGATGGCCGGCGACTGGAAGAAGACGGATCGCGGCCGCTGAACGCCGCGCCACGCAAAGGGAGAAACGACGCATGACACATGGCATCACCCGCCGCGCCACGCTGGGCGCGGGCCTCGCCCTGCCGGCGCTGGCCAGCGCAAGCGCGCAGGACGCCTGGCCCTCGCGCCCCGTGCGCATCATCGTGCCCTATGCCGCGGGCGGCGGCACGGACATCACCACGCGCGCCATCGCGGAGGGCCTCGCCACCCGCTTCGGTCGCAACTTCGTGGTGGAAAACCGCCCCGGCGCCAACGGGATCGTGGGCACCGAGGCCGTCACGCGCAGCACGCCCGATGGCTATGTGCTGGGTGCCCAGACCAGCACGCATGTCATGGCGAAGTATCTCGGCCCGCTGCCCTTCGACCCGCTGGCCGACATCACGCCCATCGCGCTCACCGCGCGCTATCCGCTGGTGCTGATGGCCTCCATGCGCGCGCCCTTCACCGATGTGGCGGGGCTGCTGGCCGCCGCCCGGGCGCGGCCGGGTGTGCTGGCGCAGGCGAGCTCGGACGCGCAATCCTCCGTCACGGCCAAGCTGTTCGCGGCGCGGGCCGGCGTGGAGATCATCGAGGTGCCCTATCGCGGCAGCGGCGCCTATATCGCCGACCTCACGGCCGGGCATGTGCCGGTGGCCTGGGGCAGCCCCGCGACCGCGGCGCCGCTGGTGGCGGCGGGCAACATCCGCATCATCGCCGTCTCCTCGCCCGAGCGCTCGCCCTTCCTGCCGGACGTGCCCACGCTGCGCGAATCCGGCGTCACAGGTGCGGACTTCATCGGCTGGTTCTGCTGGCTGGCGCCCAAGGGCCTGCCCATGGAGATCGCGAACCGCCTCAACGCCAACATCAACGAATTGCTGGCCGAGCCCGCGATGCGCGAGCGCTGGCGCACGCTGGGCATGGAGACGGTGCCGCTGACCGTCCCGCAATTCGCGCAACTGCTGCGCGACGATGACGCCAAGTGGGCCCAGGCCGCCCGCGAAGGCCTGATCCGGCCCACGACATGAACGAGATCCGGATGCTATCGACGAGCGGCATCCTCGGCTACGGATACGCCGAGGATTCGCTCCGCCGCGGCATGGCGCGCGAGCCGCACGTCATCGGCGCCGATGGCGGCAGCACGGACCCGGGGCCGCATTACCTCGGCGCCGGAACGAGCTTCTGCAACCGCATGTCGGTGAAGCGCGACCTGAAGCTGATGCTTCAGGCCGCCGTCGCCGCGCGCATCCC
>JBHYDO010000159.1:1985-10684 GCA_051860645.1 Roseococcus sp.
GCCGGCGGCGCGGGGGGCGAGCCGCACCTCCAGGACACGGCCGCGCTGGTGCGCGAGATCGCGCGCGAGGAGGGCCTCTCCTTCCCCATGGCGCTGATCCATGCGGAGCCCGACCGCGCCACGCTGCACCGGCTGCGCGCGGCGGGCCGCACCTCGCCGCTGGCCAGCCTGCCCGAGCTGGACGCCGCCACCATTGATCGCGCCGAGCGCATCGTCGCCATGATGGGGCCCGAGCCCATCGCGCGCGCATTGGACCAGGGCGCGCAGGTCATCCTCTGCGGCCGCAGCAGCGACCCCGCGCAATGGGTGGCACCCGCGCTGCGCGCCGGCATCCCGCCGGCACCCGCCTGGTATGCCGGCAAGATGCTGGAATGCGGCGCCGAGCCCGCCGTGCCGAAGGAGCCGGACTGCCTGCTGGTGACACTGCGCGACGACCACCTGATCTGCGAGCCGCCCAACCCCATCCGCCGCTGCACGCCGCTCTCGGTGGCCAACTTCGCGCTGCACGAGAATGCGAGCCCCATCCATCACCTGGAGCCGGGCGGCATGCTGGACACCGAGCATGTGCGCTTCGACCCCGTCTCGGACCGCGCCGTGCGCGTCTCCGGCATGACCTGGGTGCCCAACGACACCTACACGGTGAAGCTGGAAGGCGTGGAGCGCGCCGGCTACCGCGCCATCACGCTCTGCGGCACGCGCGACCCCGTGCTGATCAGCCAGATGGACGACTACCTGGTGGGCCACCGCGAGCGCGTGGTGACGAAGACCACCGCCATCGGCATCCCCGGCGCGGCCTGGCAGATGAAGGTGCGCGTCTATGGCCAGGACGGCGTGATGGGCGCCTGGGAACGCGCGCCCCGCAACACGCCGCACGAACTTGGCTTCGTGGTGGAGGTGCTGGCCGACAGCCAGGAGATCGCCGACGGCGTGCTCGCCGTGGCCCGCACCAGCCTGCTGCACGCGGACTTCCCGGGCCGGCTGTGCCGCGAGGGGAACATGGCCTTTCCCTTCTCGCCCTCGGACATTCCGCTGGGGCCGCTGTATCGCTTCAGCGTGTTCCATCTCTGCGTGCCGGATGATCCGTATGCGCTGTTCCCCATCGAGCACGAACGGGTCTGACATGGCACGCATCCGCGACATCGCGCAGGTCTGCAAGAGCAAGAATGCCGGCCCCTTCCTCGTCACCATCGACGTGCTGTTCGAGGATGCGGCGGTCTACCGCCAGGTGAAGGCGACGGGGGTGCTGAACGCGGCGCTCTTCGCGCGGCTCTACGGCGTGCCCGAGGCCAAGGTGCTGTTCACGCCCTATGACGCCGCGCTGGCCTTCAAGGCCACGCTGCCGCGCCTGGTGCCCGCCGGCGATTTCGGCGACACCGACGTCTATGGCGCGCAGCAGCACGCGCCATTGCTGGATGTGGAGATCCCGCTGAACGCTTGACCTCGGAAGGGCACGCACCTACCCCACCGCCCATCACTGGAAAGGTGCGGCGGCATGGCCTGGCTTTACCTCGCGGCGGCGGGGCTGTTCGAGATCGCCTGGGCGGTCGGGCTGAAATACACGGTGGGGTTCACGCGGCTGTGGCCGTCGCTGTTCACCGTGGCGGCGATGGTGGCCAGCTTCTGGTTGCTCTCGCTGGCGTTGAAGGTGCTGCCCATCGGCACGGCCTATGCGGTGTGGACGGGCATCGGCGCCACGGGCACGGCCATCATCGGCATGATGTTCCTGGGCGACCTGGTCAGCGCCGCGCGCATCCTGGGCATCGCGATGATCGTGGCCGGCATCCTGGTGGTGAAGGCCGCGGGTTGAGGCTCAGGCTTCGGGCGGCTTCTCGTGCAAATAGGGCTCCACCGGCCCGGTCAGCTTCAGCGTCAGCGGGCGGCCCTTGCGGTCCACGGTCTTGCCCATGCTGACGCGCACCCAGCCCTCGGAGACGCAGTATTCCTCGACGTTGGTCTTCTCCTGCCCCTTGAAGCGGATGCCCACGCCGCGTTGCAGCAACGCCTCATTGTAGTAGGGGCTGCTGGGGTCGCTGGAGAGACGGTCGGGCAGGGTGTCGGGCGTGTCGGACATGGCGTTTTCCTAGGCCAGCGCGCCGCCGCTGCCAATGGGTTCCTGTTCCATCAGCGCCAGCCCCTCGGCCACTGAGACGAACTCGCCACCCGCCACCACGCGCGCCGCGCCGAAGCGGTCGGTGAACAGCGCGCGCACTGCCGGCACCAGCGATGTGCCGCCGGTGAGGAAGACGCGGTCCACCGCGCTGGCATCCAGCCCGGCATCTGCCAGGGCCGCATCCACGGCGGCGGCAATGCGGTTCAGCTCGGGCGTGATCCAGCGCTCGAACTCCGCGCGGGTGATGGGGGCGTCCAGCGCCAGGCCGGCCTCGTGGAACATCAGCCGTGCCTCCTCCGCGCCGGACAGCGCCGCCTTCACGCCCGAGACGGCGCGGTAGAGCGCGTAGCCCGCCTCCTCATCCAGGAAGCGCAGCAGGCGGTGCAGCGCGGCGGGGTCATCCGCCGTGCGCGCCACATCCTGGATGTCGCGCAGGGTGCGCGGGGCGCGCATCAGCGAGAGCTGGTTCCAGCGCGCGAAGGCCGTGTACCAGGCGGGCGGCACGGGCAGCGGGTTGCCCATCACGCGATAGGTGCCGCCCTTGCCGAGATGCGGCGACACCACGTGGTCGATGATGCGGAAGTCGAAGGCATCGCCCGCGATGCCCACGCCCGCCTGGCCCAGCGCGGTGACGCGGCGCGGGCTGGGTTCGAAGCGCAGCACGGAAAAGTCGCTCGTGCCGCCGCCGAAATCCGCGACCAGCACGGTGGCCGGCGCGGTGAGGTCATGGGCGAAGCGCTGCCCGGCGGCGGCGGGTTCCAGCGCGACCGATACGTTCGACAGGCCGGCGGTGGCAAAGGCGGCGCGCAGCCGGGCCTCGCCCAGCGCGTCGTCGGCGCGCTCGCCCACGAAGCGCACGGGGCGGCCCACGGTGACCTCGGCCTCGTGCAGCTGCGCGCTGAAGGGGCCGAGCAATTCGCGCAGGAACAGGCCGATCAGCGCGGGCAGTTCCCATGTGCGGCCGAAGATGCGCGTCTCGGTGAAGCTGCCCTGCGCGAGGTAGCTCTTCATGGACATGATGAGCCGGTTCTCGAAGGGCTCGTCCAGGTAGGCGGCGATGGCGGCGGGGCCGGCCGCATGCTCGGTCCGCCCGCCGGCGCCGCGCCAGAAGCTGAGGACGGAGCGGAAGACCTCGCCCGTCGGGTGGCGCAGCGTCTCCACGCGGCCATCGGGGTGGCGCAGCGAGACGACGCTGTTGGTGGTGCCGAAGTCGATACCGATGCGGGGGCGCATGTGTCGGAAAGGGTCCAGGAGGGGGGCGCGGGTTGAACCCCATCGCGCCACCCGTGGCAAGCCTCACGCGGAAAGCGGATCCCGCCGCAGCGGCATGGTCAGGCAATGCGCCCCGCCGCCGCCGCGCGTGATGACGCGCAGATCGGGGTCCAGCACCGTGATGCCCTCGGCGCGCAGCGCAGCGTTGAGGCGCGCGCTGTGCAGGGCGGAGATCACCCTGTCACCGCCCAGCGAGAGCAGGTTGCACGAGAGGTCCATCACCTCGCGGTAGCTTGTGTCCAGCAGGCTTATGCCGTGCGCGGAGAGCCACTCCACGAAGCCTGGGTCCAGCACCTGGGTGCAGCCCACCGCCAGCCCGTCATTCACCATGCAGAACACGACGTCGAGGTGCAGGAAATGCTCGTCCAGCGGCACCAGGCGCACCTCCCAGCCCTCCGCCTCGAACCAGCGCGCCAATTGCGTGGCGCCATGCAGGTCGGTGCGCGTGCCGGTGTGGCCGATGGCCAGCAGCCCGAGGCGGATCATGGCGATGTCGCCGCCCTCCACATGCCCGTGGTTCGCGTATCGCCAGATGGGGCAGCCGAGTTGCTGGTAGAAATGGATCACGGGCGCGTATTCGCCCTGGCGCTCGGGCTTGAACATGTGCGTGACCAGCGGGCCCCAGGGCGTCATCTGGCTGCTGTCGCGCGCATAAACCTGGTAGCCGAGATGCGGCTCCGGCGTCAGGTAATGGCGGCGCACGCCGGCCCCTTCCAGTGCCTCCTCCAGCTCACGGTATTCGCGGTGCACGGCCTGCGGGTCCGGGCGGTCGCCGCTCGCGATCGAGGCGCGGGCGACGGCGTTCAGCGGCAGCCAGTCGTAGTGGTCCGGCGGGCAGAGCAGCACGTCGCGCAGCACGCCGGTCTCGGAGTCCACACCCCAGCTCATGCGCGCTTACCCAGGCCCTGCTGGCGCATGCGCCACAGCAGCGTGCCGATGCGGTCCTGGCCGAAGAAGGGCTCGCCCTCGAAGACCATGGTGGGCACGCCCCAGTGGCCGGCCTCGCGCAGGGCGGCGTCATTGGCGGCCAGCACCGCCTCGTGCCGGTCGGGGTCGGCGGCGATGGCGGCTTCCATCTCGGCGAGGTCCAGCCCGGCGCGTTGCGCCGCCCCCGCGAGGTGGTCGCCCTGGTCCCAGCCCTCCACCTCGCCATTCCACAGCAGGCGCGAGACCTCGTCGCAGAACGCCACGCCGCGCCCGCGCTCGGTGGCCGCGACGCAAAGACGCCCCAGCCGGTGCGCCAGCGGATGATGCGCGGCGGCCACCAGCGTCACCGGGTCCTGCTCGACCGGGTCGGGGCGGGGGCGATGGAAGGGCAGGCCGCGATAGGCGGCAGCGCGGTCGGAATCCAGCATGAAATAGCGCCGCGTGGCGGGCTTCATCACGCGCACATAGTCGGGGTTGCGAACCAGGCCGGGGTGCACGACGCGCATGGCGATGCCGAAATCCCAGCGGCGCGACAGGTCCAGCAGCCGCTGCGCACGGACCAGTAGAGGTCGATGTTCACGCGTTTGGCTCCGCTCGGTGCTAGGATTGCGGTCATGAGACCCCAGTTGCGCCCGCGCGGCCAGAGCCGATGAACCGAATCGCGCTGTGGCGCATGGGCGTGATAGGCTTCGGCAGCCTGGTGGTGCCGCTGGACAGCGCGCTGAACATCGCCTTCCCGTCCATCACTGCGCATTTCGGCCTGGCCCTGCCGGACATCCAGTGGCTCGTCATCTGCTACGTGCTGACCTATGGCAGCCTGATGCTCGGCATCGGCCGGCTGGGCGACATCTTCGGCCATGCGCGCGTGTTCCGCGCGGGCCTGGTGGTGAGCGCCATGGCCTGCCTGCTCTGCGCGCTGGCGCCCAGCTACCCCGTGCTGCTGGCCTGCCGGGTGTTGCAGGGCATCGGGGCGGCGCTGGTCATCAGCTGCGGCCCGGCGCTGGTGACGGCGCAGGCGGAGGAGGCGCTGCGGGCGCGCGCGCTCGGCCTCTACGGGCTGATGTTCGCGGCGGGCTCGGTGCTCGGGCCGCTGCTCGGCGGCGCGCTGGTGGCGTGGTTCGGCTGGCAGGCGGTGTTCTTGTTCCGCACGCCGCTCTGCCTGCTGGCGCTGCTGATGCTGCGCGGCTTCCCCGCGCCCGAATTGCCGGCGCGGCGCGAGCCCTTCGACCTGCCGGGCGCCACCCTGCTGGCGCTGGCCATCGGCAGCCTGCTGCTGGCGCTCAACCAAGCGCAGCATTTGGGTGCGGGCGGCTGGCTGGCGCCGGGGCTGGTGGCGCTGGCCGCCGCCGCGGCCTGGGGGTTCCTGTGGCAAAGCCGGCGCGCGCCGCGCCCCGTCATCGCGCTCGGCGTGTTCCGACTGCCGGGCTTCGCGGCACTAAACGCGGGCACGGTGCTGGCGCATATGGCGGGCTTCGCTGTGCTGCTCTTCGTGCCGTATTTCCTCATCGGCGTGGCGGGGCTTTCGACCTGGCAGGGCGGGCTGGTGCTGGCGACCTCGGCGCTCGCCAGCATGGCCACGTCGCTGGCCGGCGGCTGGCTGATGGGCCGCGTCTCGCCCTGGGTGCTGGTGCGGCTGGGCGTGGCGCTGACCGGGCTCGGCCTCGGCGCCATGGCCTTCTGGGACGCCGCGACGCCGCTGCCATGGATGCTGTCCGCGCTGCTGCTGCACGGCGCCGGGCTCGGCCTTTTGCAGGTGAGCCACGCCGAAATCGTCACCGGCACCCTGCCGCGCCAGGACCGCGGCGTGGCCGGCAGCCTGGCCATGATGACGCGCACCCTCGGCGTGGTGGCCGCGGCCTCCCTGCTCACCCTGCTGTTTGGCCAGGTGGCGGACGAGGGCGGGTTCCTGGGCGGGTTCCGTGCCGCGCTCGGCGCCGCGTCCGGTCTCTGCGTGATCGTGCTGCTGCTGCTGAGGCGGCGCTGAAACCCCACGGCCACCGTCGCGTTTCCCGTGGGAAGCGATCCAGGAGGCCATCATGCGTCGCCGCAGCATTCTGCTTGCCACCGCCTGCGCGGCCCCGTTCGTGCAGCCCATCCGCCGCGCCGCGGCGGAGGAGTGGGTCGACCTGCTGCTGGTGCTGGCCGTGGATGTCTCCCGCTCGCTCGACGAGGAGCAGGCAGAGATGCAGCGGCGCGGCTACACCGCGGCCCTGACCGACCCGCGGGTGCTGGGCGCCATTCGTGGCGGCATGCTTGGCGCGGTGGGCCTCGCCTATATCGAATGGTCCGGCCGCGACCACCAGCGCCTTGTGGTTCCCTGGACGCGCATCGATTCCGCGGCAGCCGCGCAGGGTTGGGTGGACAAGTTGTCGGAGAGCCCGCCGCGGCCGGTGGGGTGGACCTCCGTGTCCGGTGCCATCGATTTCTCACGCCAGCTATTGAGGGACGCGCCGTGGCAGGGCATGCGCCGGGTGATGGATGTGTCGGGCGACGGCGTCAACAATTCCGGCCGGCCCTCCCAGGCGGCGCGTGATGAGGCGGTGGCCGCCGGCGTCACCATCAACGGCCTTCCCATCATGCGCGACGGCCCGGCGATGGATGGCGTGATGC
Organism: Roseococcus sp.; assembly: GCA_051860645.1. Lineage (GTDB taxonomy): Bacteria > Pseudomonadota > Alphaproteobacteria > Acetobacterales > Acetobacteraceae > Roseococcus. The sequence goes on from JBHYDO010000159.1 coordinate 8,905, forward strand.
CACTCGACGAATACTACCGGCGCAACGTGAGCGGTGGCCCCGGCGCCTTCGTGCTGAAGGCCGAGGGGATGGCCAGCTTCGGCCGCGCCGTGCGCCGCAAGCTCATCATGGAGATTGCCGGAATTCCCGGCCCCGTCACGGTCTGAGGCAGCGGCCCCGCGGCACGGCCCGCACTATTCGCGGCGCAGCAGCTTGTCCGTGAACCAGGTGGCCACGGGACGCGCCTTGAAGCTGGCCCGCAACGCGGCCTCGTCATATTCGCGGGCGAGCCAGGTCTCGAAGTCGCGCCCCTGCGCCTCGGCGCGGGCGAATTCGGCGAAGAAGGCGTCCAGGATGCCGGTCCGGGCGGCGGCGAAATGGCCGTGCTGCAGGGAGAGCTCGCTGGCCGCGCGCGCCGCGCCATGGCCTTGCACCAATCGCCAGACCCCCGCCGCCAGCCCGGCCCGGTCCGCGCCCGACTTGCAATGGATGAGGATGGGCTCGGGCAGGGTGCGGTAGAGGTGGATGAGCCGTTGCAACCGATCCTTGTGGGGAGCGCCGCGGCTTTCCAGTGGCTGATCGGCATGCACGAGGCCCAAGGCAGGTGCCGCTTCCCGGCTCAGCGCGTCCGAGCCACAGGCGGCGCGGTGGCCGCGCAGGTTGATCACGCTGGCGATGCCGTGCCGCCGCGCGGCCTCGGCCAGTTGCCAGGGCAGGGGGTGGTTCGACCGGTAGAGCCGGCCGCGTTCCACCACCCCCCAATTGCGCCACGCGAGGCGGAGCACCGCGTGGTCGATGAACAGCGAGTTGAGCCAGCGTGACATGCCGGCCTTCTATACTATCCCAGCCGCGCGCCGGTAATCCGCGCCATCTCCTGCCACATCGGCCGTTCGCGGCGGGCGCGTTCCCACACCTCGTCCGGCGTCGAGACCATGGCGCGGCCGCCCGCTCGGATGAAGCGGTCCTGGATGGCGGGGTCGCTGTGGATCTCGCGCATCAGGGCGTTGGCGCGCTGCACGATGGGCGCGGGCACGCCGGCCGGGAAACCGAAGGCGCACCAGGAGGCGACGACGAAGTTGTCGATGCCGGCCTCGCCCATGGTGGGCACGTCGGGCAAAGCGGGGTGGCGCTGGGCGCTGGTGACGGCCAGCGCCCGCATCCGGCCATCGGAGATGACGGGCACGTAGCTCGCCAGGTTGTCGATGGCGAAGTTCACATCGCCCTGCAGCATGGCCGGGATGGTCTGCGCCGCGCCGCGGAACGGGATGTGCGTCGCGTCCAGTTGGTGGCGGTTGGCAAAGAGTGCGCCCGAGAGGTGCGGGCTGGTGCCCACGCCGGGCGAGCCATAGGCCACGCCCTGCCGCCGCGCCTTCGCCCATTCAACGAATTCGCGCGGGTTGCGGGCCGGCACATGGGCCGAGGGCACGGCGAAGACGTTGGGCAGTTCCCAATGCATCGCGATGGGCTGGAGTTCCGTGTCCGGGTTGAACGGCATCCGGTCATACAGGAACATGTGGATGGCCCAGACGGTCAGCGTCAGCGGGCCCATGGTGTAGCCATCGGGCGTGGCCTTCGCGATGGCGTCGGCGCCGATGTTACCGGCGGCACCGGAGCGGTTGTCCACCGTGAAGGGCTGGCCCGTGATGGTCTGCATGCGCTCGGCCGCGATGCGCGCCAGGACGTCGGTGCTGCCGCCCGGCGGCCAGGGCACGATCACGCGGACGGCGCGGTTGGGCCATGGCGCCTGGGCGAGGGCGGGTGCAGCCAGCGGGCCGAGCAGCCCCGCAGCCAGGAGGGTGCG
>JBHYDO010000160.1:0-10588 GCA_051860645.1 Roseococcus sp.
TGGGGGGGCGCGGGGCGAGGTTGATCATGGCCCGCCCATCATGCGCGGGAAGGGCGGGCGCGGCCAGGGATCATGGTTGTCCGGACATGGTTGTCGCGGTGGGCGGAAGCTGCCTAACCTTGCCGAGCAAAAAATAAACCGGAGGAAACAACATGCGAGTGCTGGCCCTGCTCTGCCTGTCACTGCTGCTCGCGCTTCCCGCGCGGGCGCAGTCCCCCATCACCCTCGTCGTCAACTTCGTGGCGGGCGGCCCGTCCGACCTGATGGCGCGCTTCCTGGCGCCGGAACTCTCGCAGCTTCTGGGCGCGCCCATCGTGGTGAAGAATTCCGCGGGCGCCGCGGGCGTCATCGGCGCGGCGGAGGTGGCGCGTGCCCGGCCGGATGGGCAGACCTTCCTGCTCTCGCCCATCGGCGCCATGGCCATCCAGCCCAATTTCCGCAACGACCTGCCCTATCGCGCGCATGACCTGGTGCCGATCTGCCAGGTGGCGGACACGCCCGTGGTGCTGATGTCCGCCCCCGGCGGCCCGCGGACCCTGGCCGAGGTGGCCGCCCGCGCGCGCGAGGCGCAGGGGCGGTTCAACTTCGCCTCGACCGGGCCAGGCTCCATGCCGCATATCGCGACGGTCGCGATGGCGCGCGCGATGGGGGCCGAGATGACGCACATCCCCTATCGCGGCAATGCGGAAGCCGTGGTCAGCCTGCTGCGCCAGGATGTCGGCATCTTCGCCGACCAGCCGGGCACGCTGCGCGCCAACAACCTGCACCCCATCGCGGTCTTCGCCGAACAGCGCTCGCCGGAATTCCCCGACACGCCGACGCTGCGCGAACAGGGGACGGACCTGGTGTACAGCATCTGGTCCGGCCTGTTCGCGCCGCCGGGCACCGCGCCGGAGGTGATCGCGCGCATGGACGCGGCCTGCCGGCGGGCCTTGCAGGCGAACTCGGTGATCGAGGGGTTCCGCCGGCTGGCGACGCCCATCGTCTACCGCGACGCCGCGGCCTTCCGCGCCTTCCGCGACGCGGAGCTGGAGAAGTTCCGCGTGGTGATGCGCGACGCCGGCATCCGTCCCGGTGACTGAAGAAGGGGGGGGATTGAACGGCCGGGGGGCTGTGCGCCCCCCGCCAAACCGCTCTAGCGTCTGCATCCCGCAAGGTGAGGAAGGATTGGTTGATGGCCAACAAGGTCAAGGAAGCGTGGAAGGCCGGCAAGGCGGTGGTGAATGGCTGGCTGGCCATCCCCAACGCCTTCTCCGCCGAGATGTACAGCCAGTGCGGCTGGGACAGCGTCACGGTGGACATGCAGCACGGCGTGCAGGACTACCAGTCCTGCGTGGCCTGCTTCCAGGGCATCGCCGCCTCGGGCTCGGGCGCCACGCCGATGGTGCGCGTGCCGTGGAACGAGCCGGGCATCGTGGGCAAGGTGCTGGACGCCGGCGCCTATGGCGTGATCTGCCCCATGGTGAACACGCCGCAGGAAGCGGCGAACCTGGTGCAGTATTCCAAGTATCCGCCCGCCGGCACGCGCTCCAACGGCCCGATCCGCGCCGGCGCCTATGGCAGCGCGGGCGGCTACCAGGCGACGGCGAATGACGAGATCCTGGTCATCCCCATGATCGAGACCAAGCAGGCCATCGACAACATCGAGGCCATCCTGGACGTGCCGGGCATCGACGGCATCTATGTCGGGCCGAGCGATCTTTCCTTCAGCTACGGCATGACGCCGAAGCTGGATGTGGAGGACAAGTTCATCCTCGACATCTACGAGAAGCTGCTGAAGGAAACGTCCAAGCGCGGCATCGCGGCCGGCCTGCACAACGGCACGCCGGAATACGCGAACCGGATGATCAAGATGGGCTTCAAGCTGGTGACCATCGCCAATGAGGTGGGCCTCATGGTGGCGGCGTCGAAGAACGCGGTGAAGGTCGCGCGCGGGTGATGATGAGGGCGGCGGCCGTCTTCAGCAAGGCCGCCGCCACCATCACCGCGCCGCCGCCGCCCGTCGCCTCGCGCAGCAGCCCGAAGACGGCGGGCGCGAAGGCATAGGCGCCCTGATTTACGGCCGTGACCAGGGCCACCACCCGGCCCAGTTCACCGGGCGCGAATTCGCTCTGCGCGATCAGCGGCGGCAGCGAGATCAGGTTGCCGACGCCCAGGCCGAACAGCACGCAGCCCCCCAGCATCAGCCACACGCCCTCGGCCCCGGCGGCCAGCAGCAGCAGGCTGCCCAGCACCTGCACCGCGAAGTTCAGGGCGGCGGCGCGCCGGCGGTCCACGCCCGGCGGCAGGGACGCGGCCAGCAGGAAGCGCCCGGCCACGGCGCAGGCGGTGAGCAGGCTCATCGCCAGCCCCGCGCCCGTGGCCCCCATGGCCGGCAGCATCAGCGAGAACAGATGCGCGATCAGCCCCACCTGCGCGAAGATGGCGAGGCTGAAGGCGAGGCTCAGCGTGGCGAAGCGCCGGTCCGCCCAGATGCCGCGCCCCGCGGGCAGGGGCCGTGCCACCGGCGCAGCCGCCCCCGCGGCGGGCGGGCGGCGTCGCAGCACCCCCAGCCCCAGCACCACGAAGACGCAGATGCCAAGCCCCGCCAGCAGCGGCCCCGCCACGGGCAGGCCCAGCGCGCCCACCAGCACGGCCCAGAGCGGCGTGAAAAGCACCCCACCAAGGCTGGCACCCGTGTAGGCGATGGACAGCGCGGCAGGCCGCCCGCGCTCGAACCAGGGCGCCACGATGGCGTTGACCGCGGCGCCGGAGGTCAGCGCCCAGCCCGCGCCCGAGACCAGCGCGGCCGGAAACAGCATCCAGGCCTGCGGCACCAGCGACCAGGCGGCGATGCCCAGCGCCAGCAGCACGCCGCCGCCCGCGACCAGCCAGGCAAGGCCCAGCCGTGCCTGCAACGCGGGAAACCGCGCGACCAGGACCGCGCCCGAGAGGAAATGCACCGTGATGGCGGCGGAGACGGTCGCGACCGGCCAGCCATGGCGCTCATGCAGCGCCGCCAGCAGCACGCCGGGGCCATAGAAGCCGAGGCCCCAGGCCAGCAGGGCGACGGTGAACCCCGCCATGATGGCGGGGCGGCCGGATGCGGAATCGGTGGTGGTCATCCGGCGGAGCATGGCAGGCGGGAGATGCGCGCACCTCCCGCCCGTTGCGCCGGCTTCAGGCGCTCTCGTAGAGCCGCGTCAGGCTGAATTCCCGGTGGCCCAGGATTTCCGCCGCCGTCGCCTGGCCATCGGCCGTGCGAATGATGCAGTCCAGCAGTGCCTCGCCGGCATCATCCAGGTTCATCTGCTTCTGCAGCAGGCCGGTCACGTCCACGTCGATGTGTTCGCTCATGGTCCGCTGCGTGCGCGGGTTCGCCGTCAGCTTGATGACGGGCACGATGGGGTTGCCCACCACATTGCCCTGCCCCGTCGGGAAGGTGTGCACCGCGAAGCCCGAGGCCGCGCAGAGCGTCACCATCTCGGCCGCCGCCGACGAAGAGTCCATGAACCACAGCCCGGAATGGGTCGGCATCTCGGCCTTGTCCAGCACGCCATCCACCGTGCACTTCTTGCCGATCTTCTGGATGTTGCCGAGCGCCTTTTCCTCGATGGTGGTCAGCCCACCCTCGATGTTGCCCTTGGTGGGCTGGCTGTCGCTGAGGTCGCTGGTCTTGTTCGCCTCGATGACGGCCTGGTAGCGGTCGAACATCCGCATGAACTCGGCGCGGATTTCGGGCGTCTTGCAGCGTGCCGCGACAAGGTGCTCGCCGCCCGTGATCTCGGAGGTTTCGCCGAAGACCAGCGTGTTCCCGTTCTCCCACAGCTTGTCGAAGCTGTTGCCCACGGTGGGGCAGGAGGCGAGACCCGAGGTCGTATCGCTCTCGCCGCACTTGGTCGAGACCCAGAGCTCCTGCATCGGCGCGCGGCTGCGCTTCAAGCCGGTGGCGTGGCGCACCATGCGGTACGCCGCGCGCGAGGCGGCGGCGATGGTCGCGATGTCGCCATTCTGCTCGATGGCGAAGGCCTCGACAGGCTTGCCCGTCGCGGCGATGCCCTCGGCGACCTTGCCGGCCCAGCCCGGCTCGATGCCGATGACGACCACGGCCGCCACGTTCGGGTTGCAGCCCGTGCCGATGATGGTGCGGAAGTGCAGGTCCAGGTCCGCGCCGAACTGCAGCCGCCCGTACGCGTGCGGGATGGCCAGCGTGCCCTGGATGTTGCGGGCGACACCCTCGGCCGCGGCGTTGGAGATGTCGTCCACCGGCAGGATGAGCACGTAGTTGCGCACGCCCATCCGGCCGTTCTCGCGGCGCCAGCCTTCGAAGCTGGCCCCCTTCAGATTGATGCCCATTGGGGTTCCCTCACCAGCGCTTCGTCTTGACGTTGTGGACGTGCAGATGCTCGCCGGGGGCGATGTCCGCGATGGCCTTCCCGATGTCCACGCCATACTTGATGATGGCGTCGCCGGCCTTGATGGGCCGCACGGCAAGCTTGTGGCCGATCGGAATGTCGGACTTCGCGTCGAAGTCGATCATCTTGTCCTGGTCCATGATCCAGCCGCTGATGCGGTTCGAGGCCTTGAGCCCCTCCACCACCACGACTCCCACGGAATCCCCCTCGTCATGGACGACGAAATGGATCGTCATTTGCTGGGTACCTCCCTCAATTCGCAATGGAGCCGAGGCTAGACCGCGCCCAGGCTGCCTACAACGGGGGTTCAAGCCCAAGCCCCGGCATGGCATGCTGGCTCCTTGGCGAAGGAGGCCACCATGGCGGGTGTGTTCTGGTACGACGGCAAGTGGTTCACCGAGGAGCCCAAGATCCTGGGCCCCATGGACCACGCCTTCTGGCTCGGCTCCGTCATCTTCGACGGCGCGCGCGCCATCGAGGGCTGGGCGCCCGACCTCGACCGCCACTGCGCCCGCGCCATCCGCTCCGCGCACGTCATGGGCATGAAGCCCAAGGTGACGGCCGAGCGCATCCAGGAACTCTGCGAGGAAGGCATCCGCCGCATGGGCGCCGGCGCCACGCTCTACGTCCGGCCGATGTTCTTCATCCGCTCTGGCATCGGCGCCGCGCGCCCCGACCCGGACAGCACGGACTTCATCCTCTCGCTCTATGACGCGCCGATCCCGCCCTGGGCCGGCTTCTCGGCCATGCTGACGCCCTTCCGCCGCCCCGCCACCGACATGGCGCCGACCGACGCCAAGGCCGCCTGCCTCTACCCCAACGGCTCGCGCGCAACCGCCTGGGCGGTGGAGCGGGGGGCCAACATGGCGGTGATGTGCGACGTGGCGGGCAACATCGCGGAATTCGCCAGCTCGAACCTCTGGTTCGTGAAGGACGGCGTGGCGATCACGCCCGCCGTGAACCACACCTTCCTAAACGGCATCACCCGCCAGCGGATCATCAAGCTGTTGCGCGAGGCGGGTGTCGCGGTCGAGGAACGCGCCGTGCGGCCGGAGGAGCTGGAGACGGCCGACGAAATCTTCTCCACCGGCAACTATTCCAAGGTGCAGCCCTGCTCGCAGTACAATGGGCGCGACCTGCCCATCGGGCCGGTGGCGGTCCAGGCGCGCGACCTCTACTTCGCCTGGATGCGCAGCCAGAAGCGCGTGGTGGAACCCACGGCGGCGGCGGCGGCGGAGTAGCGCAGGCTCACTCCCGCTTCTTGCGGGACCGCGCGCGACGGCGCGGCGCGGCGGCGGGCGCTTCCTCCGCCGCGCGCACGCCGCGCAGCCGTCGGATGGCGGTGACGATGTCCGGGTCGAAGCGCTCCAGCGCCGCCGGGTCCCCGGGGTGTTCCAGATCGGTCGCGCGCGCTTCGAACAGCGCGGCGAAGCGCTGGGCCAGGCGCGGGTGCCGCGCCGCCAGCATGGCCGCGAGATCGCGCAGCAGGGCGGCGTCGGTCACGGCGGCGGCGAGCGCGGCGGTGAAGGCCTCGGCCAGGGCCTGGGGCGGGCCTTTTGCGGTTTCGAGCACGGACAGCGCCTCGGCGACGCGCGCGAAGGCGCGGGTGCGTTCCAGCCGCGCGGCCTCCTCCGCCATGGCGGGGGCCATCTGGCCGATATGCGGCTCCCAGGCGGCGGCGTGGTGCAGGAAGCGGGCCTCCGCCCAGGCGTTCTCGCGCAGGAGCAGGGCGGCGATGTCATCGGCGAAGGCGGCGAGGGTCTCGGCGGGAGCCCCCCCAGCACGCGCCCGGCTGAGCAGGGCATGCGCGGCGGCACCGAGGGCGGGGAGGTCGGTTGCGTGCCCCCGGTGTGCACGACGAAGCATAACCCCGAGGCCACTGAGGCTGCGTTCCTGCTCGCGCACATCCCCCGCCGCCTCGGCGCGGGCCAGCGCCTCGCGCAGCGACGCGACCGCCGCCGCGTGCTCGCCCATCTCGCCCTGGTTCCAGCCGAGAAGGCGAAGGCTCCGCGCCTGCTCGCCCACATCCCCGGCCGCCTCGGCGCGGGCCAGCGCCTCGCGCAGCGACGCGACCGCCGCCGCGTGCTCGCCCATCTCGCCCTGGTTCCAGCCGAGAAGGCGAAGGCTCCGCGCCTGCTCGCCCACATCCCCGGCCGCCTCGGCGCGGGCCAGCGCCTCGCGCAGCGACGCGACCGCCGCCGCGTGCTCGCCCATCTGGCCCTGGTTCCAGCCGAGAAGGCGAAGGCTCCGCGCCTGCTCGCCCACATCCCCGGCCGCCTCGGCGCGGGCCAGCGCCTCGCGCAGCGACGCGACCGCCGCCGCGTGCTCGCCCATCTCGCCCTGGTTCCAGCCGAGAAGGCGAAGGCTCCGCGCCTGCTCGCCCACATCCCCGGCCGCCTCGGCGCGGGCCAGCGCCTCGCGCAGCGACGCGACCGCCGCCGCGTGCTCGCCCATCTCGCCCTGGTTCCAGCCGAGATGGCGAAGGCTCCCCGCCTGCTCGCGCACATCCCCCGCCGCCTCGGCGCGGGCCAGCGCCTCGCGCAGCGTCTCCACCGCCGCCGCGTGCTCGCCCATCTGGCCCTGGTTCCAGCCGAGAAGGTGAAGGCTCTCCGCCTGCGCGCCCACATCCCCCGCCGCCTCGGCGCGGGCCAGCGCCTCGCGCAGCGTCGCCACCGCCGCCGCGTGCTCGCCCATCTCGCCCTGGTTCCAGCCGAGACGCCGTAGGCTCCGCGCCTGCTCGCGCACATCCCCCACCGCTTCGGCACGGGCCAGCGCCTCGCGCAGGGTGGCGATGGCCGCCGGGTGGTCACGCGCCAGGCTGAGCCGGAATGCCGTTTCGGCTAGTCCTCCGAGGCCGGGATCAGCCGGTGCGGCCGCCTCCGTCGCGGGCGACGCGCCCGCGCCCCGCGCGCTCAAGCCACGCAGCACCGCGCCATCCCGCTCCCGCCCCTGCGCCTCCAGCTTCACCGCCTCCTGGCCGAGCTCCTCCGCGTCGAAGAAGCTCGCCAGGAAATCCGCGATGGCCTCCAGCCGGCTCGCGCGCTGCTCGGGGTCGAAGTAGCGGGTGCGGTAGAAATGAACCATCAGCCGGTCCGTCGCGCGGTAGAGCGTTTCGCGCCCCTGCGCCGCGCGCTGGCCCACCAGCATCTGGTCCGCCAGCAATTCGGAAAACACCTCCGCCACGCGGTTCTGCGCCTCGCCCATGGCGCGCGCCACCTCGGATTGCGATTTCGGTTCGCCCAGGCGCAGCAGCGTGTCGAACACGTCCTGCGCGCGCGGGCTCAGCCCGTCGAGGCGGTTGCGGTAGTAGTCGGACATCTCGTCCACCAGCGCGTCCAGGATTTCGGCGGCGCCCACCGCATCCCCGCTGTCCAGCGCGTCGTGCAGCACGGTGGCGATGCGCGGCGAACCCCCCGCGAAAACGGCGATGGCCCGCGCGCGGGATTGCTGCGCTTGTGTCAGCGGGGGCTTGCCGGTCGCCGCGCGCGCCGCGGCGAAGAATTCCATGCACTCGTCCTCGGACCACGGTTCCAGGCGCAGCTCGGTGAAGCCGCGGAACAGCGGGTCGTCGTAGTCCGGCGCCACGCGCTGCGTGCTGGTGGCGAGCAGCATGATCCGCCCGTCGTCGCGCGCCAGGGTGTGGCGCAGCACGGCCTGCGCCTGTTCGCCCTTGAAGGCGGTGCCGAGCAGGTGGTCGAAATTCTCGACCATGACGATCAGCAGGCGCTCGCCGATGGCGGCGTCCAGCGCGGCCAGCTCGGTGTCCCAGGCCGCCTGGTCCTCCGACCAGCGCACGCGGAGCTCCTCCGCCGGACGCCCCTCGACCAGGCGGCGGATTTCGGCGAGGAAGCTGTGCGGGCGGCGCACGTTGCGCTGCTCCTCGGGCAGCAGCACGGCCAGGACGGGCCAGGCGGCCGCCTCCACCTTCCGGCGCAGCGCGATCTGCACCAGGCGCATGAGGAAGGATTTTCCCGCGCCGCGCGGGGCGCGGACCAGCAGGTGCTGCCGCGGGCGGCTGGTGAGATTGGCCTCGATTTCGTCGAGGATGCGCCCGACCAGCCGGTCCCGGCCCGTCGCGATCGCCTCGACCAGCGAGTCGGGCAGGCCATAGGGGTTGAAGCGGCGCAGCTGGGACATGGTCACGCGCCGCCGCCGCGCGCGCGCCACCAGGCGCGCACCATGCCATCGGCAAGGGACAGGCGGTTGGTGGCCAGGTCCTGCGCCAGGAAGCCGTCTTCCAGCAGGATGATGCGCTGGTCGTCCGCCTCGCCCGGCGCGCCGCCGGCCGCCACGAAGCGCGCATGGAACTCTGCGACGGGCAGGCCGGCCTCACCGGCGCTGGCCACCACCGTCAGCGCGATGCGGCGTTGCCGGGCCTCCGGCCGGCCCTGGGCGTTCAGCCGGTCGTCGAACTGCTGGTAGAAATCGGCCAGCAGGCCGGGTTCCGTGACCGCGTGGAACACGCGCGCCACGTCCTCCTCGCTGCCCACCGGGGCGTCCATGGCGTTGGAGAAGGCGTATTGGATCACGCCGGCGTGAAGTTCCGGGAGCAAATCGAGGAAGCGGGTTCGCATCGCGGGGGGCCAGGGATCGAGCTTCGCGCCCGCGATCAAGGCCTGGACGAAGGCTTCCGCCTCCGCGCGCGGCAGGGGCGGCAAGGGCAGGCTTCGGGCGTCGTTGAGCGCGTTGCGATCGAGGCCCCGCGCCTTGGCGACCGCCGTGAACCCGATGGAGCCGGTGAAGAACATCGCGACTGGCCGGGGCTGCAGCCCGCGCCAGCGCCGGAATTCGGCAAGGATGTTGTTGACGGTGGCGACGCCGTTGGCGTCGCGTGCCAGCTTGGCGCATAGCATCGGGAACTCGTCGAGGCACAGCACCACCTGCTGCGGCTGGCTGCTCAGATGCTCGCCGATGGTGGGGGCGAAGGCGTGCCAGTAGGACAGGAAGGCGGCCTCCGCCGTGGCATCCAGCGCCGCGGGCTTCCCTTCGGACACGAGTTGGAAGAACGCCATGAGGGGCTCGGCCAGACCGACCAATTGGGCCAGGCGCTTGCGCAGGGAGCTTGATCCCGCGGCCTCGGGAACCGCCTTGAGAAACCCTTGCATCAAGGCCGAGAGCGTGTTGGCGTTTTGCGCATCGACATGGATGATGATGGCCCGCCCGGCGAGCTTCTCGCGGACGACCGCCATGCAACTGGATTTCCCGATGCGGCGCAGGCCGAACATCTTGCCGGATTCGCCCCGCAGCAGCCGGTTGACGATGGGGGCCACCACATCCGGCCGGGGCCAAGCGTCGGTGCCTGACACCTGCATGCCGAACCGAGGTCTGATCCGATCCATCTCTACCCCCAACCAACCATCTGTCATACCAGATATCTGGTCAGATAGATGCCCCGGATCCATCCGTCAAGGCAGATATCTGGCTTGGCAGATATCGAATAGGGGCCCGTGATGCTGCTGGTCATCCTCCACCAGGACCCCGAGGTCCTGATCCTCGACAAGCCCGCCGGCCTCGCCGTCCATGCCGGCCCGCGCGGCGGCCCCTCGCTCGAGGACTGGCTGCCGCTGCTGCAGCAGGGCAAGCGCCACCTCCCGCAACCCGCGCACCGGCTGGACCAGGACACGGCCGGCTGCCTGGCGCTCGGCCGCACAAAGCCGGCGCTGGCCGCCCTCGGCGCCCTGTTCGCCGAAGGCCGCGCGCGAAAGACCTACTGGGCCGTGCTGCGCGGTGCCCCGCCCGACGCGGCGGGCGACATCCAGGCCCCGCTCCTCAAGACCAGCACGCGCGAAGCCGGCTGGCGCATGGTCGTGGACCCCGCCGGGCAGCCCGCCACCACCCTCTACCGCGTGCTCGGCCGCGACGGCGCACGGACCGCCGTGGAACTCACGCCGCGCACCGGCCGCACCCACCAGCTGCGCGTCCACATGGCGCATCTGGGCTGCCCCATCCTGGGCGATGCCCGCTATGGCGGCGGCGAGGCGCCCATGCAGTTGCTGGCGCGTGCACTGGTCCTGCCGCTTGACCCGCCACGTGCCGCGCTGGCCCCCATTCCCGCCCACATGGCGGAGGCCCTGGCGCGATGCGGCCTGCGCTGATCCTGCTGGCCGTGGCGCCGTTGCTGATGGCGCAATCCGGCCTGCCGCGCCCGCGCTGCGACTTCGGCGCGGGGGTGGAGGCGCTGCGTGAGGGCGCGC
>JBHYDO010000161.1:0-10575 GCA_051860645.1 Roseococcus sp.
TCCTGGCAGATCACCGTCGCGGCGGGGGTGGACCACGGCACGCGGCGCGGCGCGCGCTGGGTCACGCTGGGGGCGGCACCACCCGATGGCATGACGCGGCTGGACCGCATGGCGCAGATCGTCATCAGCTCCACCGGCCTGCCGCTGAACGCGGCCAACCTTACCATCACGCCCACCGCCTTCCCCAATCATGCCGCGCTCGGCATCGTGGGCGCCGGGGTGCCCGGCCTTGGTGGGCCGGACGAGGTGGTGCGCTATGTGGTGCAATATCGCTCGAGCCTGCTCACGCCCATGGCCCAGCGACTCGTGTCGTCCGACCTGCTGACCTACCGCGCCGTGTTCGTGGTCCAGAATGAACCCTATCCGAGCTGAGCGGCGCGGGCGCGCCGTGGGGCGATCGCGAACGGGCAATGCGACGGTGGAATTCGCGCTGATCGCCCCGGTGCTGCTCGTCCTGTTCATCGCCACGGCGGAGGCGGTGAACTACCTCCGGCTCTGGTATCGCATCGAGCAGGCGGCAACCAGCGCCGCCCAGGCCGGCTCCCGGCTGGAGGTGCTGAACCGGAACGCGGTCGAGGGACTCTTCGCCACTGCCCAGGCCGTGGCCGACCCCTTCCCGGCCTGGAATGTCACGCCCACGCAGGTTCGCGCGCGCACCGTCATCAGCGTGGTGTCGAACCCGCAGAACGGCAACGAGGTCGCCTGGACCTGCTCACGCGGCGACACCACGCTGGCCGCGCGCGTCGCGGGGACGAGCAATCTGCCCGCCAGCTTCACCGTGCCGCCGGGGCAGTCGGTGCTGGTGGTCGAGATCGTCAACACGGGCGTTCCCTGGCTCATCATGGCCGCACCGATCTTCTTCGGCACGCGCGGCCCGCCCAACATCCGCGCCTACACCGTCGTGCGCCCGCGCTCGGCCGAACTTCGCAGCCTGACAGGGGGGTGCCCGTGACGCTCTGGCGATCCCGGCGCGGCAACGTCGCCGTCATGACAGGGCTGCTGGCGATTCCGCTGACCGCCTTTGCCGGCCTCGCCACCGATGGCGCGCGCGCCTGGGTGCTGCAGTCGCGCCTCTACTCGGCCGTGGACGCGGCGGCCCTGGCCATGGCGCGCAATGTCGGCGTGCCCGCCGCCACGCGCGACCAGGAAGCGGCCAGCATGTTCTGGACGAACTTCACGCCCGGCACCACGGCCAGCACGCCGCAGGGGGCCATGATCGGCGGCGCGCGATCGGGCTTCATGAACTCGACCGCGGTGTTCCAGCCGCCGGTCCAGCTCGACATCGGCACGGTGCGGGTCTCGGCCTCGGCGACCATCCCCGCCTATTTCACGCGGCTGCTGGGCTACAGCGCGCTGACGGTCACCGCCGTCGGCGAGGCCCGGCGCGCGGACATCGGTCTGGAGCTTGCGCTCGTGCTCGACGTCACCGGCTCGATGGACACGAACTGCGCGGCGCCGAGCAACCGCACCGGCGCGAATTGCGTCGTGACCACGGTGCCGAGCGAGCCGGATCAGGTCGTGGCCGGCCGCAACAACAATCTGGACCTGCTGCGGCTGGCCGCCGCGGACATGGTCAATGTCCTCTATGGCAACCGGGAGACCTCGCCCAACCTCTGGGTCTCCGTGGTGCCCTACACGACGACCGTAAACATCGGCACGGGGCCGGCTCGCGAGGCTTGGCTGGACGCCACCTCGCGCGCCAACCTCGCCGCCGATTTCGCCCCCGCCAGCTGGCGGGGCTGCGTCGAGGCGCGGGTGGGCTACCCCGGTGCGCCTGTGGACGGCGACCGGATGGACCATCCGCCCGGCATCCATCCCTTCCGGCCCTTTCTCTACCGCTCGACGCTGGGCGACTACACCCAGGTGACGGCGACACGCCCGGCCGGCACGAACACGACGACCACCGTGACGCGCGCGCCCGTCGCCGGCGACAACGACTGGGCCCGGATTCGCTGGGCGGCCGACACGGTGGGCCAGCACGCGATCACGGAGGATTATCAACTCTGGCGGGGCAACAACAATGTCGGGCCCAACCTGGGTTGCCCGGCGACGGCGATCCTGCCGTTGACCGCATCCAAGACGACGGTGCTGAACACCATCCAGAGCCTGCGCCCGAGCTTCCGGGGCGGGACCATGGGCAATATCGGCCTGCTGGGCGGCTGGTTCACGCTGAGCCCGAACTGGCGCGCCGCCTGGAATCTCGGCCCGCCGCCCCCGGGTTGGACCACCTCGCTGCCGCTCGATTACAATTCGCGGTTCATGCGCAAGGTCATCGTGATGATGACCGATGGCGCCAATGGCTGGTTCGACTTTCCGGGCGGCCTGCCTGGCGCCTGCGGCGTCAATGCGGTCAACACGAATTCATTTCCGACCGTCGCCTCGGGCATCACCCCGCCCGGTCCGGGGCAGCATCTCCAGCCCGTCGTCTGCCCGGCCACCACCACCGCCTGTCCCGCCACGCTGCCGAACGTGCTGCCGGGAAACACCTATCGTTGCCTCGAGACCCGGGCCGGCGCGCCCCCCGTCGGCAACAACCGTGACTATGGTGGCTATGGCCGGCCCAGCGACAACAGGACCACGGCGGCGCAGCTGAACACCCGGATGGCCGAGCTTTGCACCGAGATCAAATCCAGTGATGGCCGCATCACCATCTACACGGTTGTTCTCAACACGGCGGGCAACGTCGATGCAGCCACCCAGACACTCTATGAAAACTGCGCCTCAACACCGGCCAACTACTTCCTCGTATCGCAGCCGACCCAATTGCGGCCCGCCTTCCAGCAGATCGGGCAGCAGCTCGCAAATTTGCGGTTGGTGCGATGACGGCGGCTCTCGCCTTTCGCGCCGTTGCCGGATAGGTTGGCATGCCAGGGAATTGGCCATGGGCGGGCCTTGGGGGAATGATGCCGTCTCGGTTCTTGCGTGGCTTGGCGGCCTCCGGGCTGATTGCCCTCGGCGCCTGCGGCGGCGGGCAGGAGCGCCCGCAGATCTCCCTCGAAAGCCGGCTTCGCCTCGCGCAGGCGGCCAGCCCTCCGGGCGATGTCCGCCCGCGCCTCGCCGTCCTGCGGGAGGCCGCGGTGCGAAATCCGAACGATGCCAACATCCTGGGGCAACTCGCCGTCCTGCTGGAGCAGTCGGGCAGCTTCGCCGAGGCCGCAGACACGCAGCGCGCCCTCCTGGCCCTGGAACGTCCGAACGAGCGCCGCCTCCTCTGGATCGGGCGGTTGCTGCTGCGCGCCGGGGATGCCGCCGGAGCGGTGCAGGCCCATGAGGAGGCGGTCCGCCTGGCGCCGCGCAGCCCAAGCGCCCATGGGGGGCTGGGCCTCGCCCAGGATATGGCCGGCAACCGCGCGGCCGCACAGGCCGCCTACCAGCTCGGGCTCGCCCTGGCGCCGATGAACTGGACGCTTCGCAGCAATTTCGCCATGTCGCTGATCGCGTCGGGGGCGCCGCGCGAGGCCATGGCAGTGCTCGCCGATGCGGAGTTGCCGGGGAATGTGCCGGCTGCGGCGCGGCACAACCTGGCGCTCGCTTACGCCGCGGCCGGTGAGACGGAGCGCGCCGTCCGGCTGTTGCGCACTGAGATGGCGCAGACCGAGGCGCGCGTCATGGCGGAGGAACTCACGGCCTTCGCGCGCTGGCTCGGCCCGCCGGTGGTGGCGCCGCAGGTCTCCGCCGCGCCACCGCCCGTGGCGGCCGCCCCGCCGGCAGCCCCTTCGGCACCGACAGCGCCGGTCGCGACCGCCTCGGTCGTGGTGGCGGCGGCGCCGGTGCCGGTGCCGGTGGAGGCTGCACCTGCCTCCTCCCCGCCCCCGCCGCACGCCGCCGCGACCGGCCGGGCCACGCCCGCTGCCCCGGCCGGCGGGCTGGCATTGCCCCCTCGGGAGAGGGAGCGCTTCTTTGCAGCGCCCTTCGGGTTCCGCTGAGAGGATGATCGTGCCGCGCCGGCGATTCCGCTTTCGCTGGCCATGCTCTACGACAGCCCATGGACAACAGCATTGCCACCCGGCCCTACAGCAGGCTGAAGGGCGACCCCTATCGCGCCTTCGAGGCGCTGCCGCCGGAAGTGCGGCGGGCGTTGCAGGAAGCGCTGGTGGATTGGTGCTCGCTGCGCGCGCGCGAATGGCACTTGCACCTGCTGCGGCAGGAGCGGCTGCGCCCGGCCCAGGCGGCCTCCGTCCTCGTTCAGACCATCAGGCGGCTGGATCACGCGGAGGTGGCCGCCTTCGCCCGCGGCTGGCCGAGCGGCGCCGAGGCCTATCCGCATCTGGCCGCCGGCGCGACCCTGCAGCGCTATGCCGGGGCCGCGGGCATCCCGATCCCAAGCGTGCCACCGGCTGCCCACCCCAAGGCCGCCCGCCCGAAAGCCAAACCCCCGAAGGCCAAACCCCCGAAGGCCCCGCCTCCGACTTCAGCCACGCGAATCGCTGCCCCGCCGTCCCCACGCGGCAAGGCGGCCCCCAAGCGCGACAAGCACCGCCGCGGCCGACGATGAGCAGAACATGCCAGGACGGCAAGGAAGCGGCCCCGGCCCCGCCGGCGGACTTCCGTCAGGCCCCGGGCGCCTCCAGCGGCGTGTCCAGTTCGCCCCAGATCGCGTCGAATTGCGCCTGGAACTCCGGCGTGCGGCGCGCCTCCACCGGGTCGCGCACCGCGGCGGGGAGGGTGATGATGTGCTCGGCCTTGATGGTGCCGGGTCGGCGGCTCAGCACCAGCACGCGGTCCGCCATCACGATGGCCTCGCCGATGTCGTGCGTGACGAGGATGGCGCTCTTGCCGCGCTCGCGGATGATGCCTTGCACCTCGCGCTGCAACAGCAGCTTCGTCTGAAAGTCGAGCGCGCTGAAAGGTTCGTCCAGCAGGATCACCTCAGGGTCCGGCGCCAGGGTGCGCATGAAGGCGACGCGCTGGCGCATGCCGCCCGAGAGCGTGCCGGGGCGGTGCGCCTCGAAGCCCTTCAGCCCATAGGCCTCGATCAAGCCGCGCGCCCGCGCCTCGGCCTCGGCGCGCTTCACGCCGCGCACCTCGAGGCCCAGCAGCACGTTGTCCAGCACGCTGCGCCAGGGCAGCAGCAGATCCTTCTGCAGCATGTAGCCGACATGGCCCGCGGCACCCGCCACGCGGCGGCCCAGCACGTTCACCTGCCCGCGCGTGGGCTCCTGCAGCCCCGCGATCACGTTGAACAGCGAGGACTTGCCGCAGCCCGAAGGCCCGACGATGGCCAGCACCTCGCGCCGGCGCAGCGTGAAGGAGATGTCGCGGAAGGCCGTGACACCAGGGAATTCCAGGCCGAGGCCCCCAGCCTCCAGCACCACCTCGCTCATGACCAGCGCACCCGGCGCTCGAGGCTCGTCACCGCGCGGTCCATCAGCAGCGCCATGGCCATCAGCGCGAAGATGCCGGTCCAGACCGCGTTCAGGTCGTAGAGCGTGCCGGAATAGTAGACGAGGTAGCCCAGCCCCTCCTGCGCCGAGATGTATTCGCCCACCACCGCGCCGATCAGCGCGAAGCCCACGTTCAGCCGCAGCGCGGACACCACCCAGGGCAGCGTCGCGGGGGCCACCACCTTGCGCCAGGTCTGCCAGCGGGACGCACCCAGGCTGCGCATCAGCCGCACCAGGTCGCGGTCCACCTCCTGCGTGCCGGCATAGGTGGCGATGAGCGAGACGATGAAGGTGAGGATGGCGGCGATCGCGATCTTCGCCTCCATGCCGATGCCGAACCACACGATGATGAGCGGCGCGAGCGCGATCTTCGGCACGCCGTTGATGGCGATCATCACCGGCCGCACTGTCGCCGCCGTGGCGGGCGAAAGCCACAGCAGCAGCCCGCACAGCGACCCCAGGCCCGAGCCGATGAGGAAGCCGGCCAGCGCCTCCTGCGCCGTCACCCAGGCGTGGCGCGGCAGTTCGCCCGAGGCGATCATGCCCACGCCCTTGGCCCAGACGCCCGAGGGCTGGCCATAGACATAGGCCGCCAGCACGCCCGCCCGCACGCCCCATTCCCAAAGGCCGAAGATGGCCGCCACCAGCAGCACCTGGCGCAGCAGCAGCCAGGGGTCGAGGCGCCGCATCAGCTGAGACCGGCCGCGCGCGCCCCCGCCTCGGCGAGCGTGTTGTCCACCATCTGCGCGTAGGGCAGCGCCTGGCGCATGGTGCCGGCGACCAGCTCGTGCGCGACGATGGCGTCCCAATCCACCTCGGTCACGCGCGGATGGGTGGGCACGACGCCCTCGGCCCCCAGCAGCCGCGCGCTGGCGGCCTGGATGGCGGGCGGCGGCACCTGGGCGAACTCGGCGCCGGCGGCCTCGGCATAGGCGCCAGCCTCCTCGCGGATCAGCTTCATCGCCTCGGCGAGCGCGGTGAGGAAGGCGAGCGCGGCGGTCTGGTTCTGCGCCAGCCAGTCCTCGCGCACGATGGCGGACGAGAAGGCGATGGGCCCGATCACGGGCGCCAGCGGCAGCGAGACGGTAAGGCCATGCACCGCCTCGGCGATGGAGGCGTCGAACTCGAACACGCAGCCCACATCCGCCCGCCCGTCGCGCACCGCGGGGATGATGGAGCCGGGCGGGCCCTCCACGAAGCGGATGCCCGCCGCCGCCGGGTCCATGCTGGCGCGCGAGCGCAACGCATAGGTGGGCGAGGAGACGGTGTTGGAGGGGAAGCGCAGCGAGGCGATGGACTTGCCGCGCAGGTCGGAGAGGGTGTTCAGCGTCACGCCCGGCTTGTGGATGAACCACAGCCCGATGGCGCCCGAGAGCTTGCCGATCACCTTCATCCGCGCGCCCTCGACGGTGGCGTTCACTGCCATGCCGGTGCCGGTCAGCGCGATCTGCCCGCGGCGCGCGTTGAGCACGGCCACCGGTTCGGCGATGGAGCCGGCTGCCTGGATCTCCACGCGCAGCCCGTGCTTCGCGAAGAGGCCGCGCCGCTGCGCCAGGTAGGCCGGCACCCAGTTGGCGAGGCGCAGCGCGGTGACGATGGTGAGCGGTGTGCCCGAGCCCTGGGCGCGCAGCGTCACGGGGGCGGCGAGCATGGCGCCTGGCAGGGCGAGCGCGAGGCGGCGGCTGGCGATCATGGGGGGCGTTCCTTTTCCGGGATGGGCACCGGCGCCTGGATACGTGCCGCCCGGCGTGGCGGCCAGCGCCAGCCAGGCCTTCGCTCCTCCGGACGAAGCGGCTTCTGCCTCCCATTGCAGCAAGCCTGCGTCATGCCTGCCTGGGCTTGGCGCAGACCTCGGCACCGGGCCGGCCCGTGCGCGCACCGCATGGTTTGACGGGCAGCCGCGAACCCACCTTTATCGGGCCATGGTCACGCCGCTCACCCCCTTCGCCACGCCCCTCGATGCGCTGGCTGCGATGGCCGCCCGGCATGGCGGGCGAGAGGCGCTGGCCTTCCCCCACCAGGGGCGGCGCATGGGCTTCGCGGAATGGCACCGGCAAAGCACGGCGCTGGCGCGCGGGCTTTTGGCGCTGGGCCTGACCCCAGGCGCGCATGTGGCGCTGCTGGCCGAGAACCGCATCGAATGGCCGGTGGTGCAGCTCGGCGTAGCGGCGGCTGGCATGGTGCTGGTGCCGCTCAACACCCATTACCGCGCCGAGGATCTGGGCCAGGCGCTGGCGGCCAGCGGGGCGGAGGCGATGATCCTCTCCGCCGGCTTCCGCCGCAACGCCTATCTGGAGACGGTCCGCACGCTCCGCCCCGGCCTGCCCGCACTGCGCCACCTGATCCTGCTGGACGAGGGGATGGGCGAGACGACGCTGGATCAGGTCGTAGCGGCCGGCACCCGCAGCGCCGCCGCCCTGCCCATGGTGGACCCGCGCGCGCCCGCCAGCCTGCAATTCACCTCCGGCACCACCGGCACCCCCAAGGGCGCACTGCTGACGCATGAGGGGATGCTGGCCAATGCCTGGGGCACGGCGGGGCGGCTCCACATCACCGAGGCCGACCGCTGGACCTCCATCATCCCGCTATTCCATTGCGCGGGCTGCGTCATGGGCATGCTGAGCGCCCTGCAGACGGGGGCCGCCTATGTGGGCGTACCAGCCTTTGAACCCGAGGAGATGTGCCGCGTGGTGGCCGAGGAGGGCTGCACGCTGCTCTCGGGCGTGCCCACCTCCTGGCTCGCCATGCGCGACGCGCCCGGCCGGGTGCGCCATGCCATGACACGGCTGCGCGGCGGCACCTGCGGGGGGGCGGATGCGAACCCTGATGTGCTGGCCGATTGCGCCGCCGCCTTCCCCGCCCCGCACCTCGTGCAGGTCTATGGCCAGACCGAGGCCAGTACCCTCATCTCCTGTCCCTCACCCGCCGACGCCGACCGCCTCGCCACCGCGGGCCCGCCCCTGCCGGGGATGGAGGTGCGCGTACGCGAGCCTGGCAGCGGCACGATCCTCCCCCCCGGCGCCATCGGCGAGATCGAGGCACGGGGGCCCATGGTCATGCTGGGCTACCACAACCGGCCGGAGGCCAATGCCGAGACCTTCACGGCCGAGGGTTGGATGCGCACCGGCGACCTCGGCCTGGTCACCGAGGCGGGGCGGGTGAAGCTGGCCGGTGGGCGGCTGCGCGACATGATCATCCGCGGTGGCGAAAACATCTACCCTGTCGAGATCGAGGCCGTGCTGGCAACCCACCCGGGCGTGGCCGAGATCGCGGTCTTCGCGCTGCCCGATGCCTACTATGGCGAGATCGTCGCCGCCGCCCTGCGCCCGCGCGGCGGGACGGAGGGGCTGGCCGCGGCGCTTGCCGAACACGCCCGCGCGCGCATCGCGGGCTTCAAGGTGCCCGCCCGCTGGTTCGCATGCGCGGCCTTCCCGTTGACCGCCTCCGGCAAGATCCGGAAGACGGAACTGCGCGCGCTGGCCGAGGCCGGGCGGCTGGAGCCCCTGCCATGACGCCGCTCTCCTTTCATTTCGACGTGCACAGCCCGTGGTGCTACCTCGCCTCGCTGCGCATCGAAGCCATCGCGGCGCGGCATGGCCGCGCGGTGGACTGGGTGCCGCTGCACCTCGCGCGGCTGATGGACCGCATCGATGGCCGCCGCCCGCTGGAGGCGAACCCCGCCTTCGTGGCCTGGTATCGCCAGGACCTGCACGACTGGGCGACGCGGGCGGGTGTCACGCTGCGCTACCATCCGGACTACCCGCTGCGCCCCGCGCGCGCGCTGCGCGCCTGCTGCTTCGCCCGCGCGGAAGGCAAGGCCGGCCCATTCGCCCGCGCCGTTCTCGCCGCCTATTGGACCGAGGCGGCGCAGATCGACGACCCGCAGGTGCTGGGAGACCTTGGCGCGGGCGTGGGCCTCGACCGCGCTGCCGTCATCGCCGCCACCGCCGAGGCGCGCTGGAAGGAGGAGGTGGAGGCGAATACCGAGGGCGCCAGCCGGGCCGGCATCTTCGGCCTGCCCGCCACCGTGGCCGACGGCAAGCTGTTCTTCGGCAACGACCGGCTGGACCTGCTGGACCTGTTCCTCAGGCACGGGCGCATCCCCGGGCCGGGCTGAACGGCCCTCAATCCGTCCCGAAGCAGCGATCCCCGGCATCGCCGAGACCGGGCACGATGTAGCCATGCAGGTTGAGCCGGTCATCCAGCGCGGCGGAGAGGATGGGCACGTCCGGATGCGCCGCCTGCAAGGCCTGCACCCCCTCCGGGGCCGCCACCACGCAGGCGAAGCGCACGCTGGTGGCCCCCGCCTGCTTCACCCGCGCGATGGCCTGGATGGCCGAGCCGCCGGTGGCCAGCATCGGGTCCAGCACCAGCGCGCCGCGCCGCGCCAGGTCGCGCGGCAGCCGCACCACGTACTCGCTGGCCTGCAGCGTCGCCTCGTCGCGCACCAGGCCCAGATGCCCGACCGGCGCGTCGGGCAGCACCATCCGCGCCCCCTCCAGCAGCCCCAGCCCCGCGCGCAGGACGGCCACGAGGCAGGGCTCCGGCGATTGCAGGATGGGCGCATTCATCGGCCCCACCGGCGTGTGGATGGCGGCAATGGCCTCGGGAAGGTCGCGCAAGATCTCGGCGGTGAGGATGGCGCCCATCTCGGCCAACACGCGACGGAAGGTCGCGCTGTCGGTCTCCCGGCGGCGGATCAGGGTGAGCTTTGCACGCAGCAGGGCATGGCGCGGCACGCGGAAGGTGGATTCCATGCGCGCCCGTTAAACCGGAATGCCCGAGGCTGGAAGGCCGCACTCAGCGATCCGTCAGGCGCAGCTCGATGCGGCGGTTGCGGGCCAGGGCCTCGGGCGTGACGCCCTCGTCCAATGGCTGGTGCTCACCGAAGGCGGCGGCGGCCACGCGGTTGGCAGGCAGCCCCGCCTCGATCAGCAGGTTCACCACGGCGATGGCCCGCGCGGCCGAGAGCTCCCAGTTGGTGGCGAAGCGCGGCGAGCGGATGGGGTTGCGGTCGGCATGCCCATCCACCCGCAGCAGCCACTCCACCCCGGGCGGGATGCTGGACGCGATCTCGGTCAGCAGGCGCGACAACTGGCGCAGCTGCGCCTGCCCCGCAGGGGTGAGGTCGGCCGAGCCGGTGGGGAAGAGCACCTCCGACTGGAACACGAAGCGGTCGCCCACCACGCGG
>JBHYDO010000162.1:0-10563 GCA_051860645.1 Roseococcus sp.
ACGGCGCCGGCGGCCCGACGTGCTTCAGACTTGTGCGGGCTGGCGCGGAAGGTTAAGGACCGGTCAGGAATATGGCGGGTCGGCCTTTTTCGTGAGGCCTGCCGCCATGCACGACAGGGAGACGGAACCAATGACCACTCGCCGCAACATCCTTGCCGGTGGCGCCGCCGTGCTCGCCGCGCCCGCCGTGGCGCGCGCCCAGGGCACCCGCAGCTACATCCTCGCGACCGCCTCCATCGGCGGCACCTACTACCCGGTGGGCGTGGCCTTCGCCACGCTGACCAAGCTGCGCCTGACCAATGCGCGCGGCATCGACATGTCCGCCATCTCCTCGGCCGGCTCGGGCGAGAACGTCCGCCTGCTGCGCGAGAACCAGGCGCAGTTCGCCATCATGCAGGGCCTGTTCGGCGTCTATGCGCGTGATGGATCGGGCCCCATCCAGGCCTCCGGCCCGCAGCGCAACATGCGCTCCATCATGAACATCTGGGGCAATGTCGAGCACTTCGTGCAGCGCGCGAGCCTCGCCCCCACCGGCACCATCGACGACCTGGCACAGATGCGCGGCAAGCGCTTCTCCATGGGGGCGCGCAACTCGGGCACCGAGTTCTCCAACCGCTTCATCTTCGCCAACCTCGGCATCAACCCGGACGAACACTTCAGCCTGGTGTTCCAGGGCTTCGGCCCCTCGGCCGAGGCGCTGCTGAGCGGCCAGATCGACGGCAGCAACCCGGGCGGCGGCATTCCGGTCGCGGCGGTGACGCAGATTTTCGCGCGCCAGGCGGCGGAGTTCAAGCTGCTCTCCTTCAACGCGGAGCAGGCGGCGAAGGCCGATGGCGGCAACGGCCTCTATGTGCCGACGACCATCCCGGCCAACTCCTACCCCGGCCAGACGGCGCCCATCGGCACCATCGTCCAGCCGAACTTCCTGGCCTGCAACGCCGCGGTGCCCGAGGCCGATGTCTACGAGATCACGAAGGCGATCTTCGAGAACCTGCCCTTCCTGAACGGCATCCATGCCGCCACGCGCGAGATCGTGCTCGAGACCGCGCTGAACGGCCTGGTGAACCCCGTCCACCCGGGTGCCGCGCGCTTCTACCAGGAGAAGGGTATCGCCATCCCGGAGCGTATCCGCCCGGCGTGAGGCGATCATGAGCAGCAACACAGGGGCTGCGCGGGGACTGCGCGGCGAGGGAAGCCTCGTCGCGCGGGTTCTGTTTGTGGCCGGCGTCCTCCTCTCGGCATGGCATCTCTGGCTCAACACCTTCGGGGTGATGAGCGAGCTGCGCGCCTCCGTTATCCATTTCGCCGGCTTCGCGGTGATCGGCGCGCTGGCCTGGCCCATCATGCGCGACGAGGGCACGCGCGGGCGGCTCGGGCTGGCCATCGACATCACCATCGCGCTCATGGCCGTGGGCTGCGCCATCTACCTCATCACGGGCGAGATCTCCTTCTATGCCCGCGCCAGCGAGTTCCTCTGGTACGACTGGATCTTCACCATCGCGGCGCCGCTGATCGCGCTGGAACTCATCCGCCGCACCACGGGCATCGTGGTGCCCATCCTGTGCATCCTGGGCTTCACCTACGTCACCTTCTGGGGAAGCTGGCTGACCGGCGTGCTGCGCTTCCCGGGGCTTTCGGTCGAGATCACGCTGTTCCGCACCTTCTATTCCGATGACGGGATGTTCGGGAACATCGCGCTGATCTCCTGGAACCTGGTGGCGATGTTCATCATCTTCGGCGCCTTCCTGCAGGTGTCCGGGGCGGACCGCTTCGTGCTGGACCTGGGCCGCGCGGTGGCCAAGCGCCTGCAGGGCGGGCCGGGCTTCGTGGCCGTCATCGCCTCCGCGCTGTCGGGCACCATTTCGGGCTCGGCGGTGGCGAACGTCACCTCCACGGGCTCGGTCACCATCCCGCTGATGAAGAAGGCGGGCTTCAAGCCGCACTTCGCGGCGGGCGTGGAGACGGCGGCCAGCACGGGCGGCGGCATCCTGCCGCCCATCATGGGCGCGGGCGCCTTCATCATGGCCTCCTTCACGGCCATTCCCTACCTCACCATCGCGGCCGTCTCGGCGGTCCCGGCGCTGGTCTTCTTCTTCGGCGTGGCGGTGGGCGTGCGCATCCATGCCAAGCGCCACGACATCCGCTTCGTGGACGAGGAGGCGCCGCCGCTGATGGAAACGGTGCGCCGCCGCGGCCTGCCCTTCCTGATCCCGTTCACGGTGCTGCTGTACCTGCTGTTCACCGGCGTGGGCCCGGCCTATGCGGCGGGTGCCGCGACGCTGGCCGTGGTGGTCGTCTCCTGGGTGTCCGACACGCCGATGGGTCCGCGCCGCATCCTGGAGGCGCTGTATCTCGGCGCGCGCACCATGGCGCCGACGGCGGTGCTGCTGGTGGGCATCGGCATCCTGATCTCGGCGGTCGCGACCACGGGCCTCGGCAACGTGTTCTCCATCATGATCGAGACCTGGGCGGGCGGGAATCTCGCCATCGCGCTCGTGCTGATCGCGATCGCCTCGCTGGTGCTGGGGGCGGCGCTGCCGGTCACGGCCTCCTACGTCGTGCTGGCCACGCTGTCGGCGCCGGCGCTGGCGGACATGATTCTGACCTCCTCCGCGCAGGCGGCCTTCGTGGCCGGCAACATCCCTGACCTGGTGCGGGCGGTGGCGATGCTGGCCGCCCCCGACATCACCCTGCCGCCACCCGGCACGGGGATGTTGGCCGCGGATGCGGCGCGCCTGCTCTCCTCCATCCCACAGGACATGAGGGCGCAGGTCTTCGACGCCTCGCTCACCGGAGGGGCGGTGACGCTGGCGCTGCTGTCGGCGCACATGATCATCTTCTGGCTCAGCCAGGACAGCAACGTGACGCCGCCGGTCTGCATCCCGGCCTATGCGGCGGCGGCCATCGCCGATGCGTCGCCCATGGCCTCGGGCTTCGTGGCGTGGCGATTGGCGAAGGCGCTGTATTTCGTGCCGTTGATGATGGCCTACCAGCCCTTCCTCTCCTCGGACGTCTGGGTGCAACTCGCCATCGCGGCCTTCGCGCTGCCGGGCATCTACGCCATGTCGGCGGCGATCGAAGGCTTCGCCGAGGCGCCGCTCAACATCCTCGAGCGTGTCCTCTTCGGCGCGGCGGGCTTCGTGCTGATCGTGCCCTTCGGGGACCTGGTGAACTGGGGGGCGCTCTCGGTCTTCGCCGTGATCATGGGGATGAACCTGCTGCGTTCGCGAAGGCTCGCGCGCGCAGCGGCGGGCTGAACCGGCGCCCCGCCCGGGTCTTGCACCCGGGCGGGGCGTCTTCTCGCCACGCGACTGGGCAGGCCCGCCACGCGGTTCCCGCTTGCGGGCACTCGCCCTCCGCCAATCGCGGGTTACGGCAACCCATTGCGGATATGCTTCAGAAATCCCGGCCGCGCCGCCAGCCGCTCCAGCCAGGCATCCAGCGCGGGCGTCGGTGCCTCCGTGCCGTCCTTCACCGCGGCCCAGCGATGCACCGCCATGCCGCAGGCCATGTCCGCGAGGGTGAGGTCGGCGCCGGCCAGGTAGGGCCCGCCGCGCGCCAGCGCGCCGTCGAGCACGCCCATCCGCACCGCGTATTCCGCCCGGCCAAGGGCTGCCATGCCCGGCCCGTTCCAGGGTGCGAGGCCCAGCACGCTGCCGAGGTAGCCGAGGCGCATGGGCAGCGTCATTTCATAGGCGACCCAGTCCATCCAGGCCTCGACCTCGCCGCGCGCCACGGGGGCGGACGGCAGCAGGTCGGTGCGGCCGCGCGTGGTGGCCATGTATCGCATGATGACGTGGGATTCGCGCAGCACCGCCGCGCCATCCACCAGCACCGGCACGGTGCCCAGCGGGTTCAGCGCCAGGAATTCCGGCACCTGCGTGCTGCGGTGGCCGCGGCCCCAATCCTCCTGGGTGAACTCCTCCCCCAGCTCCTCCAGCAGCCAGAGCACCTTGCGCACGTTGAACGCGTCCTTGCGGCCGAGCAGGCGGAGTGGGGCAGGGGGCATGAAACGGTTCCTCGTCTTGTGCCGGCAGAGTGGCGCGGCCCGGCGCGGCTGGCCAGATGCTGCCGTGCCGCGATAGCCTCGCGCCATGCAGGAACCGCTCGGCACCTTCGAACGCTGGCTCAGCCTCTGGGTCGCGCTGTGCATCGGCGCGGGCATCGGGCTGGGCTGGCTGGCGCCGGGGCTGTTCCAGGCGCTGGCCGCGCTCGAATACGCGCAGGTGAACCTGGTCGTCGCCGTGCTGATCTGGGTGATGATCTACCCGATGATGGTGGCGGTGGACTTCTCATCGCTGCGCCGCATCGGCGACAAGCCCAAGGGCCTCGTCATCACCCTGGTGGTGAACTGGCTGGTGAAGCCCTTCACCATGGCCGCACTCGGCGTGCTGTTCTTCGAGGTGGTCTTCGCCGACCTCATCGCACCGGCCGACGCGCAGCAATACCTGGCCGGCGTGATCCTGCTGGGGGCGGCGCCCTGCACCGCCATGGTCTTCGTCTGGAGCCAGCTGGTGCGGGGCGATGCGACCTACACGCTGGTGCAGGTCTCGGTGAACGACGCGGTGATGGTGCTGGCCTTTGCGCCCATCGTTGCACTCCTGCTGGGCGTCACCTCCATCCCGGTGCCGTGGGAGACGCTGCTGCTCTCCGTGCTGCTTTACGTCGTGGTGCCACTGGCGGCCGGCATCGCGACGCGCGCCGCACTTCGCGAGGAGGCGGCGGTGCTGGCCTTCACGGGGCGCCTCAAGCCCGCCGGCGTGCTGGGGCTGCTGGCGACGGTGGTGCTGCTGTTCGGTTTCCAGGGCGGCGTGATCCTGGCGCAGCCGCTGGTCATCGTCCTGATCGCGGTGCCGCTGGTGCTGCAATCCTACGGCATCTTCGCGGTGGCCTATGCCTGGGCGTATCTCTGGCGCGTGCCCTTCCGCATCGCGGCCCCCTGCGCGCTGATCGGCACCTCGAACTTCTTCGAGCTGGCGGTGGCCGTGGCCATCAGCCTGTTCGGGCTGAACAGCGGCGCCGCGCTGGCCACCGTGGTGGGCGTGCTGGTGGAGGTGCCGGTGATGCTCTCCCTCGTCGCCTTCGCCAACCGCACCCGCGGCCGCTTCCCGGCCGAGTGACGCCGCCCCTGCGGGAGGTTGCGCCCCCGCCCGAAGCCGGGGCAAAACAGGGACAAGAACAACACCCCTGGGAGGACGATCCATGACCATTCCATCACGCCGCGCCGTGCTGGCCGGCGCCACGGCGCTGCTCGCCGCCCCCGCGCTGCACGCACAGCCCGCCTGGCCCTCGGGCCCCATCCGCATCGTGGCCCCCTTTCCCCCGGGCGGCAGCACCGATGCCCTGTCGCGGCTGCTGCAACAGCCTCTCTCGCAAAGCCTGGGCGTGCCGGTCATCGTGGAGAACCGCGCCGGCGCCTCCGGTTCGGTCGGCACGGGCCAGGTGGCGCGCAGCGCGCCCGACGGCAATTCCTGGGTGCTGGTCTTCGACACCCACGCCGTGAACCCCGCGCTGATCCCGACCATGGGCTTCGACACCGAGCGCGACATGACGCCGCTGCTGCTGTTCGGCACGGCGCCCATGGTGCTGACCGCCCACAGCACCCGTCCCTACAAGGACTGGGCCGCGATGGCCGCCGCCGCCCGCGCCCGGCCCGACACGCTGACCTATGGCAGCATCGGCAACGGCTCGCTCGCGCACCTCACCATGGCGATGGTGGGCCGCGCCACGGGGCTGCAACTGGTGCACGTGCCCTATCGCGGCGGCGGCCCGCTGGCGGCGGCCGCACTGGCGGGCGAGGTGGACATGCCCATCGCCACTCGCCCGGCCATCGGCGTGCATGTGGACAGCGGCGTGCTGGTGGCGCTGGCGCAAACCGGCAACACGCGTTCCCCCACCATGCCCGACGTGCCCACGCTGGCCGAATGCGGCGTGCCGGACATCGATGCGCGGGCCTTCTGGGGCTTCCTCGGCCCGGCCAACATCGCGCCCGCCATCAAGCAGCGAATGGAGGCCGCCATCCGCGCCGCGCTGGACATTCCCACGGTGCGGACGCGGGTGCTGAACCTCGGCATCGACCTCGATCCCAAGGGCGAGGAGGTGTTCCGCGAATTCCTCTCGCGCCAGATTTCGACCTGGGGCCGGGTGGTGCGCGAGAACAACATCCGTCCCGACTGACCACCATGGGCGGGGGCCGTGCCCTGCGCCGGAAGGAACACCCGCATGACCCCCGACATCCTAGCCCAGCTGGCCCCCACCGGCGTGCTGCGCGCCGGCATCAACATGAGCAACTTTCTGCTCGTCACCGGGCGTGGCCCGGCGGGCGAGCCGGACGGCGTCTCGCCCGGCATGGCGCGCGCCATCGCCGACAAGCTGGGCGTTCCCGTCCACTACGTGCCCTATCCGCGCCCCGGCGAGTTGGCCGATGCGGCGGGCACCGGCGCCTGGGACATCGGCCTCATCGGCGCCGAGCCGCAGCGCGCCGAGCGCATCAGCTTCACCGCCGCCTATGCCGAGATCGAGGCGACCTACATGGTGCCGCCGGGCAGCGCGATCACCTCGCTGGAGCAGGTGGACCGGCCCGACGTGCGCATCGCCGTCGCCGCCCGCGCGGCCTATGACCTCTGGCTGGAACGCAACATCCACCAGGCCACGCTGGTCCGCGCCGAAGGGCTGGATGGCGCGCTGGACCTCTACCTGCGCGACGGGCTGGACGTGCTGGCCGGCCTGCGCCCGCGCCTGCTGACCGATGTGGAAAAGCAGCCCGGCGCGCGCATCCTGGAAGGCAAGTTCACCGCGGTGCAGCAGGCCATCGGCACCGCGCGCACCAACACGGCCGCCGCCGCCTTCCTGGCGGAATTCGTGGAGGAGGCGAAGCGCACCGGCCTCGTCGCCTCGCTCATCGCGAAGCACCAGGTGCGCGGACTGTCGGTGGCGCCCGCCGCCTGACGCGGCACCTTCGTGGGGCAGGGGGGTGGCGCGGGCGGCGCGTCGTGACACCATGGGCAAAAGACGTCCACGAGGGAGCGCCCGATGACCCAAGACACCCCCTACACCGTCGCCGACATGGTGGCCGAGTTCCTGGCCCGCATCGGCGTCACCACCGCCTTCGGCATCGTCTCCGTCCACAACATCCCGATGCTGGACGCGATCGGGCGGCGGAATGCCATCCGCTACGTGATGTGCCGCGGCGAGATGGGCGGCGCGCACATGGCCGATGCCTATGCGCGCGTGACGGGGCACCTGGGCGTGCTGTTCACCAGCACGGGGCCAGGCATGGCGAACAGCGTCGGCGGCCTGGTGGAGGCGCGTTTCGCAGGCTCGCCCGTGCTGCACATCACCGGCCAGACACTCACGAAGTTCATCGACCGCGACACCGGCAGCGTGCACGACGTGCCGGGCCAGACCGCCATCCTCGCCGCCGCCGGCAAGGTCGCGCATCGCGTGCGCCACGCGAACCAGGCCTTCGGCGTGCTGGTGCGCGCGGCGGCGGAGGCGATGACGGCGCCGCGCGGCCCGGTCTCGGTGGAGATCCCCATTGACCTGCAGCGCGCCGTGATCGCGCGGCCTGCCGCGCTGGACACGCTGGAACTGCCCGTCCCGCCGCCGCTGCTGCCCTCCGAGGCCGCGCTGGACGAGCTGGCCGAACGGCTCGCCACCGCGAAGCGCCCCATGATCTGGCTGGGCAATGGCGCGCGCGAGGCCGGCGCCGGCGCCATGGCGCTGATCGAGCTCGGCTTCGGCTGCGTGAACTCCTGGAATGGCCGCGGCATCGTGCCCGAGGACCATCCGATGACGCTGGGCGCCATGCACGGCAATGGCTCGCCGCGCGTCCAGGAATTCTACGGGACGGTGGATGCGATGGTCGTCCTCGGCTCGCGGCTGCGCGGGCATGAGACGCAGGACGGCACGCAGAAGCTGCCCGCGAACCTCATCCATGTGGACGTGGACCCCGCCTCCGATGGCCGCACCTATGGCAACGCGCTGTTCGTGCATGGCGATGCAGGGCTTGTGGCGCAGGGCCTGGCGAAGCGGCTGAAGGGAAGGCTGCACACCGACCCCGCCTTCGCCGCCGACCTTGCCGAGACGAAGCGCCGCGCCATCGCGGAGTTCCTCGACACGCTAGGGCCCTATGCCGGCTTCTGCGACCAGTTGCGCGAAGTGATGCCGCGCGACGCGCTGTGGGTGCGCGACATCACCATGAGCAACACCACCTGGGGCAACCGCGTGTTTCCGATCTATGGCCCGCGCGATGCGGTGCATCCGGTGGGGGCCGCCATCGGGCCTGGGCTGCCGCTCGGCATCGGCGCGGCAATGGGCGCGCAGGGCCGCAAGACGGTGGCGATGGTGGGCGATGGCGGCTTTGCCATGAACATGAGCGAGCTCTGGACCGCCGTGCAGGAGCGCGCGCGGCTGTGCACCATCGTGATGAACGACCGCGGCTATGGCGTGATCCGCGTGATCCAGGATGCGGTGGTGGAGGGCCGCCGCTTCGGCGACGACCTGCTGGGACCGGACCTCGCGCAGCTCGCCGCCGTGGCCGGCCTGCCGCATTTCAAGGTCTCCCGCGCGGAGGAGTTCGGCGCGGTGGTGGCCGAGGCGTTGAAGGTGGACGGCCCCACGCTGGTGGAGGTGGACATGGTCGCCATCGGCGAATTCCCGCCCTATGCGCCCTACACCACCATGGGCAAGCACGCGGAGCGCGCGCGGCGGTAGAACGTCATCGCTGGAAGGTGGAAGGGCAGAGGATGATATCTAGTTGTAGAGCTTGATCGCCTGAAATGCAGCTGAAGCGGCGGTGCACATCGCGGCAACCCCGTTTAGCCAAGCAATGGTCTTGTGAGCCTTGTTTGGGTTAGCATCCCAGCCGTAGGGAATGCTGACAAAGCTGGACCCTAACCATAAGGCTGCCGCTGCAATCGCCGCAATCACCGAAAGCCAATCATAAGACACGCTTATTCTCTCTCCCGAACGCTACAAAAACCTGCGCCATGATGGGGGCTTCTGTCAGCCCTGCTGATGGCCCAGGCGTTGCCTAACAGCTGGTTAACACCTTCGGCGCTCCCACCGAAGCTTATCATACACTAGGCTTCGCCTTCCCGCGCCCGCTCCATCAGCCGCGTGATGCCGGTGATCTTGTCCAGCCCCATGTCCATGGGCTGGCCGGTCTTCGGGTCGGGGCGGATCTTCAGGTAGGACTGCCCCGCGACCTTCTCCCAGCGACCGGTCGGCCGGCGCAGCTGCAGATCCACGCCGGAGGTCTTCAACAGCATCCGCACCAGCGCCTCCTTCGGCGCGCCGGGCTTGGGCAGGCAGGGATAGGCGCCGATCATGCGCCAGCCATTGGCCAGCGCCCATGCGGTGAGTTCGTCCTTCGTCATCAGGCCTGCGAGGCCGGCGGCACGGTGCCCGGCCGTGGGTCGATGGGCAGCATCCGGTCGAGGCCCGCCGCCGCCTCGAAAAGCGCTGCCGCCTGCAGGGCCACATCCTCGCGCCGGTGCGGCGCCACCACCTGCAAGCCCACCGGCCGCCCATACTGGTCGAAGCCGCAAGGCACGGCCACGGCCGGGCAGCCCGTCATGGTGATGGCGGCGTTGAGCATGGAACCCGCCATGTAGTTTTCCAGCTTCACACCCGCGATGGTCTCGGGGTTGCGCAGCATCACGTCGAAGGCGGGCGTGGGCGCGCCGGGCGTGACGAACACGTCGTACTTCCCGAACATCGCCACCATTCGGCGGAAGAAGGCGGCGCGCTCACGGTCCGCCCAGGCCAGGCGGCTCGGCGTGGCGTCCAGGCCGCGCTGGGTGTTCCAGATGATGTCGGGCTTCAGCAGGTCGCGGTGGGACTGCATCTGCAACTCGCGGTCCACCACGAAGACCTGGCTGCGCAGCACGAGGAAGGCCTCGTCCAGCTCGCCCAGGTCGGGGGCGAATTCCTCGACGATGCAGCCCATCGCCTCGAAGTGCTTCATGGCTTTTTCGCAGATCTCGCGCACCTCGCGGTCCACCGGCAGCTTGCCGTTGAAGTCGGTGGTGAAGGCGATGCGGCGCGGGCGGTGCTGCTCCGCCGCGGCCACGGCGGCGGCGTAGGAGGTCGCCGGCGCGTCATAGGTCAGCGGGTCATGGCGGCACCAGCCGGCCATGGTGTCGAGGAACAGTGCCAAATCCGGGATGCTGCGCGCCATCGGCCCCTGCACCGACATGGGCGAGAAGGTGTTGTTCACCGTGCCGCGCGTGATGCGCCCGGGCGAGGGCCGCAGCCCCGTCACGGAGTTGTAGGTGCCAGGCCTTCGCGTGCTGCCGCCATGGTCGGTGCCCTGCGCCAGCCACACCTCGCCGGTCGCGAGCGACACCGCCCCGCCCCCCGTGCTGCCGCCGCAGGTGAGCGACGTGTTCCACGGGTTGCGCGTGCGCCCGAACACCTCGTTGAAGGTCGAGCCGCCCGCGCCGAATTCCGGCGTGTTGGACTTGCCGATGACGATGCCGCCCAGCGCCTCGATGCGCTCCACGACGGGGTGCGAACGCTCGGGCACATGGTCGCGGAAGATCGGCGAGCCATAGGTGG
>JBHYDO010000163.1:0-10547 GCA_051860645.1 Roseococcus sp.
GCCACCCTTGGATGGATCATGGGCCGCCGAACCTGATACATCCGCGGCCATGACGCGATTCCCCTGGTGGTCGGTGGCCTTTCCCGCGATCGGCATGGTCGAACTGGCCGCCCCTGGCCTGGTGCCCGTCCTGCTGGTCGCGGCCACGCTGGTCGGCGTGATCTTCGCCGCCGTGCGCCATGCCGAGACGGTGGCGCAGCGCCTCGGGGACCTGCTGGGCGCGCTGGTGCTGGCCATCTCCATCACCGTGATCGAGGCCGGGCTGATCGTCTCCATGATGCTGGGCGGGGCCGAGCCCACCGTGGCGCGCGACAGCATCTTCGCCGCGCTGATGATCGCGCTGAACGGCATATTGGGCATGTGCCTCCTGCTGGGCGGCCGGCGCTGGTTCGAACAGAGCTTCCGCACCGCCGCCTGCAACGCCTTCCTGGCGGTGCTGATCCCGCTGGCGGTGCTCACCCTGGTGCTGCCCAGCCACACGACCAGCGCGGCCGGGCCGGTCTATTCGCCGCCGCAGCTTTTGTTCGTGGCGGTGGTGTCGCTCGGCCTCTACATCGCCTTCCTCTACGTGCAGCTGGTGCGACACCGCAGCGAGTTCGTGGCGGACCACGACATCGCCGGTGCCGCCGAGCGCCCGCCCCTGGCGGCGGCGGCCATGGCAGGCGGGCTGCTGGTGGTGTCGCTGGTCTGCGTGGTGCTGCTGGCCAAGGCGCTGGCGCCGGTGCTCGAATCGGCCGTGCGGGCGGCGGAGTTGCCGCTCTCGCTGGTCGGTGTCGCCATCGCGCTTCTGGTGCTGCTGCCCGAGGGGCTGACGGCGCTGCGGGCGGCGGCGCGCAACAACCTCCAGGCCGCGCTGAACCTGACGCTCGGCTCGGTACTGGCCTGCGTGGGGCTGACCATCCCGGCGGTGGCGATGGTGGCGCTGGCGACGGGCCAGCCGCTGCACCTGGGGCTGGACGCGGCCATGACCGTGCTGCTGGCCACCACCTTCCTGATGCTGGCCGTGACGCTGAACACCGGCCGGACCACGGTGCTGGAAGGGGTGGTGCACCTCAGCATCTTCGCCGCCTTTCTCATGCTGTCCTTCCTCCCCTGACCGCCTGGCGCCTGGGCAGCGGCGGCCCAGGGCTGCCGCTTTCGCGGGCGTGAGGGGAGGGGGGACATCGCGGCGCCGTGTGAGTTGCCTTGCTTTCGCCGCGGAAGCGGATCATATGCGCGCTGCCTGCATATCGCGTGCGGGAGAGAATCGTCCGGGCCATGGCCCGGGCGGTCGCCGAAGGCGCAACCGGCCCCCGGAAACGCTCAGGCAGAAGGGCCGCACGCGACAGGGCACTCTGGAAAGCCCGCGTCCCGTCAGGGGCCCGGCACCGACGGAGTAAGGCCACGGGGTTCAACCCCGTCGCTGAATCTCTCAGGTCTTCCGACAGAGGGGGGTCACGACTGCAACCGCCGCAACGCGGCAGGGGGATTCGTGGCCGATTCTGAGACGCTTCTCGAGACAGCTTTGGCATCCCTGCACCGGGAGCTGGGCGGGCGCATGGTGCCCTTCGCAGGCTATTCCATGCCCGTGCAATACCCCGCCGGCATCATGGCCGAGCACCTCCACACCCGCGCCTCCGCCGCCCTGTTCGATGTTTCGCACATGGGGCAGGCGGAACTGGTGGGCGAGGGTGGCGCCGCCGCCCTGGAACTTCTCACCCCCGCCGATGTCCAGGGCCTCAAGCCCGGCCGCCAGCGCTACGGCCTGCTGCTGAACGAGGCCGGCGGCATCGTGGACGACTTCATGGTGGCCAATCTCGGCGACCGGCTGTTCCTGGTGGTGAACGCCAGCCGCAAGCATGTGGACCTGCCGCTGATCGAGAGCGTGCTGCCCTCGGGTGTGAAGCTCCGCCCCCTTCCGGACCGCGCGTTGCTGGCGCTGCAAGGCCCGGCCGTGGCCGCCCTGGTGCCGACCAGCCTCACCTTCATGGGCATCGCGCCCATCACCATCGCGGGCATCGAGGTCATCGCCTCGCGCTCCGGCTACACGGGCGAGGATGGGCTGGAAATCTCCGTCCCCGCCGAACAGGCCGAGGCTTTGGCCCGCGCCCTGCTGGCCATGCCCGGCGTGATGCCGGCGGGCCTGGGTGCCCGGGATTCGCTGCGGCTGGAGGCGGGGCTCTGCCTCTACGGCAATGACCTGGACGAGACGACGACGCCCGTCGAGGCGAACCTGGTCTGGTCCATGGGCAAGCGCCGCCGCATGGAATGGAATTTCCGGGGCGCCGAGCGGGTGCGCGAACAGCTCGACAATGGCGCGCCTCGCCTGCGCGTGGGCCTGCGCCCGGAGGGCCGCCAGCCGGCCCGCGCCCACACGCCCATCCGCGTGGGCGGCGAGGTGGTGGGCGAAGTCACCTCCGGCGGGTTCGGCCCCTCGGTCGGCGCGCCCGTCGCCATGGGCTTCATCGCCCGCCCGCACGCGGCCGACGGCACCGCGCTCGACCTCATCGTGCGTGACAAGGCGCTGCCCGCCCGCATCACGCCAATGCCCTTCCAACCCCACCGCTACGCCCGCTGAAGGACGCCCGTCATGACCGAACTGAAATTCACCAAGGACCATGAGTGGCTGCGCTTCGAGGGCGACGTCGCCGTCATCGGCATCACCGACCACGCGCAGACCGCGCTGGGCGACGTGGTCTTCGTGGACCTGCCCGAGGTGGGCCGCGAGGTCGAGGCCGGCGAGGCCGTGGCCGTGGTGGAAAGCGTGAAGGCGGCGTCGGACGTCTATGCCCCCATCACTGGCCGCGTCGTCGAGGTGAACAGCGCCCTGAGCGATGACCCCGCGCAGGTGAACGCGGAACCGACCGGTGCGGGCTGGTTCTTCAAGATCGAGGCCACCGCCCCCCTGCCGGACGACCTGATGGACGCCGACGCCTACAATTCCTTCCTGGAGACGCTCGCATGAACAGCATGTCCGAACGCACCCCGCTCCAGGAACTGGGTTACCTGGAAGACCAGGGCGAATTCATCCGCCGCCACATCGGCCCGACCGAGGCCGAAATCCAG
Source organism: Roseococcus sp. (assembly GCA_051860645.1). GTDB lineage: Bacteria > Pseudomonadota > Alphaproteobacteria > Acetobacterales > Acetobacteraceae > Roseococcus. Next base: position 3,046 of record JBHYDO010000163.1, read on the forward strand.
CAGATGCTGGCCGTGGTGGGCTGCACCAGCCTGGAGCAGATGGTCGGCCGCACCGTGCCCGCCGCCATCCGCGGCGTGGATTTTTCCGCCCTGCCCGCGCCGGTGAACGAGGCCGCCGCCATCGGCGAACTCCGCGCGCTGAGCGAGCGCAACATCCGCAAGCGCAGCCTCATCGGCATGGGCTACCATGGCACGCACACGCCGCCCGTGATCCTGCGCAACATCCTGGAGAACCCGGGCTGGTACACCGCCTACACGCCGTATCAGGCGGAAATCGCGCAGGGGCGGCTGGAGGCGCTGGTCAACTTCCAGACCATGATCTGCGACCTGACGGGCCTGCCCGTGGCCGGCGCCTCGCTGCTCGATGAAGCCACCGCGGCGGCCGAGGCCGTGACGCTGGCGCACTCCACCCACAAGGGTAAGGGCGACGTCCTGGTGGTGGCCGAGGATTGCCACCCGCAGACCATCGCCGTGCTGCGCGTGCGCGCGGAGCCCGTGGGCATCAAACTGGTGCTGGCGCCGCCCGCGCAACTGGCCGAGGTGATCGCGGCCCAAAAGCCCTTCGCCGTCGTCACGCAATACCCGGGCACCACCGGCGCCCTGCGCGACATCGCGCCCGAGATCGCGGCCGCGCATGCAGCGGGTGCCATGGCCATCGTCGCCGCCGACCTGCTGGCGCTGACGCTGGTGACGCCGCCGGGCGAGATGGGCGCCGACATCGTCGTCGGTTCCTCGCAGCGCTTCGGGGTGCCGCTGGGCTATGGCGGCCCCCATGCCGGCTTCATCGCGGTAAAGGAGGCGCTGAAGCGCAGCCTGCCCGGGCGCCTGGTCGGCGTCTCCATCGACGCGGCCGGTGCGCCCGCCATGCGCCTCGCCCTGCAAACGCGCGAGCAGCACATCCGGCGCGAGAAGGCCACGTCCAACATCTGCACCGCGCAGGTGCTGCTGGCGGTGATGGCCTCCATGTTCGCCGTCTGGCACGGGCCGGAGGGGCTGAAGCGCATCGCCCGCCGCGTGGCCTTGCAGGCGCGCATGCTGGCCGGCGCGGCGCGCGAGGGCGGCTTTGCCCTGCGCCACGACGCCTTCTTCGACACCATCGTGGTCGAGACCGGCGCCCGCACCGATGCACTGATGGACGCGGCCCTGACCGCCGGCTTCAATCTGCGCCGCGTGGGCACCGATGCGGTGGCCGTGGCACTGGACGAGACGGTGACGCGCGCCGAACTCGCCACGCTCGCCGCGCTGCTTGGCGCGCCCGAGCTGGGCGCCACCGCCGGCGGCATCCCCGCCGCCCTGCACCGCAGCAGCGAATTCCTCACGGCCGAGGTGTTCAACACCCACCACGCCGAGCACTCCATGCTGCGCTACATGAAGCGGCTGGAGGACAAGGACGTGGCGCTGAACCGCTCCATGATCCCGCTCGGCTCCTGCACCATGAAGCTGAACGCGACGGCGGAGATGATCCCCGTCACCTTCCCGGGATTTTCCGATATTCACCCCTTCGCGCCGACAGATCAGGCGCGGGGCTACCTCGCCATGATCCGGCAGCTCGAAGCCTGGCTGTGCGGCGTGACCGGCTTCGCCGCCGTCAGCCTCCAGCCCAATGCCGGCAGCCAGGGCGAATATGCCGGGCTGCTCGCCATCCGCGCCTACCACCAGGCGCGCGGCGAGGGACACCGGAACATCTGCCTCATCCCTTCGTCCGCGCATGGCACCAACCCGGCCTCGGCCGTGATGGCGGGCATGAAGGTGGTGGTGACGGCCTGCGACCGCGACGGCAACGTGGACCTGGCCGACCTCCGCCAGAAGGCCATGCAGCATGGCGCCAATTTGGCGGCGCTGATGGTGACCTACCCCTCCACCCATGGCGTCTTCGAGGAGCAGATCCGCGAGATCTGCGCCGCCATCCACGCCCAGGGCGGGCAGGTCTACATGGATGGCGCCAACATGAACGCGCAGGTGGGGCTGACCTCGCCGGCCGCCATCGGCGCCGATGTGTGCCACCTGAACCTGCACAAGACCTTCTGCATCCCGCATGGCGGCGGGGGCCCTGGCGTGGGGCCCATCGGCGTGGCGGCGCACCTGGCCCCGCATCTGCCCAACCACCCGCTGGTGGCTGAAGCCGGCCCCGCCACGGGCTTCGGCCCGGTCAGCGCCGCGCCCTTCGGCAGCGCCGCCATCCTGCCCATCAGCTACGCCTATATCCGCATGATGGGCGGCGAGGGGCTGACGCGCGCCACCGAAGTCGCCATCCTCAACGCCAACTACATGGCGGCCCGCCTGCGCGACCATTTCCCCATCCTCTACCGGGCCGGGCAGGGCATGGTGGCGCATGAGTGCATCCTGGACTGCCGCGGCTTCCAGCAGGGCGGCGGCGTGATGGTCGAGGACATCGCCAAGCGCCTGCAGGACTACGGCTTCCACGCGCCCACCATGTCCTGGCCCGTGTCGGGCACGCTGATGGTGGAACCCACGGAAAGCGAGACCAAGGCGGAACTCGACCGCTTCGTGGACGCCATGATCAGCATCCGCGCCGAGATCCGCGCCGTCGAGCAGGGCCGCATGGACCGCGCCGACAACCCGCTGAAGAACGCCCCCCACACGGCGGCGGAAGTCACCGGGACCGACTGGACCCACCCCTACACGCGCGAGCAGGCCGCCTTCCCGCTGCCCTGGGTGCGGGCCCAGAAGTACTGGCCGCCGGTCAAGCGCGTGGACAATGTCTATGGCGACCGCAACCTGGTCTGCACCTGCGCGCCGCTGGAGGAATACGCCGCCGCGGTGCCCTTGCAGGCGGCGGAGTAGGCCTGCGCCCGGTCGGCTCCGGCGGCACGCCGGGGCCGTGAATCGGCCGCGACAGAAGGCTACGGGCAGGTGATGGGCGGCTTCACCTGGTGGGCCTGCTTCGCCCGCTTCTCCCGCAGCTTGCCCTTCGCCAGGCTGCGGTAGAAGGGCACCATGACCTGCAATCCGTAGCGCACCCGGTCGGCCGCGTTGGTCACGTCAAAGCCGGTCTGGCACATGGCCAGCGCGCCGCCGGCCCATTGGCCGAGGGTGAGGAAATCCTCACACTCGACCATCTCGTTCAGCACCTTGCCGAGCTGCGACTCCCGGGTCACGCCGTGCCGTACATAGACGGGCTCCACGATGGTGCGCTGCTCCGTCTCCACCATCTGCTTGTCCCATTCCACGGCCTCCTGGCCGATCAGGCGCTGGCCCAGCAGGCCTTTCCTGAACAGGTTGGGCAGGTGGCTGCTGTAGACGTCCTCGAAGATCTGCTTGTTGCCGGCATTGGCGAAGGTCACCAGGTCGTCATAGGTGCGGCCCAGCTTCAGGGCGCGGCCGGGATCCCGCTCCAGCACGCTTTCCGTGATTTCGCGGAAACGGAAGCCCAGGGCGGCGACGCCCTCGAAATTGCCGCGGAAGCTCACATCATAGGTCGTGTCCGACAGCGGCGGCTTGAAGCTGCCGATCTTGATGGCGTTGCCCACCGTGTCGAACTTGGCGAATTGCGAGGCCACCACCCAGGCCGTCCCCGCCCAGACCACCTCATGCCCCTGGGCGATCCGCACCTGGTCGAACCAGTCATAGGCGGCGGCCCGCTGCACGATGGTCTTGAAGTGGCGGTCGGCCAGCGCGCGCGCCCCCTGCGGCGAAAGCCGCGTCGCCTGGCACATCAGGCGCAAATTGGCCAGGTGCCAGCGCTCGGTGAAGTCCTCCCGGTCCTGGCGGGACCAGTCCTCGGCGGCGACGGGCTTCGCGACTTCCATGGACGTGACCCTGGGTTTGCGCGGATTATGCGGGCGGCGGGCAGAGGCGCAACCGCCTATCCGCCGCCGACCCCTACCGTTGCGGGCCATCCCCGCGTAAAAACCCGCCCATGCGCTACATCTCCACCCGAGGCGAGGCCGCCCCTCGCGGCTTCGAGGACGTCCTGCTCGCCGGCCTCGCCGAGGATGGCGGGCTGTTCGTGCCGGAAACCTGGCCCACGCTGACGCCCGCCGAATGGCACGCCCTGCGCGGCCTGCCCTTCGCGGAGCTGTCGGCCCGCATCATCCACCGCTTCGTGGGCGATGCGCTGACGTTTGACGAACTGCACGCCCTGACGCGCGACGCCTATGCCAGCTTCCGCCACCCCGCCGTGGTGCCGCTTGTGCAACTCGGGCCCCGCGACTTCGCGCTGGAACTGTTCCACGGCCCCACGCTGGCCTTCAAGGACGTGGCGCTGCAACTGCTCGGCCGGCTGTTCGACCATGCACTGGCGAGACGTGGCGAGCGCATCACCATCGTGGGCGCCACCAGCGGCGACACCGGCAGCGCCGCCATCGAGGCCTGCCGCGACCGCGCGGCGGTGGACATCGTCATCCTCCACCCCGAGGGCCGCACCAGCGAGGTGCAGCGCCGGCAGATGACGACGGTGATGTCGCCCAACGTGGCGAACCTCGCCATCCAGGGCAGCTTCGACGATTGCCAGGACATGGTGAAGGCCATGTTCGTGGACGCGCCCTTCCGCACCGACATGCGGCTGGCGGCGGTGAACTCCATCAACTGGGCGCGCATCGCGGCGCAGATCCCCTACTACGTGGCTGCCGCGCTGGCGCTCGGCGCGCCGGAGCGCGAGGTGGCCGTCTCCGTCCCCACCGGCAATTTCGGCAATGTGCTGGCGGCCTGGGCCGCGAAGCGCATGGGGCTGCCCATCAAGCACTTCATCGTGGCGTCCAACCGCAACGACATCCTGACGCGCTTCCTCACGGCCAACGACATGTCGGCGCGACCGGTGGAGGCGTCGCTGTCGCCGTCCATGGACATCCAGGTGAGTTCCAACTTCGAGCGCCTGCTGTTCGAATTGCTGGGCCGCGACGCGCCGGCCACCGCGCGCATGATGCGGGATTTCCGCGCCACCGGGCGCATGCCCGTGCCGGACGCCGCGTGGCGCACGGCCGCTTCGGGCTTCACCGGCTTCGCGCTGTCGGACGAGGACACGCTCGCCGAAATCCGCCACTGGCACACCCGCGCGGACTACCTGGTGGACCCGCACACCGCCATCGGGCTGGCCGCCGCGCGCGCCCATGCGCCGGCGGACCTCTCCATCCCCGTCATCACCGCCGCCACCGCCCATCCGGCGAAATTCCCCGATGCCGTGCAGCAGGCCACCGGCTTCCGCCCGCCCTTGCCGCCGGCGCTCGCTGACCTTTACGAACGGCCGGAGCGTTTCTCCGTGCTGCCCAATGACCTCGCCGCCGCGCAGGGCTTCGTGCGCGCGCACACCCTGCGCAACGCGGCGTGAAGGACCACATACCCACCATGTCCGAATCCGTACGCCTCACCACCCTCCCCTCCGGCCTCATCGTCGTCTCGGAACACATGCCGCGCGTCGAGACGGTCTCCATCGGCGCCTACGTCCATGCCGGCACGCGCCACGAAAGCGCGCCGGAGAACGGCGCCTCGCATTTCCTCGAACACATGGCCTTCAAGGGCACGGCGCGGCGTGATGCCGCCGGCATCGCGCGCGAGATCGAGAATGTCGGCGGGCACATCAACGCCTACACGGCGCGCGAGCAGACCGCCTATTACTGCAAGGTGCTGAAGGAGGATGTGGGCCTCGCCGCCGACATCATCGGTGACATCCTCTGCCACTCCACCCTCGTGCCCGAGGAGCTGGAGCGCGAACGCGGCGTCATCTTGCAGGAAATCGGCCAGGCCAACGACACGCCGGACGACATCATCTTCGACCATTTCCAGCACGCCTGCTTCCCCGAGCAGGCCATGGGACGCCCCACCCTCGGCACCGAGCAGACGATCGAGACGATGAAGCGCGAATCCCTCACCAACTACATGGCGCGGCACTACGGCCCCTCGCGAATGGTGGTGGCTGCGGCCGGCGCGCTCTCGCACGAGACGCTGCTGGGCCTCGTCGAAACCCACTTCGCCGACCTGCCGCAGGTCTCGCCCCCGATGCCCGAGGGCGCGCGCTACACGGGCGGCGAGTTCCGCGAGGAACGTGACCTCGACCAGGTGCACCTGGTGCTGGGCTTCCCCTCCGCGCACTACACCGACCGCGACCACTACCCGGTGCTGCTGCTCTCCACGCTGCTGGGCGGCGGCATGTCGTCGCGCCTGTTCCAGGAGATCCGAGAGCGGCGGGGCCTCGTCTATTCCATCTACTCCTTCGCGCATCCCTACCAGGACAGCGGCGTGTTCGCGATTTATGCTGGTACGGGCGAGGAACAGGTGGCCGAACTCGTCCCCGTCGCCATCGAGGAGCTGCGCCGCGTCCAGCTCGACGTGACGGAGGAGGAGCTGGACCGCGCCAAGGCACAACTCCGCGCCTCCCTGCTCATGTCGCTCGAATCCACCGGCAGCCGCTGCGAGCAGATCGCCCGGCAGATCCAGATCCATGGCCGCGTGATCCCCATCGAGGAGACCAAGGCCCGCGTCGCCGCCGTGACGGTGGAGGACATCCAGCGCGCCGCCGCCCGCCTGTTCCGCGCCCGGCCGACGCTGGCCGCCATGGGCCCGATCGGGAAGGTGCCGAGCCTGGACGAGATCGCCGGGAAGCTCGCCGCATGACCAACCAGGACCTGCTCGGCGCCCTGCTGGACGCCGCGAAGCGCGCGGGTGCGGATCAGGCGGATGCGCTGCTGGTGCGCTCGGCCTCGCTCGCCGTGCAGCGGCGCCTGGGCGAGATCGAGCAGCTGGAACGCAGCGAGGGCGTGGACCTCGGCCTGCGCGTCTTCGTGGGCCAGCGCGTCGCCATCGTCAGCGCCACCGAGGCGCGGGCGGACGGATTTTCCGCACTTGCCGAACGCGCCGTCGCCATGGCGCGCATCGTGCCGGAAGACCGCTACGCCGCCATCCTGGACGCGCCCGCACCCATCGCACCGCTGGACATCGACGACGGCGCATCCCCCGACGCCGACGCCCTGCTGGCGCGCGCGGCGCTGGCCGAGGAAGCGGCCTTGGCCGTCGCGGGCGTGACCAACAGCGAGGGCGCCTCGGCCGGCTGGTCGCGCGGCACCCGCGCGCTGGCCACCACGCGCGGCTTCTTCGGCGAATACAGCCGCGGCTCGCACAGTGTCTCGGCCACCGCCCTGGCCGGCGAGGGCACCGGCATGCAGCGCGACTACGACTATGCCAGCGCCGTCTATCTCGACGAGCTTGAGGACGCCGCCGCCATCGGTCGCCGCGCCGGGGAACAGTCGGTGGCGCGGCTGAACCCCACCCGGCCGAAATCCGCCGTGCTGCCCGTGATCTATCACCCGCGCGTGGCGTCGTCGCTGCTGGGGCACCTGGTGGGGGCCATCAACGGCGCCTCCATTGCCCGCGGCACCTCCTTCCTGAAGGACGCGATGGGCACGCAGATCCTGCCGCGCGGGATGAATGTGTGGGACGATCCGCTGCGCGCCCGCGGCCCCCGCTCGCGCCCGTTCGACGGCGAGGGACAGCCGGCGCAGCGCCGCGCGATCGTCGAGGACGGCATGCTCACCACCTGGCTGCTGGAC
>JBHYDO010000164.1:0-10544 GCA_051860645.1 Roseococcus sp.
AGGGGCATGGCCCGCCCTCGATCAAGCGCGCGCGCGTGACGCCCCTCCCTCCAAACCCAACTGGGAAAAGAGGGGTCCGGGGACCCAAAGTCCCCGGCGGAAGGGGTCCGGGGAAGGCAGCGCCTTCCCCGCGCGCCACCCGCGCCACCTTCATCGCCCCTGGAAGCTGGGCTTGCGCTTGCCCAGGAAGGCGGCGCGGCCTTCGCGGAAGTCGGCGGTGGTGAAGAGGGCCGCCTGGAAGTCGGCTTCGCGGGCCAGGGCGGTTTCCAACTGGTCGGCGAACCACTGCTTGGTGTAGGCCATGGGCAGGGGCGCTTCCTGGGCCAGGTGCTGGGCCTTTTCCAGGGCCACTTCCAGCGCCTTCCCCTTGGGCACCACGTAGTCCACCAGGCCGATGGTCTTGGCCTCGGTGCCAAGATATTGCGTATGGAACAGCAGCATGTCGCGCGCGCGGCCGACGCCGATGCGCGCGGGCAGGGTGGCGGGCATGCCCATGTCCGACATCAGGCCGATCTTGTGGAAGCCGGCCATGAAGCGCGCGTCGTCGGCGGCGACGATGCAATCGCACAGCAGGGCGAGCGAGAGGCCCGCACCCACGGCCCAGCCCTCCACGGCGGCGACGATGGGCAGGTTGCCGCGCGCCAGCAGGCGCACCAGGCGATGGGTGCGGCGCATCCGCTCGCGCCCGTCGAAGGCGGTCTCGATGTCCATGTCCGTGATGTCGCCGCCGGCCGAGAACACGCCCTCGGCGCCGGTGAGGACGATGGCGCGCGTCTGCCCATCGGCCAGGGCGCGTTCCAGCGCCTGCTCCATCTGCGCGCGCAGTGCCACGGCGAGCGCGTTGCGCCGCGAGGGGTAGTCCAGCGTCAGCACCAGGACGGCGCCGTGCCGTTCCTCGGTGATGCGCATGCGGGTCTTCGCGTCCATGCCGTCCATTGTGTCCTCCATGGCGGCCTTCAGGCCGCTTCGTCCTCGGTTTCCGGGGCCAGTTCCATGAAGCGGCGCCGGTGCAGGGCCGCGCCGCCAAAGGCCGGCGCCAGCACCATGGTCCGCCGCAGATGCAGGCCGACGTCATATTGGTCGGTGTAGCCGATGCCGCCATGCAGCTGCACGCAGGCCTGCTGCACCAGCATGCCGGCCTCGCTGGCCCGCGCCTTGGCGCGGCTCACGAGGGCCGAGGCGGCGGGGCCGGACAACCCGTCATCCAACGCGGCGGCGGCCTGTTCCACCGCGGCGCGGGTCAGCGCCACCTGGATCTTGGCGTCGGCCGCCTTGTGCTGCAGCGCCTGGAAGGTGCCGATGATCTTGCCGAATTGCTGGCGGGTGCGGAGGTAGTCCAGTGTCATGGTGAACGCCGCCTCCATGCCGCCCAACAGCGAGGCCGCCGTCAGCAGCGCCGCGCGGTCCAGCGCCTCGGTGAGCGCCGCGCCCATGTCGTCCGCGATGTGCGTGCCCGGGCCATGGCCGGTCCAGGGCAGGGGGCGGATGGTGCCGTAGTGGCCGCCATCCTGGGTCTGCTCGGTGGTGATCTCCACCTGCTCGCGGGTGAGCAAATGCAGCGCCACGCGCCCACCCTCGGCCACCGGCCAGAGGATGTGCGTGGCCCCGGCCGCCATGGGCACGAAGCGCCGCGCGCCCTCGGCCGAGGTGGCGGGCGTCAGCGTATTGGCGCGGTCCTGCCAGGCGGTCAGCACCACCGCCTCGCCGGCCAGAAGCTGCGGCAGCACGGCGGTCTCGCCCGCCGCGGCCAGCAGGTGCGCGGACAGCATCAGCGCCACCACGGGTTCCGGCGCGCAGGCGCGGCCGACTTCCTCGGCCAGCGCCACGCCCTCGCCCAGGCCGAGGCCCGTGCCGCCGGCGTCCTCGGACACCGACAGGCCGATCCAGCCCGCCTCGCCCATGGCGCGCAGCACGGCAGGGTCGAAGCCCTGCTCCTGGAAGCGCTGCGCCCGCGCGCGGCCAAGATCAGCGCCGAGCAGCCCGCGCGCGCTGTCGCGGATCATCTCGATGCTCTCGGCGCGATCGCCCTCGAAGGGCGCCACGCCGGCGGCCAGCGCCCCGCTCACGATTGCGTGTGCAGCTTGGCGGCGCTCTTCGCCTGCAGCTCTTCCAGGCTCAGCCCCGGGGCGATGTCGCGCACCACGAAGCCCAGCCCCGGCACCACGTCCAGCACCGCCAGGTTCGTGTAGACCCGCCGCACATTCCCGGGCGCGGTCAGCGGATAGCCGCAGCGCTCCACGATCTTGGACCGGCCATCCTTGGTGGTGTGCTCCATTACCACCCAGAGCTGCTTGGCGCCCACGCCGAGGTCCATCGCCCCGCCCACGGCGGGTGCCGTGTCGTTCTCGGAGGTGGCCCAGTTCGCGAGGTCGCCATTCTCGGCCACCTCGAAGCCGCCCAGCACGCAGAGATCAATGTGGCCGCCGCGGATCATGGCGAAGCTGTCGGCGTGGTGGCAGAAGGACCCACCCGGCCGCAGCGTGACCATCTGCTTGCCGGCATTGATCAGCCAGGGGTCCTCTTTGCCCTTCTCCGGCGCCGGGCCCATGCCCAGCACGCCGTTCTCGGACTGGAAGATCACCTCGCGCTCCAGCGGAACATGGTCCGCGATGAGCGTGGGAATGCCGATGCCGAGGTTGACCACCCAGCCTTCGGGAATGTCGGCGGCGGCCTTGGCGGCCATCTGGGCGCGGGAATAGGGCTGCATGGCGTTTCTCCTTGCGAATGAGCTTAAGGCAGGACGGGGGCCGGCGGGAATGCCCGTCAGACCCAGGGCGCGCCGCGGTCCACCCGCACCACGCGCTGCACGAAGATGCCCGCCGTGCCGATCATCTCGGGGCTGAGCTCCCCCAGCTCGCGGATGTGCTGCACCTGCGCGATGGTCATGTCCGCGGCCATCGCCATCACGGGGTTAAAATTGCGGCCGGACTGGTTGTAGGTGACGTTGCCCCAGCGGTCCGCCTCCCAGCCCTCGATGAGGGCCACATCGGCCTTCAGCGCGCGCTCCATCACGTATTTGCGGCCCTCGAACTCGCGCTCCTCCTTGCCGCGCGCCAGCAGGGTGCCGGTGGAGGTGGCGGTGTAGAAGGCCGGAATGCCGGCGCCCGCGGCGCGCATGCGCTCGGCCATGGTGCCCTGGGGCACGATCTCCAGCTCGATCTTGCCCTCGCGGTAGAGGCTCTCGAACACCACGCTGCCGGCGCTGCGCGGGAAGGAGCAGATGATCTTGCGCACCCGCCCCAGCTCCATCAGCCGCGCCAGGCCCACATGGCCGGTGCCGGCATTGTTGGCGACGCAGGTGAGGTCGGTGGCGCCCTGTTCGATCAGCCCCTCGATGAGCGCATCGGGCTGCCCCACGCTGCCGAAGCCGCCGATGAGGACGGTGCTGCCATCCTTCACGCCCGACAGCGCTTCCGCCACCGAATTCACGATCTTGTTGATCATCCGTTGTCCTGCCCTCAAGCCCGGCCCGCTGCCCTTCGCACGGGGCGCGGGCAGCGGGGTGGGTGGCGCACCGCGCGCCCCCGCTGTTCGGGCCGGAGTGTGCGGGGAAGGGGCGGGTTCTCCAAGGGGGCGGGGAGATTTAAGGGAGCGGGGCGGGGAGATTTCGCCCGTCGGCGCCCCGGGCTGTTCCTTGCGGGGGCGCCGCTCAGCACAAGCTCAGGGGCATTCCGAGAGCGGGCGGGTCAGGGCGATGCGCAGCCCCTCCGCGGTGCGCAGGCAGCCGGCTGCCCAGGTGCCGCGAAACCAGCGTTGTTCCCGGGCATTCCAGTATCCGCCCTCGCCATCGGGCTGGTCGTCCCGCCATTCGCCCGCGTAGCGGTCGCCGCTGGGCCAGATGTGCGTCCCGCGCCCGTGCTGGCGGCTGTTCCGCCATTCGCCCTCATAGCGGCGGCCATCGGGCATGGTGAGCGTTCCCTGCCCATGGCCGGCGTCATCGCGCCATTCGCCCGCATAGCGGCGGCCATCGGCGAAGGTGAGGGTCCCCTGCCCGTGGCGCCGCCCGTCGCGGAACTCGCCCTCGTAGCGGTCGCCGCTGGGCCAGGTCTGCGTCGCGCGCCCGTGCGGCCGGCCGGCCCGGAACTCGCCCTCGTAGCTTGTGCCGTCGGCCACGGTGAAGGTCCCGCGCGGTTCACCGAGGCCGTCCCGCCACTCGCCCTCGTAGCGGTTGCCGTTCGCCCAGCGGTAGCTGCCCTGGCCGTGCATCCGCCCTTCGCGCAGCGTGCCGCTGAAGGATGCCACCCAGGCCGTCCCGCCATCGGCCACGCGCCACTCGCCCGCGCCCTCGCCCTCGGCCGGGCCGCGCGGGCAGGCGCCGCTCCAGCGCACCGTCTCGCCGGGCTGGGGCATCGCGTTCCAAAGCCAGCAGCCGCTTCGCGCATCCACCGTCCAGCCCGGCCGCCCGGGTTCGGCAAGGCTGCCGGGCGGGGGCGGCGCCGGGCGGGCCTGGGCCAGGACGGGGGCGAACGCCAGAAGCAGGGTCATGACGGCAAGGGGGCAGCGCATGGGGCATCTCCGAAGACTTGGCCCGGCAAAGCGAGGCCTTGGCTGCCCTCGTCGGTCCGAACCGCCCGGCAAGCTTGACTTTCTTGGCGGAAATAGGTAAACATTCCTTTAATGAAGCAGCGCATGCCCTTCACCCGCCTCACCGACCCGCAATGGGAGGCGCTGCGCCCCCACCTTGCGCGGACCTCCCCCGCCGGCCGCCCCCTGCCGGATTTGCGGGCGCGCATGGACGGCATGCTGTTCCTGCTCTCCACCGACGCGCCCTGGCGCGAACTGCCCGAGGCCCATGGCGCGGCCGCCACCGTGGCCCGCCACTTCCGCCGCCTCACCCATGCCGGCCTGTGGGAGCGGCTGCTGCGGGCGCTGCATGACGCGGCGGCGGACCACCCCTTGCAGTCGCTGCGCGGCGTGATCTTCCGCGGCGCGCGCCGGGCCTACCGGCTGCGCGGCCTGGGGCTGATCGTGCTGGCGCGGCGGCTCGGCCTGCGCGGCGCCCTGCCGGGGCCGTCCTGGCTGCTGCCCAACCCGGATTTGTCCGAAAGGCTGGTGGAACTGCAATTGCGGCTCGGCGAAAACCTGCCCGATGCCCTGCGCCACTGGGGCGGCGCGCTGCGCCGGCTGATGGGCATCGCCGCCGGCCGCGCGCAGATCCCGCGCAGCGTCCGGCTGTTCATGCCGTGAGCGCCGCGCGCGCTATTCCTTGTCGTCGGCAAACGGGTTTTCGGTCCCGCGCAGCTGCAGCCGGATGGGCACGCCCGGCATGTCGAAGGCCTCGCGGAACCCGTTCAGCAGATAGCGCTGGTATTCCAGCGGCACCTGTTCGGCCCGCGTCCCGAAGATCACGATGGTCGGCGGCCGTGCCTTGGGCATGGTGGCATAGCGCAGCTTCAGGCGACGCCCTTCCACCAGCGGCGGCTGGTGCTTTTCCAGCATGTGCTCGAACCAGCGGTTCAACTGCCCGGTGCCGATGCGGCGGTTCCAGCGCTCATGGGTGCGGCGGATGGCGGGCATGAGCTTGTCCACGCCCGCCGCGGTGGCGGCCGACATGGTCACCACCTCGATGCCGCGCAGCTGGTTCAGCGAGGTCTCCAGCGTGTCCGACACGCGCGCGCGGGCGGCCGCGCGGTCCTCCACCGCATCCCACTTGTTCAGCGCGATGACGACGGCGCGGCCCTCGCGCTCGGCCAGGCGGGCGATGCGGATGTCCTGCTCCTCCAGCCCCAGCAGGGCGTCGAGCACCAGCACCACCACCTCCGCCTCGCGCAGCGCGTTGATGGAGGCGGCGACGCTCATCTCCTCCAGCCGGTGCGTGATGCGCGCGCGCTTGCGCATGCCCGCCGTGTCCACCACGCGGATGACGCCCATCTCGTCGGAGAATTCCGAGGTGACGGCGTCGCGCGTCAGGCCGGGCTCGGGCCCCGTGATCATGCGCTCCTCGCCGATCAGCGTGTTGAGCAGCGTGGATTTTCCCGCGTTCGGCCGGCCCAGGATGGCCAGGCGCAGCGGGCGGTTCCCGTCCTCGCCATGCGTCTCCTCGGCGAGTGCGGGCAAATGCTCCGCGATCTTGTCCATCAGCGTGCCGATGCCCTCGCCATGCTCGGCCGAGACGGCGATGGGGTCGCCCAGGCCCAGCTCATACGCCTCCATGGCGGCGGACGCGCCACCGCGCCCCTCGGCCTTGTTGGCCACCAGGATCACGGGGCGCCGCGCGCGGCGCAGCCAGTTGGCGAAGGCACGGTCGGCCGCCGTGATGCCGGCGCGCACATCCACCACGAAGACGGCCACATCGGCCATTTCCAGCGCGGCCTCGCTGCTCGCGCGCATCCGGCCCGAGAGGGTCTCCGGCGCCGATTCCTCCAGCCCCGCCGTGTCCACCAGGATCACGTCGCGGCCGGCCAGCTTGGTCTCGGCCTCCTTGCGGTCGCGCGTCACGCCGGGCGTGTCGTCCACGATGGCGATGCGCCGGCCCACCAGCCGGTTGAACAAGGAAGATTTTCCCACGTTCGGCCGGCCGAGGATGGCGACGACGGGCAGCGTTCCGTCCTGTCCGGGCGTGGTCATCCCACACCGCGCAGCGCCACGACGCTGCCGCTGTCCACGAGCAGGTATGCGCCCTCCAGCGCCACCGCCGGGTGCAGCGTGCAGCCGGCGGCCAGGCGCGCGCGGGCCAGGATCTCGCCGCTGCCGGCATCCACTTCGAGGATCTGCCCCAGGCTGCTGGTCACCAGCAGGCGCCCCCCCGCGATCACGGGCGGGCCGTAGCCGATGGGGTCGCGCCGCCGCGCCACATCGCCGAAGACCGGCAGCGGCGTGATCCAGCGGATGCGCCCGTCCTCGCGCCCCAGGCACATCAGTTCGCCCTCGCGCGAAAGCAGCCAGGTCCAGTCGCCGGCCACCGCCATGGTGACCGGGCCGCCCACGTCGCGCGACCAGACCCGGCGGCCGGAGCGCAGGTCGAGGCAGACGGTGGTGCCGCCGAGCCCCGTGGCGAAGACCAGCCCGCGGTCGATCACCGGCAAGGCCGTGATGGCGCTGATGTCGGACAGCGAGGGCGCGCCGCCGCGCACCAGGCCCAGGCTCTCGGTCCAGAGGATGCGGCCATCGCCCAGGCGCAGCGCCACGACCTCGCCCGAGGCGAGGCCGGCCACGGCCATGTCGCCCTCCACGGCGGGGCTGGGCTGGCCCAGCATCATGGCCTGCACCGTGATGCCGCGGAAGTTCCAGGCGCGCCCGCCATCCTCGGCCAAGAAGGCGACGACATGATTCTCGACGGTCGGCACCATGATGCGCCCGCCCGCCACGGCGATGCCGCCGCGGCCGGCGGCCGGCATGGGGGCGCGCCAGCGGATGGTGCCGCTGGCGGGGTCCAGCGCCATCACCTCGGCGAGGCCGGTGGCGACGAAGAGGGTTCCCTCATGCAGCACCATGGCGCCGCCCAATTCGCCGCCGCGCGAATTCTCCGGCCGCGTGTCGCGCTGCCAGCGGCGGCTGCCGCGCGCGACGTCCAGCGCGGTGACGCGCCCGGCCGCGTCCATGGCATAGACCGTCTCGCCCTCGACCAGCGGCGGCGCCGTCATGCGCTGGCGAAAGCCGGTGCCGGTGCCGATGGAAGCGCGCCAGACCTCGCCCAGCGGGCGCGCCAGCGCCACATGCCCGGGGGCATGGCCGGGGCTGCCGCCGGGATGGGTCCAGTTGGCGTTGACCGTGGGGGCGGGCAGGCTGAAGGCGCGCGCCTGCGCCGAGGGATCCACGCCGAGCGTGCGCTCGGCCGAGAGCACGGGGGCCCGCTCGCCCGGCAGGGGCACCTCGCGCGTGCCCAGCAGGCGATCGGTCGCGTCGGTGATGGTCTCGCAGCCCGCGAGCAAGCCGGCGGCGCCGAGCAGCGCGGCGCGGCGCGCGACGATCAAGGGCTTGTCCATCAGCTTCCCATTCCTTGCATCAGGCGGTTCGCGCGTTCGCGGATGCCCGGCGGCGTCGCCGGGTCTGCCAGCAACGCCTGGAGGTGCCCGCGGGCTTCCGCGCCGCGACCGCCGCGCAGTGCGACCAGCGCCAGCGCCTCGCGCGCCGTGGCGCGCCAGGGCGCCGTATCCCCGGCCAGCGGGGTGAGGCGCGCGGTGATCTCGCCCGCATCGGCCACATCCACCGCATGAAGCCCCCACAGCACGGTGGCGAGGTCCCGGTAGAGGCTGTCCACGACGCCATCGGCCGCCAGCGCGTTCCAGGCGGCCAGCGCCTGCTCGTTCTGGCCGGTCTCGGCCAGCAGGGCGGCGGCGCGCAGGCGCGAGAGGGTGCGGTAGCCGGGGGGCGCGTCGGCGGCGATGGCGGCGAAGCGCTCGGCGGCCGCGCGCATGTCGGCGCCCTCGGTCGCGGCCTCGCGCGCCACGGTCAGGAACTGCTCGGCGGCCTGGGCGGCCTGGCGGTTCTCATACCAGCGCCAGCCCTGCCAGCCGGCCACGCCCGCCAGGGCCAGCAACAGCAGCGCGGCCAGCACGCTGCCATAGCGCAGGGCGAGCCGCCTGGCGCGCTCGGCGCGCAGTTCCTCATCAACTTCATCAACAAGATCGGGCAAGGCGCTGCGCTTTTCGAAATGTGGGCTTCGTCGCGGACAGGGGGTATAGCTTGCGCTTCGCCTTGCGTTAAGGCTGGCTGTGCTGGAAGGGGGGATGCCCCTGTTCCTCCGCCGTCTTGCACCCCTCCTGCTCATGCTGCCACTGCCGGGCTGCGATGGCCCGACGCTGGTGGGGCTGGGGGCCGCCACCGTGGTCTCCCTGCCGCTGACGGGGCGGGCCGTGCCCGACCTGCTGGTCAGCGCGGCCACCGGGCGGGACTGCTCCATCGTCCGCCTCGACCGTGGGATGAGCTATTGTGCGGCACGCGAGCCCGCGCCCGGCAGCGCGCCCTATTGCACGCGCAGCCTGGGCCAGACCGATTGCTGGGTCACCCGCCCGCCCATGCTGGGGCCGCCGCTCGCCACGGGGCCTGCCGGGGTGGTGGACGGCCCGACCAGCCTGAACCCGGCGCAGGAGGCCGACCGCACGGCGCGCTGGCCCGGGCTGTTCTGAGCGGCCGCTTGACGCTTCATCTCCCAGATGAGAAATCGTCTCACATGGAAGAAGTCACTCTCCTGGAAGATCCCGTGGAGCGCCGCCTGGCCGCCCGTCTCGCGGCGCTGCGCGGCGCGGCGGGCCTCTCCCTGGAGGAACTGGCCCAGCGCAGCGGCATCTCCCGCGCCACCCTCTCGCGCCTGGAGCGGGGAGAGACCAGCCCCACCGCCGCCATGCTGGGCCGGCTCTGCGCCGTGCATGGTTGGACCCTGTCCCGCCTGATGGCCGAGGCCGAGCGGGCCGCGCCCGCCCTGGTCCGCCTCGCCGACCAGCCCCGCTGGACCGACCCCGAGACCGGCTTTCGCCGCCGCGCCGCCTCGCCCCCCGGGGCGGGGCTGCGCATGGAGATGGTGGAGGGCGAGCTGCCGGCGGGCGCCGCCGTGGCCTATCCCGCGCCGCCCGTGCCACGGATGGAGCAGCATCTGCTGCTGACCCGCGGCGCGCTGCGCTTCGAGCACGGGCCGCAGGCCTGGGACCTGGCGCCCGGAGACTGCCTGCGCCTCAGCCTCACGGGCCCCACCCGGCTGGCGGCGGGGGAGGCGGGCGCCGCCTACCTCATCGCGATCGCCGTCCCATGATGCCGGCCGAGCTGGACCCGCCCGGCATCGAGGCCGCCCTGCCGGCGCTGGCCGAGATCCTGCACCTCTGCGTGCGCGGAGGGGCCAGCGTGGGCTTCGTGGAGCCCTTTTCCGCAGGGGACGCCGCCCGATGGTGGCGCGCGAAGGTGCTGCCCGCGGTCATCTCCGGCGAGCGGCGGCTGCTGGTGGCGCAGCGCGGCGGGCGCATCCTCGGCACCGCCCAGCTCGACCTCGCCACGCCGCCGAACCAGCGCCATCGCGCCGAGGTCTGCAAGGTGCTGGTGCATCCGGACGCCCGACGCCAGGGGCTTGGCCGGGCGCTCATGCAGGCGCTGGAGCCCATCGCCCGCGCCGAGGGCCGCTTGCTGTTGACGCTGGACACCGTGGCGGGCAGTGCCGCCCAGCCGCTCTACGCGGCGATGGGCTACGCGCTGGTGGGCGTGCTGCCGGGCTGGGCGCGCGCGCCGGCGGAGGACCGGCTGGAGGGCACCGCCATCATGTACAAGCGCCTGGGATGACCGCGGCCATCGGCCACAATGGCGGCCCACCGCTGGAGGAGGAGGACCCGGGCGGCGCCTCCTGGCGGCAATGGGCCTGGCGGCGCGCGCACCGCCGCGCCTGGAAGACGCCGCCCCCCGAGATTGCCCTGCGCCGCCTGGCGCGCGCCGAGGAACTCGGCATGAGCTACCGCGAATACACGCTCGAAATCCTGGAGCGAGGGCGGCATCTGTGAACGCGGAGGCACCCAGGCCTGCCTGGGGCAATATCCGACCGGATTGAATCATCCGGTCGGATTTCTTGCTCTGGAAAGCATATTTGCCAGAGCAGCTTGGTCCGGTCCGCCTGAACCGCTTGC
>JBHYDO010000165.1:0-10542 GCA_051860645.1 Roseococcus sp.
GATCAGGTCCAGGAACTGCAGGCCGCGGTTGGTGTATTTCTTGGCGATGGAGATCACGAGGCGCAGGTTGGCCTCGATCATCTCCTTCTTCGCCTGGTTCATGTCGCGCTCGCCGCGGCTGACCGTGGCATAGACGCGGCGGAACTCGGACACGGGCAGGCCGGTGGCACCCGC
Organism: Roseococcus sp.; assembly: GCA_051860645.1. GTDB lineage: Bacteria > Pseudomonadota > Alphaproteobacteria > Acetobacterales > Acetobacteraceae > Roseococcus. Next base: position 175 of record JBHYDO010000165.1, read on the forward strand.
GACCGCGGAAATCTCCACCCGGATCCGCTCCAGATCCTCCCGCGCCTTCGAAGAAAAGTTCTGCCAGGCCTTGCCCTTCACCTGCGCCGCGCGGTCCATGAAGGCCTGGTCGAGCTCCGCGCCCTTCCACAGCGGCAGGAAGTCCTCGCGCTTCACCTTGTGGCTTTCCGCGAGGCGCAGCACCTGGCCATCCAGCGCGTTCAGCTTGCGGCTGAGCTGCTTGAGCTGATCCACCAGCTCCTCGATGCGGTTGTTGTGGAGGTGCACCTTCTCCACCAGCGCCACCAGCTCGATGCGCTGCTTTTCGTAGCTCTTCTCGCTGCGGCCCGCGAAGTCGCCGCCCGAGGTGTAGGCGTCCATCCGCTTGGATGAAATCTTGTTGAGCTTGGAGTAGATGCCCTCGATGGCCTCGAAATTGGCCAGCACCTCGGGCTTGAGCTTTTCTTCCAGCGCGGAGAGCGACAGGCCGGCACCCTCGCCTTCCTCGCCTTCCTCGAACTCCTCGGGCTCGGCCGGGGCGCCCTCGGGGTTGTCAGCGTTGTTGGTGGCTTCCAGGTCGATCACGTCGCGCAGCAGCATCCGGCCCTCGCGGACCGCGTCATGCCAGGCGACGATGGCCTTGAAGGTCAGCGGGCTTTCGCAGAGCCCGCCGATCATCATGTCGCGGCCGGCCTCGATGCGCTTGGCGATCGCGATCTCGCCCTCGCGCGAAAGCAGCTCCACGCTGCCCATCTCGCGCAGGTACATCCGCACGGGGTCGTCGGTGCGGCCGAGGGTTTCCTCGTCCACATTGCCGCCGCTCTCCTCCTCGTCCTCCTCGCCCTCGGCCTTGGCGGGCTTGGGCGTGCCCTCCTCCTCGGTCTCCTCGGCCTCGACCACGTTGATGCCGGCCTCGGACAGCGAGGAGAGGGTGTCCTCCATGAATTCGGGCGAGACCTGGCCCTCGGGCATGGCGGAGTTCACCTCGTCGAAGGTGACGTAGCCACGCTCCTTGCCACGGGCGATCAGCTTCTTCACGGCCGCCGATGTCACGTCCAGGAGGGCGCCTTCGACCGCTTCCTCGCGCGCCTCGGCGGTCTCGCCCGCCGTCGCCGTCTTGCTCGCCATGCGTCACTCCATGCCTGCGGGGGAGAAAAAACACCCCCTACCCTATGCACACGCCCCGAACGCCCTCAGGCGGGGGAGACATCGTCCTCGACCTCGCCCCGGCGGAGCGCATCCAGCGCCGCGCGCAGGCGGATCAGCCGCGACTGCGCGGCCGCATCATTCGTCCCCACGAAGGCGGCCTCCGCCGCCCGCGCATCCTCGGCCAGTTCGGCCTCGCCGCGCAGGAAGCCGAAGATCTGCCAGAAGGCATCCAGCGCCTCCTTTGGTTGCGCGCCGGAACGGGCTTCCGTGGGCAGCCCCGCCGGACGGAGCACCCAGGCACTGGCAGCCGAGTTGGGACTCTCTGCGAGGTGGGCGATCAACTCCGCGGAGTCAAGGCGTTCGGCCAAGGGAATCCAGGCGAGAAGGGCATCCCTGACCTGCTTCGCGGGGCCCTCGGGCAGGTCGAGCAGGGCCAAGGGCTCCTCAACCTCGCGTAGGAGGTCGGGGTGGTGGATGCAGATGGCCAGCAATAGGCGCGCCCGCTGTGCCTGGATGGTGCCGGCATTGGGCACGGGGCGCGGGTGGCGGGGCGCGGCCCTGGCGCCGGGGCGGCGCGAGGTGGCGAAGAAGCGGTTCAGCAGCGCGCCGCGGAACTCCGCGGCGAGCGAGCGGTCCGGGATGGTGGCGGCCACCTGGGCGAGGCGGTTGCGGATGGCGGCGCGCGCCTCCGGCCCCTCGGGCAGCTTCGCCCCGGCGATGACGCCGTAGAGCGCGTCGACCAGCGGCTGGGCACCATCCAGCAGCGCCTGCATGGCGCGGGGGCCGGATTTGCGCAGCAGCGTGTCCGGGTCCTCGCCCGCGGGGAGGGTCGCGAAGCGCAGCGAACGGTCGGGGGTCAGCAGCGGCAGGGCGGTCTCGGCCGCGCGGCCGGCGGCGCGGGCGCCGGCCGCGTCGCCGTCGAGGCACAGCACCGGCTCGGGGCTGACGCGCCACAGCGCCTCCATCTGCTCGGGCGTCAGCGCGGTGCCGAGGGGGGCCACCGCGCCGGCGAAGCCCGCCTGGTGGAGCGCGATCACGTCCATGTAGCCCTCGGCCACGACCAGCGCCGCGCCGCGGAACACCGCCTCGCGCGCGAGGTCGAGGCCGTAGAGGTTGCGGCGCTTGGAAAACAGCGCCGTCTCCGGCCCGTTCACGTATTTGGGCTGGCCGTCGCCCAGGATGCGGCCGCCGAAGCTGATGGTGTGGCCGCGCCGGTCGCGGATGGGGAACATGACGCGGTTGAAGAAGAGGTCGGTGGCCGGCCCGTCGTCGCGCGGCTGCATGAGGCCGGCCTCGATGAGCTGGGCGGGCTCGATGCCCTGTTCGCGCAGTTCGGCCGCCAACGCGCCGCGCCCCGCACCTGACCAGCCCAGGCCGAAGCGGGCGATGGTCTCGTCGGTCAGGCCGCGCTTTCGCAGGTAGGCCAGGCCCTCGGCGCCCTCGGGGGTGTGCAGGCGGCGGCGGTACACGGCCTCGGCGGCTTCCAGCACGCCGTGCAGGTCGCGCGCGCGGGCCTCGCGGGCGGCGGCCTCGGGGGTGGGCTTGGGAATGTCGAGGCCGGCCTCGCCCGCCAGGCGCTCGACCGCGTCCATGAAGCCCGCCCCGTCGCAGCGCATGACGAAGGCGAAGGCATCGCCATGCGCGCCGCAGCCGAAGCAGTGGAAGCTGTCCTCGTAGACGTAGAAGGAGGGGGATTTCTCGTTGTGGAAGGGGCAGAGGCCCTTCCAGTTGCGGCCCGACTTGGCCAGCCGCACGCGGCGCCCCACCAGCGAGGGCATGGGGGTGCGGGCGCGAAGCTCGTCGAGGAAGGCGGGGGGGAGGGCCATCGGTGTGGCGCTATAGCGCGGCGGAGCGGAAACGCACCCCCGCCAAAATTCCCATCTAACACGCTTGTCATTTCAGAAATTACTGAACATATCGTCGTCCATGGACCTTCCCCCCACCACCGCCGCCTTCGTCCTCCATTTCGGCGAGATGGGCTCGCGCTGGGGCATCAACCGCACCGTGGGGCAGATCTACGCCCTGCTCTTCCTCTCGGACCGCCCGCTCGCCGCCGACGAGATCGTGGCGCAGCTGGGCTTTTCCCGCTCCAACGTCTCCATGGGGCTGAAGGAGCTGGAGAACTGGCGCCTCATCAAGCTCCAGCACCTCCCCGGCGACCGGCGCGAGCACTTCACCACCCCGGACGACGTCTGGGCCATCGTCCGCACGCTGGCGGAGGAACGCCGCAAGCGCGAGGTGGACCCCACGCTGACCCTGCTGCGCGACACGCTGATGCAGAAGCCCAGCACACCCGCCGAAATCCACGCCCACCAGCGCATGGAGAGCCTGCACGAGGTCATCTCCCTGCTCACCGGCTGGATGGACGACGTGCAGAAACTGCCTGACGAGCGCCTGGTGGCGCTGCTCAAGCTCGGCGGGCGCGTGGCCCGCGTGCTGGAGGCCACCGAGCGCTTCCAGGACATCGTCACCGGCCGCGACAAAGCGAAGCGCCGCACCCCCAAGGAAGGCTGACCGCCATGGACCTCGACCCGATCGTCCTCGCCCGCATCCAGTTCGCCGCGAACATCTCGTTCCACATCCTGTTTCCCACCATCACCATCGCGCTCGGCTGGGCGCTGCTGTTCTTCAAACTGCGCTTCAACGCCACGCGCGACGAAGCCTGGATGGACGCCTACAAGTTCTGGGTGAAGGTCTTCGCGCTCAGCTTCGCGTTGGGCGTCGTCTCGGGCGTGGTGATGTCCTTCCAGTTCGGCACCAACTGGCCGGGCTTCATGGAGCGCGTGGGCAATGTGGCCGGCCCGCTCCTGGCCTATGAGGTGATCACGGCCTTCTTCCTGGAGGCCTCCTTCCTCGCCGTCATGCTGTTCGGCTATGGGCGCGTCTCCAACCGCATCCACACGCTCGCCACCGTGCTGGTGGCGGGCGGCACCACCATGTCGGCCTTCTGGATCCTGGTGCTGAATTCCTGGATGCACACGCCGGCGGGGCACGAGATCCGCGACGGCATCGTGCACGCGGTGGACTGGTGGGCCATCGTGTTCAACCCCTCCATGCCCTATCGCCTGGCGCACATGCTGCTGGCCTCGGGGCTGACGGTGGCCTTCCTCATCGCTGGCCTGTCGGCCTGGCGCTGGCTGCGCGGCGACCGCGCGCCCGGCGTGCTCAAGGCGCTGCGGACCGGCGTGGTGATGGGGGCCGTGCTGATCCCCGTGCAGATCTTCGCGGGCGACCTGCACGGGCTGAACACGCTGGAGCACCAGCCGCAGAAGGTGGCCGCCATGGAGGGCATCTGGGAGACCGAGCAGGGGGCAGCGCTGCGCCTCTTCGCCATCCCCGACCAGGCCAACCGCACCAATCACTTCGAGGTGAACATCCCCTACCTCGCCTCGCTCATCCTGACGCACCGGACGGACGGCGAGATCCGCGGCCTCAACGAGTTCGTGGGCGAGCACCCGCCCGTCGCACCGGTCTTCTATGCCTTCCGCGTCATGGTGGGCATCGGCATGCTCATGCTGCTGATCTCCTGGTGGGGGGCGTGGACGCTGTGGCGCCGCGGCGTCACCCCCTGGCTGGCGCGCGCCCTGGTGGCGATGACTTTCTCCGGCTGGGTGGCGACGCTGGCCGGCTGGTACGTGACCGAGATCGGCCGCCAGCCCTGGCTCGTCACCGGGATACTCCGCACGGGCGAGGCGGCGGGGCCGGTCGCGGCCACCACCATCCTGGGCTCGCTGGTCATGTACCTGGTCATCTACGTGGTGCTGCTGGCCGCCTATATCGGCACGCTGATGCACCTGGCCCGCCGCCCTTCGGCGCCCGAGCCCGAGGAGCTGGGCACCCGCGACCCCATGCGGCCCATCATGGCGGCGGAGTGACGGCGATGGAGACGCTTCCCGACGGCGCCTGGCTGCCCATCACCTTCGCGGTGCTGATGGCCTTCTCTATGCTGCTCTACGCCATCCTCGACGGCTTCGACCTCGGCGTGGGCGTGCTGCTGCGCGCCACCGGCGAGGAGGCGCAGCGCGACAGGATGATCGCCTCCATCGGCCCCTTCTGGGATGCGAACGAGACCTGGCTGGTGCTGGGGGTGGGGCTGCTGCTGGTGGCCTTCCCGGTGGCGCATGGCGCGATCCTCACCGCGCTCTATGTGCCGGTCGCGCTGATGCTGGCGGGCCTCATCCTGCGCGGCGTGGCCTTCGAATTCCGCGCCAAGGCGCCCGAGCCGCAGAAGCCCAAATGGGACCTGGCGTTCCAGGCGGGCTCGGTGCTGGCGGCCTTCAGCCAGGGCTGGATGCTGGGCAGCTACATCCTGGGCTTCGCCGAGGGCTGGGCCGCCTTCGCCTTTTCCATGCTGGTGGGCGTCTTCACGGTGGCCGGCTACACGCTGGTCGGCGCCTGCTGGCTGGTCTGGCGGGCCGAGGGCGAGTTGCAGCTGCGCGCGGCCCGCTGGGCGCGGGGCGCGCTCTACGCCACCTGGGCCGGCGTGCTGGTGGTGAGTGCGGCCACGCCGCTCGCCAGCCCGCGCATCTTCGAGCGCTGGTTCTCCCTGCCCGAGGCGCTGATGCTCGCACCCATCCCACTCGCCACCGGGGCGCTGTTCCTGGTGCTGCACATCTTCTTGCGCCGCTTCCCGCGCGTGGACAGCAAGCTGGACTGGGTGCCCTTCGCCGCCACCGCCGCCATCTTCGTGCTGTGCTTCCAGGGGCTGGCCTTTTCCTTCTGGCCCTATGTGGTGCCCGAGAAGATCACCATCTTCGAGGCGGCCAGCGCGCCGGAATCCCTGCTGATCATCCTGTTCGGCGCGGCGGCGGTGCTGCCGATGATCGGGCTTTACACCGTGTTCGTCTGGCGTGTGTTCGGCGGCAAGGCGCAGGACCTCCGGTACTACTGAGGGCAGGCGTCGGGTCGGGGGGTTTTCACCGCCCCCCGCCCGGTCCATCTCTTGGGGAACGAATTTCCGTCCCCGAAGGACCCCCGACATGAGCGAAGCCCCCCGCGCGCCCGTCCCCGTCACCGTGCTCACCGGCTATCTCGGCGCCGGCAAGACCACCCTGCTCAACCGCATCCTCACCGAGAACCACGGCAAGAAGTTCGCCGTGATCATCAACGAGTTCGGGGAACTGGGCGTGGACAACGACCTCGTCGTGGACGCCGACGAGGAGGTGTTCGAGATGAACAACGGCTGCATCTGCTGCACCGTGCGCGGCGACATGATCCGCATCCTCTCGGGCCTGATGAAGCGGCGCGACCGCTTCGACGGCATCATCCTCGAGACCACGGGCCTGGCCGACCCCGCCCCCGTCGCCCAGACCTTCTTCGTGGACGAGGATGTGAAGAAGGCCACGCGCCTCGACAGCATCGTCACCGTGGTGGACGCGAAGCACCTGGCCGCGCGCCTCGGCGACAGCCGCGAGGCCGAGGAACAGATCGCCTTCGCCGACCTCATCCTGCTCAACAAGATGGACCTGGTGACGGAGGAGGAGGCGCAGGCCGTCGAGGCGAAGATCCGCGCCATCAACCCGATGGCCGAGCTGGTGCGCAGCATCAAGTCCAACGTGGACATCGACAGCGTCATCGGCCGCGACGCCTTCAACCTGGAGCGCATCCTGGCGCGCGAACCCGACTTCCTCTCGGGCGACGACGACCACGAGCACGACAGCGAGGTGAACTCCGTCAGCTTCGAGGTGGAACGCCCCATAGACCCCGAGAAGTTCAACGCCTGGATGACCGACCTGCTCGCCGCCAAGGGCCAGGACCTGCTGCGCACCAAGGGCATCCTGGCCTATCCCGGCGAGGACCGCCGCTTCGCCTTCCAGGCCGTGCACATGATCGCCGATGGCGACTACATCTCGCCCTGGAAGGAGGGCGATGCCCGCCGCTCCAAGATCGTCTTCATCGGCCGCGACCTCAGCCGCCCGGCGCTGCGCCGTGGCTTCGAGGCCTGCCAGGTGCCTGCGTGATGGAAGCCGACGACATCGCCTATCTGCTGGACGCCCGCGGCGTCTCGCGGGAGCTGGGCGCCTGGGTCGTCGGCATCGCCTTCGGCCGCGAGAGGCGCACCCTGCATTTCGGCCTGGGCGACGGCACGGTGCATGTCGCCGCCGCCGCCAATGCCGCGGCCGAGTGGCAGCGCGTGGAGGTGCATGACGGCGCCTGCCTCGACCTCTGCGCCGATGTGGCCGAGGGCGTGCTGACCGGCGGCGATGACGGCCGCCTGATGCGCGTGGCCGCCGACGGCACCGCCGAGGAAGTCGCCCGCTACGGCAGCAAATGGGTGGAGCATGTGGCGGCCCACGAGAGCGGCATCCGCGCCGCCTCCGTCGCCAAGGCCGTGCATGTGCTGCCGGCCAAGGGCGCGGGAAAGTCGCTCGCGCACCCCTCCACCGTGGGCGGCATCGCCTTCGACGCCAAGGGCAAGCGCATCGCGGCCAGCCACTACAACGGCGCGTCGCTCTGGTTCGTGAACGCGAAGGAGGACAAGCCCCGCCTGCTGGAATGGAAGGGCAGCCACCACGCCATCGCCTTCAGCCCCGACGGCACGCATGTCGTCACCGCCATGCAGGAGATGTCGCTGCATGGCTGGCGCCTGGCGGACGGCCAGCACATGCGGATGTCGGGCTACCCCACCAAGACGCACAGCCTCAGCTTCAGCGCCAAGGGCAAGTGGCTGGCCACCAGCGGCGCCGAGGCCGTGGTGCTGTGGCCCTTCTTCGGCGGCGGCCCGATGGGCAAGGCTCCCACCGAACTCGCCGGTGGCGATGCGGTGATGTGCACCCAGGTGGCCTGCCACCCGCAGCACGAGATGGTGGCTGCGGGCTTCGAGGACGGCCTCGTCCTGCTGGCCGAAGTCACGACCGGCCGCGTGCTGCCGCTGGCCCCGCCTGGGAAAGGCGGCGTCTCGGCGCTGTGCTGGAACGCCGCCGGCACCCACCTCGCCTTCGGCACCGAGACCGGCTTCGCGGGCCTCGTTGATCTCTCCAAGCGCTGAAGCATCCAAGGACCCCCCGCATGGCCCAGAGCCCCACCATCACCACCCCCTTCATGTCCATGCCGCGCCTCGGCCTCGGCACCTGGCCGCTGAAGGGGGCGGAGGGGCAGGCGGCGGTGGAATCCGCGCTCGGCCTCGGCTACCGCCACATCGACACGGCCGAGATGTATGGCAACGAGGTCGAGGTGGGCGCGGCCATCCGCGCCAGTGGCGTTGCGCGCGAGGAGGTCTTCCTCACCACCAAGGTCTGGCACGACAAGCCGGACGGCCCACGCTTCCGCGCAGCCTTCGCCGCCTGCCTGGACCGGCTGGCGACGCCTTACGTGGACCTGCTGCTGGTCCACTGGCCCTCGCCCGCGCTGGACCTGCCCTCGGTGCTGGAGGCGCTGGAAGCTCTGCGCGAGGCCGGTCAGGCGCGCGCCGTCGGTGTGTCCAACTTCCCGCACGGCCTGCTGCGCCAGGCGCTGAACCTCAAGATCGCCCCGATCGCCTGCCTGCAGGTGGAGCACCATGTGCTGCTGGACCAATCGGCGCTGCTGTCCATTACCGGCGCGGCCGGCATGGTGCTGACCAGCTACACGCCGCTCGGCAAGGGCGCCTCCACCGAGGGGCCCGAGATCGCGGCGATCGCCGCGCGGCATGGCATCACGCCCGCCCAGGTGGCACTGGCTTACATCCTCTCCAAGGGCGCCGTCGCGGCCATTCCGAAGGCCGCCAACGTCGGCCGGCAGCGGGAGAACCTGGGCGCGCTGGACGTGACGCTTTCGGCCGAGGATCTCGCCGCGCTGGATGCGTTGCCGAAGGGCCGGCGTTTCGTGAACCCCGACTTCGCGCCCGATTGGAACGCCTGACCCATCACGTCCAACGCTTCATCCATTCGAGGCCGAAGCACAGCACGATGTCGTCATGCCGGTTGGGCGACATCAGGATGTCGTGCACAAGGTGCTGCTGCGCCTCGGTGCCTGCCACCTGCTGTGGCCCGCCCTCGGTGAAGCGGACCATGTGCGGGAACCATCGGCCCCAACTGTCCAGCACCCGCAACGGATTGGCCTGCGCGGTGCGCAACTGCGTCCAGATGTTCAACTCGACATAGACCAGCGTGCGCAGCCGCCGGAAGCTCGACATGCCGCCCTTGATGGCATTCATTTCCGCGCCCTCGACGTCGAGCTTCACGAGGTCGAGCCGGCCCATGCCCCGCGCCAGGTCGTTCAGCGTCACGCAGGGCACGGAATGCTGCACCCCCCTGCCCACACCGTTCGCGGCCGGCGCCACAAAGGCCACAGCCGAGCTCTCGGGGTCGTGCAGCAGGACTTCTCCCGGCTCGGCGCCGAGGGCGGCGGCGTGCACCTCCGCACGGTCCAGGCCGTTGCGGGCCAGGTTGCCGCGCAGCAGCGGGGTGATGCGAGGGTTGGGCTCCAAGGCCAGCAGCCGTGCATGCCGCGGCGCGCCTTGGGCAAGGGCCAGGGCGCTCAGGCCGAGATTGGCACCGCCATCCAGCAGCACCGCCCCCGCGCCGCCATCGGGCAGCAAGGCGCGGGCGACGCGCGACAGGCGCTCCAGCATGTGCGCCTCGATCCGCGCATGGCCCATGTAGGGGTCGCCCTCGGGGCCGCGCACGCGGAAGGTCTGCCCCTCGATCTCGACCAGCGTCTCGTCCGGATCCAGGGCGGGCGGCTCGGGCCATTCGCGCAGCAGTGCCTCGCGCAGCGCGACGTAGGAGCGGACGGGAGGGGCCTGCGCCGGGGCGGGCCGTCCGTGGCGCAGCCAATGCCAGGCATCGAGCGCCAGCGCGTCCGGCTGGGTCTGGATGAGCGGGAGGAAACGCGGGTCGCCGCGACCCTGCCGGTGCTCCGGACTATCGGTGAAATGGCGCGTGATCAGCCGCGCATCGCCCAAGGACTGCCAATTCCGAATGACTTCCGCGTTCTCGGCATCACGGCCTAGAATGAGGCGGTAGGCCCAGACAACGACATGCTCTGGAATTTCAGCACCGGGCACGGGGATCATCCGACCCCCCTCCCCCGGGGGAACGCAATTCGTGGGATGGACGGGGCATGGGATGGGTGGGCGAGACCAACGGGCGCGGCAAGCGCTTTAACGTAAATGAGGAAGACATAACATGGCCAGCGCAGAGAATGAAGATGGCGAAGTGGACCTGGGCATCAGCCTCGAGGTCGTCGCGACCGTGGTAGATCTGGCGCGCGCCGTCCAGGAAGCCGAGGAGGCCGAGGCCGGCCGCGCCGATGACGACG
>JBHYDO010000166.1:0-10487 GCA_051860645.1 Roseococcus sp.
GTCCGGCGTCGCGGCCCAGAGCCCGGCGGCGCGGTAGCCGAGGGCGATGCGAGCCAGCGCGGCAGGGTCCTCCTCGGGGAAGAAGCCGGACAGCGTGCGGGCCAGCGTGGCGCCGTCCGCCGTCCGCAGCGCCGCCTGGGCGGCGGCGAGGCCCCGCACCAGCCGCACCAGGGCCGGGCGGTGGGCCTGCAAGGCGCCCGTGGTCGCCACCAGCGTGGTGTAGCCGATGTCGCCGCGGTCGCTGAAGCAATGCCAGACATGGCCGAGCCCCGCCTGCACCAGCCGGTCGGCATGGGGCTCGAAGACCTGCACCACGTCCATCTCGCCGCGGGCGAAGGCGGCGGCGGCCTCGGCCATGGGGCGGTCGGGCGCGCGCAGGAGCGCGGACGGGTCCATGCCGGCGCGCTGGAGGTCGTCCTGGAAGGTCATCCAGGGGGTGGGCACGTCGGTGGCGACGCCCACGCGCAGCCCGTGCAGGTCGGTGAAGCGGAAGTGCGGGTTGGGCGTGCGGCCCACCAGCTTGAACGGGTCGCGCGCCACCGCCTGCGCGAAGCAGCGCAGCGGGCAGGCGGGGTCGGCGTCATGGTGCATCAGCAGCCGCATGGGCCCGCCCCAGGCGGCGTCGGCCTCGCCCGCCAGCAGCAGGCGCGGCGTGTCGGCGGTGGTGGGGGCGGTGATGACCTCGACCTCCAGCCCCTCCCGCGCCCAGAAGCCGCCAGCGAGGCAGAGGTAGAACGGGGTGTAGACCACCGTCCGCAGGTTTTCGACAATACGGATCCGCATGAGATCAGCGCAGCATGCGCGCCGCCGGGTGTCCATGGGAATTGCGCGGGCAACCAGCCGTGGGCGGGCGCGGGAATGGGCAGGAAACGGGCAACCTGCCCCAGGGCGCCGCGTTCGCAGCGGACGCGGAGACCACCCGAGGGAGAGCCCCATGCAGGAAGGCTATCGCGACGCCTCCATCACCGGCCTCGCGAACGCCCGCGCGCTCGAGGTGCAGGCCATCCAGCTTCTGTCCCGCCAGATCGAGCGCGTGCAGAGCTGCCCCGAGGTGGAGGCGGCGCTCCACCGCCACCTCGCCCGGACCGGGCAGCAGCGCGACCGGCTCGACGCCATCCTGGAGGCGCAGGGCACTTCCCATGCCTCGGTGAAAGACTTCATGACCGGCTTCATGGACGACATGGCCGCGCTGGGCCACGTGCCGATGCGGGACGAGATCATCGAGAACGCGCTGGCCAACTGCGCCTTCGAGCATTTCGAGATCGCCTCCTGCGGGTCGCTGCTCACGCTGGCGGATCTCGCCGGCGACACGCGGGACGCCGAGGCGCTGCGCACCTCGCTGGCCGAGGCGCTGCGGAAGCCGCAATGGTGCGAGGACAGCCTCGAGCCCATCACCCGCAAATACGCGATGCTGCAGGCCGAGGGCGAGAAGGCCGGCATGTGACGCTCAGCGCAGCCTGAGCCAGAGCGCGGCGCAGAACAGCGCGACCGTCGCCCAGAGCCCGAGCAGCGCCGGCGCCGTGCCCGCCGCATCGGCCAGCAGCCCCACCACCAGCGGCACCACGGAAAAGCCGAGGTGGCCGATGACGAAGAAGCCCGCGATGGCGCGCGGCCGGTCCTGCGGGGCGCCGGCCGCGGCCAGGGCGAGGCCGCCCAGGTAGACGAACCCATAGGCCGCCGTTCCCAGCACCGCGCCGCCCAGCAGCAGCAGCCAGAGCTGCATGGCCAGCGCCCCCCAGACCGCGAGGCCGAAGCCCAGCACCAGCACCGGCAGCCCGATGCGCAGCGCGGGCCGCGGCGCCACCCGCCGCAGCGCCTGCTGCGTGGCGGCCCCCACCAGGATCATCAGCGCGACGGCCCAGGCGCCGGCCTGCCCCTGGCCCTGTGCGGCGAGTGCCGCGGGGATGGTGGTCAACACAACGCCCGTCACCCCCCAGGCGGGCAGCATGCCGAGCGTGCCGGCCAGGGTGCCGCGCGGGAACAGCGGCAGCCGCAGCCAGGCGCCGCGCGGGGCCGCCAGCGTCTCGGGCAGCGGCGCCAGCAGGGCCAGCAGCGCGGCGATGAGGGCCAGATGCCCCCAGAACACCACCGGAGGCCGCCAGTCGGGCGCGGCCAGCAGCGCCAGCAGGGTGAGCAACGATCCGGTGCCGAAGCTCAGCGCCGTGCCGGCGGTGACGACGGCCGCACCCATGCGGCTCGCGGCCTCGGGCGGGGTGCCTTCGCGCTCGGCCAGCTCGGCGGCCCAGGCTCCGGCGGCATTGGCGATGCAGCCCATGCCGATGCCCTGCAGCAGCCGGGCCAGCGCCAGTGGCAGCAGCCCGGGCCAGAGCGCCAGCAGCAGGGTGGAGGCGCCGGTCAGCGCCAGCCCCGCCATCATGCAGGCGCGGCGGCCGATGCGGTCGGGCAGGGGGCCCAGCAGGGGCGCGGTGAGGATGAGCACGGCCGCGTAGCAGGCGAAGGCGGCGGCGAGCGGCCCCGCTCCCGCATCCCCCGCATACTCGGCATAGAGCGGCAGCGGCAGGGTGGTGGACAGGCCGGCCGCGAACACCGCGAGCCCGACGCGCCGGGGGGCGGTGAACATCGGCCCAGGCTTGCCCGCGCCGCGAAGCGCCGCAAGGGGGCCCCCGGCGGAGCGGACCGGGAGACGAGCATCGCAGCCGCCCGGGGCGGTGCTTCCGCGCCCCTCCCCGGGAGGCGCTTCAGAACCCCGTCTCGGCCCGGCAGGTCCCGTCCACCCGCGTCCAGCGCGGATCCCCCGGGCCAGCCGGCACGCCGCCGAAGCCGCGCAGCAGGCAGGTGGCGTAGGCTTCGCAGGCGGCTTCGGGCTGGCGGTCGGCCAGGCAGGCGGCCATGAACTGGCCGCGCCAGGCGGCGACGAAGCCGGGGTCGTCGGGCGGCGGCGGGGCGGGGGCGAGCAACAGCAGCGCGCCGATCAGCACCGGCTGGTGCACCAGGTAGATCAGCAGGCTCCAGCGCCCCGCGCCCACCAGCACCCGCCCGGCCAGGCCGGCGGGCCGCCACTCCCACCAGGGGCGCGGCCCTGCCGCAAGGATGCCACGGCCCAGCAGCACGCCCGCGAGCACCAGCGCCAGCCAGGGAAACACCGGCACGAGGTCGGGCGAGGGCGGTGTCGCGGTGGAAAGCCCCAGCCAGTACCAGGCGAAGCCGTTGAAGCCCGGATGCGCCAGCAGATGCGGTCCGGCGAGCAGTGCCGCGATGGCCAGCCCCACCACCCAGAATGGCGCGCGCAGGAAGGGCAGGGCCAGCACGCTCGCCACCGCGATCAGGTGCAGGATGCCGAAGAAAATGAAGGCCGCCGGGTTGAACCACCAGCTGCCCAGGCTGACCAGCAGCGCCGCGGCGGCGATCTTGCCCAGGCGCCGCAGAGCCGGCCCGCGCGCCTGGCCTGCATGGGCCGCCAGCACCAGCGCCACGCCCACCAGCCCCAGGAATGCGCCGGTGATGCCGCGGGCGAAGGTCACCCAGCCCGGATGCGTCGTCACCTGCGTCTCGATCAGGCCGAACAGCGAGAGGTCCCAGGCGAAGTGATAGACCACCATGGCGGCGATGGCCGCGCCCCGCGCGGCGTCCACGGCCGCGAGGCGAAACCCTGGCATCAGCCCCGCGCCGCGGGCAGGTCCAGCCAGAAGCGGCTGCCGTGGCCCTCGGCGCTTTCAAAGCCCATGCGCCCGCCCATCGCCTCGGTGAGTTCGCGGGCGATGGCGAGGCCGATGCCGGTGCCCTCCACCCCGCTGGCCTCGGCGCCCAGGCGGTTGAAGCGCTGGAACATCTCGGCCTGGCGGCCGGCCGGAATGCCGATGCCGGTGTCCGCCACCTCGATGCGCACCCAGTCCGGGTGCAGGCGCCAGGCGCGCACATGGATCTCGCCGCCCGGGCGGTTGTATTTCACCGCGTTGGAGAGAAGGTTGCCCAGCACCTGCTGCAGCCGACCACGATCGGCCAACACGCGGCCCTCGCTCGGCGCCACGCACAGCGAGACCCTGGCCTGGCGGCTCGCCGGCAGCGCGACGGCGGCCGCGTCGCGCAGCAGCGCCGCCACCTCCAGCGCCTCGGGCCGCAGGGCGACTCCACGGTCCTCGATGCGCTTCACGTCGCGCACATCCTCGATCAGCCGGAGCAGACGCAGCCCCCCCTGCTCGATCTCGCGGACGTAATCGCGCTGCACGGGGGTCAGCGGGTGGTTGGGGTCGCTGTCGAGGAGCTGGTTGAAACCCATGATGGCATTGAGCGGTGTTCGCAGCTCATGGCCCATGCCGACCAGGAAGTCGGTCTTGGCGCGGCTGGCCTCTTCGATGCGGGCCTGCGCCTCGCGCAGCTGGTCCAACAGGCGCTCGATCGTCATGAGCAACAAGCCGAGCAGACCCACGGCGAGCGCGGTCGGCATGGCGGCAAAGGCGACGAGATAGCCCAGGTTCTCGAAATCCGCCGGGCCGCGCAGCAGGTTGTGGTGCACCCGCACCGCCAGCACGGCCAGCAGCACGCCGAAGCCCAGCATGGCGAAGCCGAGGCCCACGCCCGCCCCCCGGCCGCGGTGGGCGATGAGGTTGAACAGGATGGACCCCACCAGGACCAGCCCGCCGGTGCTGGCGATGGCGATGCGCACTGCCTGCCCCTGACCGGTGAACACCGCCCACGCGACGCCGGCCACCACCAGTGCGACGACGGCCGACGTTTCCCGCCACAGGGCGGGCCGGCCGAAAAAGCGCCGCAGCCCGTTCAGCAGCAGCATCCCCCCGGTAAGCCACAGCGCCGTGTTCAGGAGGCGCGGCGCCGGCGAAAGACCCGTCATGCCGAGGGAGAACTGGGCAAAGGCGACGGCGAACAGCACGGCAGCCACCGCCCATTCCAGCGGCCCCGGCATGGGCCGGGTCAACCGCCACGCTGCCAGCATGGCCCCGGCCAGCGACAGGTAGAACAAGGCGTTCATCACAAAGCCGGCGGACATGCGGTATCTGGACCACTCTAGGAAACGCGGAAGGTTAACGCATTTGCATCCATGTGGGCATAGGGGATGATCTTGATGCGGGTAGCGAGGGCGCTCCTTGCCATCTGGAGTGGTGGGGTGGCACGGCACGCTTGATGGGGCGCGTGGCCACCCCCATAGTCTTGCGGGGCCGGCGAATGCCGGTGCACCGAAACAAGGAGAGAAACATGGCCTGGAAGACCCCCAAGATCGTCGAAGTGTCCCTGGCGCTCGAGATCAACAGCTACGCCTGCGCCGAACTCGGCTGAGCCGCGGACCGCGGCGCCAAGCGCGGGCATCGTGGCGGCGCCAAGCGCGGGCATCGTGGCGGCGCCACGCGGGCCATGGTGGCGGCGCCACGCGGGCCATGGTGGCGGCGCTACGGGTGGCCATCATGGACGGGGCGCTGGCCCCGTGGCGGAAGGTTCTCGCCCGTTGAGCGTCTCCGCTTGTTGAGGATCCCCGGTTGTTGAGGATCATCGTGCTCGGCGCGGCGGCGGGCGGTGGCTTCCCGCAGTGGAACTCTGCCGGGCCGGGTTGCCTGCGCGCCCGCGCCGGGGACCCGGCCGCACCACCCCGCACCCAGGCCGGCATCGCGGCCTCGGCAGACGGGGAGCGATGGTTGCTGATCAACGCCAGTCCCGACCTGCGCCAGCAAATCGCGCAGACGCCCGCGCTGCACCCGCGGCCGGGAAAGCTTCGAAACTCGCCGATCGAGGCGGTGCTGCTGACGGGCGCGGAGGTGGATGCGCTGGCCGGTCTGCTGCACCTGCGTGAGCGCCAGGCCTTTGAATTATGGGCCGCCCCGCCCGCCCAGGCCGTGCTGGAGGCCAACCCCATCTTCGGCGCGTTGAATCGTGAGACGGTGACGCGGCGCACCCTGCCGCTGGAGGAGGGCTTCACCCTGCTGGGCATGCGGATCACCGCCTATCCCGTGCCCGGAAAGGTGCCGCTTTTTGCCGAGGGCACCGGTTTCGCGGGCGACGCCGAGGAAGCGCCGGTCGCGGAGGCGGGCGAGGCGCTGGGCGTGGCGCTCTCGGCCGGCGGAGGCACGCTGCACGTGATCCCCGGCTGCGCCATGATGAGCGCCGGGCTGCGCGAGAGGCTGCGCGGGGCCGATGCGGTGCTGTTCGACGGCACGCTCTTCACGGATGACGAGATGCTGCGCCTGGGCGCCGGCCCCAAGACGGGCCGCCGGATGGGCCACATGCCGATGACGGGCGAGGGTGGCACGCTGGACGCCTTCGCCGACCTCGGCGTGCGCCGGCGCGTCTTCGTCCACATCAACAACACGAACCCCGCCTTGCTGGCCGACAGCCCCGAGCGCGCGCACCTCGCCGCCGCGGGCTGGGAGGTGGCAGAGGACGGGATGGAGATTCTCGTCTGATGCTTTCGCCCGGGATCTTCGAAGCGGCACTCCGCGCCATCGGCGAGGAGCGCTACCACATCCATCATCCCTTCCATCACCTGCTGCATGACGGGAAGCTCAGCCGCGCGCAGGTGCAGGCCTGGGCGCTCAATCGCTACTACTACCAGGCCAGCATTCCGGCGAAGGACGCCTCGCTGCTGGCGCGCCTGCCCACCACCGAGCTTCGCCGCGAATGGCGCCGGCGCCTCGAGGACCATGACGGCGACGGCAGCGCGCCCGGCGGCGTCGAGCGCTGGCTGGCACTTACGGATGGGCTCGGGCTGGACCGCGACTATGTCATTTCGCTGCGCGGCCTGCTGCCCGGCACGCGCTTCGCTGTGGACGCCTATGTGCGCTTCGTGCGCGAGCGCAGCGTGCTGGAGGCGATCGCGTCCTCGCTCACCGAGATGTTCTCCACCAACATCATCCAGCTGCGCGTGGCCGGCATGCTGCGCAACTACGACTTCGTCAGCGAGGCGACGCTCGCGTATTTCAAGCCGCGGCTAACCCAGGCGCCGCAGGACGTCGCCTTCGCGCTCGAATACGTGAAGCGCCATGCCGACACGCCCGAGAAGCAGGAACAATGCCTGGAGGCGCTGCGCTTCAAGTGCGACCTGCTGTGGGCGCAGCTCGACGCGCTGCATCTGGCCTATGTGGCGCCTGGCCTGATCCCGCCCGGCGCCTTCGTGCCGGCGGGGCACGCCGCGCAGAGGCCGGCGGCGTGAGGGGCACCGATTCACGCCTCCAGGCTGTCGCCTTCCGGCGATCGGGGGCGCGTGGCTGCGCTGCCGATTCACGCCTCCAGGCTGTCGCCTTCCGGCGATCGGGGGCGGAATGACCCCCCGCTTCGCACCCGGCGTGCGCCTGCAGGAGGATCGTGCACGCAGCCGCTGGATGGTCATGGCCCCCGAGCGCATGTTCCTGCCCGACGAGACCGCGCTCGAAGTGCTGCGCCTGGTGGACGGCGTGCGCGACGACGCGGCCATCGTCGCCGCCCTCGCGGCGAAGTTCGATGCGCCGTCCGAGGTCATCGCCGCCGACGTCCGCGCCCTGCTGGAAGACCTCCGTGATCGTGGCGCGCTGACATGGTAGACGCGCCCCTGGCCCTGCTGGCCGAGCTCACGCATCGCTGCCCGCTGCGCTGCCCCTACTGCTCGAATCCCACCGAACTCACCCGCGCTGCGGCCGAACTCACCACCGCCGAATGGGCGCGGGTGTTCGACGAGGCCGCGGCCCTGGGCTGCCTGCAACTGCACCTCTCGGGCGGTGAGCCCACCGCGCGGCGCGACATCGTCGAGGTCACCGCGGCCGCCCGCGCGGCCGGGCTCTATACAAACCTCATCACCGCGGGCGTGCTGCTCGATGCCGCGCTGATGGCGCGCCTGGTGGAGGCGGGCCTCGACCATGTGCAGCTCTCCGTGCAGGACGCGGATCCCGCGGGCGCCGAGCGCATCGGTGGGCTGAAGGGCGCCCATCCGCGCAAGGTGCAGGCGGCGGCGCTGGTGCGCGCGGCGGGCCTGCCCTTGACGCTGAACGCGGTGGTGCACCGGCAGAACCTGCACAACCTGCCCGCGCTGGTGGACCTCGCATTGGAATGGGGCGCGGCGCGGCTCGAGGTCGCGCATGTGCAGTATTACGGCTGGGCACTGCGCAACCGCGACGCGCTTCTGCCGACCCGCGCGCAGCTGGACGAGGCCACCGCCGTGGTCACCGCCGCGCGCGCCGCGCACAAGGGCCGGCTGGTCATCGACTATGTGGTGCCGGACTACCACGCCTCCCGCCCCAAGGCCTGCATGGGCGGCTGGGGGCGGCGTTTCCTCGGTGTCTCGCCGGCCGGCAACATCCTGCCCTGCCACGCGGCGGAAAGCCTCGTGGGCATGGAGTTCCCCAATGTCCGCACGACGAGCCTCGCCGCCGCCTGGGCCGACAGTCCCGCCTTCAACGCCTTCCGCGGCACCGCCTGGATGCCCGAGCCCTGCCGCGGCTGCGACCGGCGCGAGGTGGACTGGGGCGGCTGCCGCTGCCAGGCCTTCGCGCTGACGGGCGATGCGGCGGCGACCGACCCGGCCTGCAGCCTCTCCCCCCATCACGGGTTGCTCGCGGCGGCCGTCTCGCGCGCGGAGACGGAGGAATTTCTCTATCGCCAGTTTGCGCCCGGCGCCTGACTTCGCGTTTTCGGGCTTGCGGCCGGCGGCCCGCAGCCCTTCTATTCCAGGCAACGACCAAGCTGAGAGTCGGGAGGGACCCCATGCCGCACCATCACATCCGCGCGCTCACCGCCGCCGCCGCGCTGCTCCTGCCAGGGCTGGCCTTCGCCCAGGCGCCGGCCGCACCGCCCGCGCCCGCCTGGGCACAGGGACGCGCGCCGGAAATGGCCAATTCCACGCTGGCCCCCCATGCCGGGCGGCTGACCGTCACACCGCCCGACCAGCTACCCACTGCGGAGCTGCGCGTGCCCGAGGGCTTCCAGGTCGAGCTCTGGGCCCATGGCCTGCCCGGCGCCCGCGTCATGGTGCGCGGCCCCAATGGCACGGTCTTCGTGGGCACGCGCATCATCGGCCGCGTCTATGCGGTGCGCGAGGAGGGCGGGCAGCGCCAGGTCAGCACGCTGCTGCAGGGGCTGACCCAGCCCTCGGGCCTCGCCATCCGCGACGGCGCGCTCTACGTCTCCGCGATCAACCGCATGCTGCGCGTGGACAATGTCGAGCAGAACCTGTCCAACCCCCAGCCTGTGGACCTCACGGCGGCCTTCAACCTGCCCGAGGCGCCGCACCATGGCTGGACGCACATCGCCTTCGGCCCGGACGGGCGCCTCTACGTGCCGCGCGGCGTGCCCTGCAACATCTGCGAGACGGATGGCGAGCGCTACGCCTTGATCCAGAGCTTCAACCCCGATGGCAGCGACCGCCGCATCGAGGCGCGCGGCGTGCGCAACTCGGTGGGCTTCGACTTCCACCCGCGGACTGGCCAGCTCTGGTTCTCCAACCACGGGCGCGACTGGGCGGGCAATGACAACCCCTCCGACACGCTGCACGTGAACCTGCGCCGCGGCGAGCATCACGGTTTCCCGTGGTGCGCCGGCGGCTGGCAGGACCCGGCCGTGAGCGGCCGGCTGTGCAGCGAATTCCCGCCGCCCGCCCTGCTGCTGGGCCCGCATGTGGCACCCATCGGCACGCATTTCTACACGGGCACGGCCTTCCCCGAGCGGTATCGCAACGCGCTGTTCATCGCCAACCGCGGCTCCTGGAACCGTGAACGGATGAGCGGCTACGAGGTGGTGGTGGTGCGCGAGGCGGAGGGCGGTCGCCTGGTGCAGGAACCCTTCCTCACCGGCTTCCGCGACGACGCGGCACAGCGCTTCCGCGGCCGCCCCGCCGGCGTGCTGACCATGCCCGACGGCTCGCTGCTGGTCTCCGACGAGCAGAACGGCGCCATCTTCCGCATCACCTACCGGCGGTGAAGTTGAGAGTGGCAGGGCCGCGCGGCGCCTTCCTCCTGGCGGCGGCGCTGCTGGCCGCCCCGCCGGCCGCGGCTGCCGACACCACGCGCGGTGCCGCGGTGGCCGAGGCGAGAGGCTGCGCCGCCTGCCACGGGGCGAACGGCATCAGCCCGGTGCCGCTGATGCCCTCGCTGGCCGGGCAGCAGGCGGAGTTCCTCGCGACGCAACTGGTCCTGTTCCGCGAGGGGCTGCGCCAAGTGCCCGCCATGATGGAGCCCGCGCGCGGCCTGACCGATGCCGAGTTGGAGCAGCTTGCGGCCTTCTACGCCTCGCTGCCCTCGGGTCCCGCCGCCACCAGCCCGCGCGACCCCTCGCTGGCCGCGCGCGGCGCCGCCATCGCGGGCGCACGCAACTGCAACGCCTGCCATCGCCCCGACTATGCCGGGCAGGCGAACGTCCCGCGCATCAACAACCAGCGCGAGGATTTCCTGGTCCATACCCTTGCCGAATATCGCGACAACTTGCGCGTGGGCGCCGACACGCAGATGAACGCGGTCATGTATGGCGCGACCAACGCCGATATCCGCGCCCTGGCGCACTACCTCTCGCATCGCTAGGGCAGCGTCCGGTCCGGCTGAACCGCAAGCGGTTCAGGC
>JBHYDO010000167.1:0-10431 GCA_051860645.1 Roseococcus sp.
TCACGCGGCCCCCGCCAGCAGGCTTTCGGCCGCGGCGCGCGCGGCCTCGGTCACGGTCTCGCCCGCCAGCATCCGCGCGATCTCCTCGCGGCGCTCGGTGGGGTCGAGCGGCGTGACGCGCGTCTCGGCGCGGCCACCCTGCACGGATTTCGCAACCTGCAGATGCCGCGCCCCGCGCGCCGCCACCTGCGGCGAATGCGTCACCACCAGCACCTGCAAACGCTCCGCCACGCGCTGCAACCGCTCGCCCACGGCCGCGGCCGTGGCGCCGCCGATGCCGGCATCCACCTCGTCGAACACCAGCGTCGGTACGGGCGAGCCGCGCGCCAGCACCACCTTCAACGCCAGCATCAGCCGCGACAACTCGCCGCCCGAGGCGATCTTCACCAGCGCGCCGGGCGTCTGGCCCGGGTTGGTCGCCACCAGCAGCGTGACGCGGTCCGCGCCATCCGCCCCCCAGCCGCTTTCCTCGCGCGGGGCCACCTCCACCGTCACGCGCGCGCGGTCGAGCTTGAGGGGGGGCAATTCGCCGGCCAGCGCCGCTTCCAACTCGGTGGCGGCGGCGCTGCGCGCGGCGGTCAGTGCCGTCGCGGCCGACACGTATTGCGCGCGGGCGGCGGCGGCGGCGCTGGCCAGCGCGCTCACGCGGTCGGTCCCGGCATCCAGCGCGGCGAGCCGCGCGCGCAGCCCCTCCAGCAGCACAGGCAGCTCCACAACCGGCACGCCATGCTTCCGCGCGGCGGCGCGCAGCGCATAGAGGCGGTCTTCCAGCACCTCCAGCCGGCGCGGGTCGGGCAGGGCGTCCTGGGCCAGGCGCTCCAGCATCTGCTCGGCCTCGGCCAGCGCGTCCTGCGCGGCGGCGAGCGCCGTCAGCACCGCCTCCTGGCCGAGGCTCCCCGGCCCGGCGGGCAGGCGCTCCAGTGCGCGCGCGGCGTTGCGCAGGGCGGCGGACGGGTTGGCGCTGCGGCGGTCGCGCGGCTGCAGCTCGGCCAGCGCGCCGGCCAGCGCCTCGGTGCGGCGTTCGGCGGCCTGGAGGTGCTGGCGCTCCTGGCTCAGCGCTTCCTCCTCGCCCTCCTCGGGCGCGAGGGTCGTGAGTTCCTCGACGGCGTGGCGCAGCCATTCCTCGTCGCGCAGGGCGGCGGCCACGGCCTCCTCGGCCTCGCGCAATGCCGTCTCGGCGTGGCGCCAGCCGCGGAATGCGGTGGCCGTCGCGCCGCGTGGTGCGTCCAGCCCCCCGAAGGCATCCAGCAGCGCGCCATGCGTCGCTGGATCGGCAAGGCCCACCTGGTCGTGCTGGCCCTGCACCTCGACCAGCGTGGCGGCGAGCCGCCGCAGCGCGCCCACCCCCACCGGATGGTCGTTCACGAAGGCGCGCGAACGGCCATCGGCGTGGACCACGCGGCGCAGCACCAGTGCGTCCTCCGCCTCCATGCCGAGTTCGGCCAGCAGCGCGTGCGAAGGATGACTGGCCGGCGGCAGGAAGACGGCGGCCACGCTGGCCTGCGCCTGGCCCGCGCGGACCAGCCCTGCTTCGGCGCGCATCCCCAGCGCCAGGCCCAGGCTGTCGAGCAGGATGGATTTTCCCGCGCCCGTCTCGCCGGTCAGCACCGAGAGGCCCGGGCCGAAGGTGAGGTCCAGGCGCTCGATCAGCACCACGTCGCGGATGGCGAGCGAGGCGAGCATGGAATGCGCTAGAAGATCGAGCCCCAGGCCCGCCGCAGCAGCCCGGGGCGGTCGGCCTCGGCCGGCGTGGCGCCCGGTGTGAGCAGCGCGTAGCTGTCCTGGTACCAGGGGCTGCCCGGGAAGTTGTGGCCGAGCACGGAGGCCGTCCGCGCCGCCTCGTCGCGGAGGCCGAGCGAGAGGTAGATCTCGGTCAGCCGGTGCAGCGCCTCGGGCACGTGGTTGGTGGTCTGGTACTGCTCCACCACGCGCCGGTAGCGGCCGATGGCGGAGGCGAACAGGCGCTGGCGCTGGTAGAAGCGGCCGATGTTCATCTCGCGCCCCGCAAGGTGGTCGCGCGCCAGGTCCATCTTGAGGCGGGCGTCGCGTGCATAGGCGGTGTCGGGGAAGCGGTTCACAACGTCCTGCAGCGCCGCCTGCGCGATCTCGGTGGCGCGCTGGTCGCGCTGGCTGTCGTTGATCTGCTCGTAGAAGGAGAGCGCGCGCAGGTAATGCGCATAGGCGATGTCGCGATGTGCGGGGTGCAGCTGGATGAAGCGGTCCAGCTGGCCGATCGCCTCCGTGTAGCGGTTGCGCATGTAGTCGGAATAGGCCGACATGATCTTGGCGTTGGTGGCCCATGTGGAGAAGGGGTGCTCGCGCTCCAGCGCCTCGAAGATCTGGCTGGCGGCGGGGTAGCGCCCCTCCTGCAGGGCCTGGATGCCGGCGGCGTAGAGCGCCTCGGGCGAACGGTCCTGCAGGGCCGCCGTGGGGCTGCTGTCGAACAGCGAGGACATCCGCCCGTCCCAGCCCGTCGGGCCGCCGCAGGCCGCGAGCGGCAGCAGGCTGCACAGGAGCAGGAAGCGGGGAAGGGCTTGGCGCATGGTGGGCGTGAACTCCGGACGGCGCGCTGTATACCACGCGCCGGCTCGCCGCCCGCAAGGGGGGCAGGCCGGCCCGCTTCCGAGCGGGGGTTCAGGCCGCGACGTTGACCGGCGCGTCGGCGTCCACCGGATCAAGCGCATGGCCCGTGACCAGGCGCGTCGCCCCGGCATCGGCCAGCAGCGCGCGCAACAGGCGGTTGTTCAGCGCATGGCCCGAGCGCGCGCCGCGGAAGCGGCCCGAAATGGGGTGGCCGGCAAGCGCCAAGTCCCCCACCACGTCCAGCAGCTTGTGGCGCACGAACTCATCGGGGCGGCGCAGCCCGCCCGGGTTCACCACCAGCGGGCCGTCCACCACCACCGCATTGGCCAGGCTGCCGCCGCGCGCGAGGCCGGCCGCGCGCAGCCGTGCCACATCCTCGGCCAGGGTGAAGGTGCGGGCGGCGGCCAGTTCCGTCCGGAAGCTGGCCATGGAGACCCGCAGGCCGAGGCTCTGCCGGCCAATGGCGGTGCCGGGGAAGGAAATTTCCAGTTCCGCCTCGAAGCCGGGTTCGTCGAGGGGCGAAAGCTCGGCCCAGGCACCGGCGTCATCCTCGACGCGCACGGTCTTCAGCACCTGCAGCGAACGGCGCTGGCCATATTGCTCCGCCGTGCCGGCGCAGCCGATGAGGAAGAGGAAGGGTTCGGCGGAGCCGTCGAGGATGGGCACTTCCGGCCCGTCCACCTCGATGATGGCATCATCGATTCCCGCCGCTGCCAGGGCCGCCATCACATGTTCGATGGTGCCCACCCGCGCCTCCGCCCGGTCGGCCAGGCCGATGGCGGTGCACAGCCGCGTGTCCACCACATGGTCGGCGCGGGCGGGGATGGTGACGCCGAGATCGGTGCGGTGGAAGCTGATGCCGGAACCGCTGGGGGCGGGCAGCATGGACAGCCGGAGCGGCAGGCCGCTGTGGAGGCCGATGCCGCGGCAGGAAATTCCCTGCGCGAGGCGACGCCGACGACCACCCGGAAGCTGCGCGAAACCATCCATGCTGTGCCAATTCCCCCGTCCAAGACCCATGGGCCGATCGCCCAGAACATTCTGCCGAGCGTACCCCGTGGGGCACGCTTCAGGACCGGACCTCCCCCCGAGTTCCGCCCCTGGCATGACCGCCCGGCATCCGTCTCGCAACAACCACAAGGGTAGCCAAACGCGACGGGCAGGGCTTCGAAAGCATCAATGCCAGGGCCGGGCGGATGAAGCCAGTCAAGCGTTGTTTCCAGATGTTTCCTCTAAGGGCCTGAAACGGGCCGCCCTTTTGCTGCCATATTCTGTCCTGTGGTGCTGTTGCTCGACGTCGTGGCGGCACAGCAAAGGCCTCCCGGGTCCAGCCGCTTTGGCTGTTCTTGCCTTCATCTGGAAGTCGGCATGAAAAAGCCCCGCGGCCGTGGCCACGGGGCTAATCGTCCGTGTCGACGAAGCAGCGCTGCTCAGTTGCTCATGCGGCGCAGGAAGGTCGGGATGTCGAGGTTCTTCTCGTCCGGGGCCGCCTCGCGCGGGCCGCGTTGGGCGGGCGCCTGCGCGCTCGGCTGCGGCAGGGCGAGACCGGGTTCGGAGCGGCGCGCCAGGGGCGCCGCTTCCGGCGGGCGAGGCTGGCGAATGGCCCCGGTGGCGTTGCGGAACAGGCTGCGCCAGGTGGAGGGGCCGCCATGCTCGGGCGCGGGCTGCGCGGCGCGCGGCGCCGGCGCCTCCTGCGGTTCCTGCGTCATGGGCTCAGCCATCTGCGGGACCATCTGCGGCGTGGGCATCGCCTCCTCCGGCGCCTGGGCGGCGGTCGGCATGGCGGGCGCCGAGGCCTGGCGCAGCAGCCCCGCGCCGGTGGCCTGCACCGGGCGGCGCGCGGCCTGCGGCGGGATGGGCGCGCCGAACGGGCCGGACGGCGCGCGCTGGGCAGGCGCCTCCACCGGGGCGGGCGCCGGCGTCACGATGGCAAGTCGCGGCCCGCCATGCGAGGCCGCCACCGCCACGTCGATCCCCGTTGCCACCACCGAGACGCGCACGCGCCCGTTCATGGTCTCATCAATGGAGGAGCCGAAGATGATGTTCGCATCTTCGTCCACCTCGCGGCGGATGCGCGTCGCCGCCTCGTCCACCTCGAACAGCGTCATGTCGAGGCCACCCGTGATGTTGATCAGCACGCCGCGCGCGCCGCGCATGGAGGTGTCCTCCAGCAGCGGGTTGCTGATGGCGGCTTCCGCGGCCTTCACCGCGCGGTCCTCGCCCTCGGCCTCGCCCGTGCCCATCATCGCCTTGCCCATCTCGGCCATGACGGTGCGGATATCGGCGAAGTCGAGGTTCACGAGGCCGGGGCTCACCATCAGGTCGGTGACGCCGCGCACGCCCATGTAGAGCACGTTGTCCGCCATGCGGAACGCGTCCTGGAAGGTGGTGCGCTCATTCGCCAGCCTGAACAGGTTCTGGTTCGGCACCACGATCAGCGTGTCCACGAACTGCTGCAATTCATCGAGGCCCTGGTCGGCGGCGCGCTTGCGCTTCGGGCCCTCGAAGTCGAAGGGGCGGGTGACGACGCCCACCGTCAGGATGCCGCGCTCGCGCGCCATGCGCGCGATGACCGGTGCCGCGCCCGTGCCCGTCCCGCCGCCCATGCCGGCGGTGACGAAGACCATGTGGCAGCCTTCCAGGTGGCGGGCCAGTTCGTCCATCGCCTCCTCAGCCGCCGCGCGCCCGATCTCGGGCTTGGCGCCCGCGCCGAGGCCCTGGGTCAAATGCGGCCCCAGCTGCACGCGCCGCTCCGCGCGGCTGTTCACAAGTGACTGCGCGTCCGTGTTGGCCACGATGAAGTCAACCCCGTCGAGGCCGAGGTTGATCATGTTGTTCACGGCATTGGTGCCGCCGCCGCCGATGCCGATGACGGCGATCCGGGGCGAGAAATCGGTGTGCGATGTCACCGGCAGTGTCAGGTTCAATGTCATGGCCTCGGATCTCCTCCCCAAGAGTTTACGCGCGCCCGGCGAGTCGCGTCTCCCCCACTCACCGGCCGCATCCCCGTGTTCCACATAATCCACAGGCTGCGCGGAAGTTTGCTCACAGCCGCTCCCGAACCCAGGCGAGCATCCGCCCGAACATCCCCTGCGGCGCGGCGGGTCCGGGTGAAATGTCCAGCAGTGGCCGCCCCTCGCCGGCCGCCCAGGCCAGCAGGCCGATGCAACTGGCGAAGGCCGGGCCCGCTGCAGTCTCGGGCAGCCCGCGCACGACGCGCGGGCGGCCGAGGCGCACGGTCACGGGATTGCCCAGGACGCGCGCCGCCAGTTCCCGCACGCCGATCACCTGGCTTGCACCGCCGGTCAGCACGACGCGGCGGCGCAACTCCTGCGGCAGGCCGGAGGCTTCCAGCCGGTCGCGCAGGATCTCGAAGGATTCTTCCAGGCGCGGGCGCATGATCTTCACGATCATCTCGCGCGGAATGCGCGCGATCTGGTCCTCCTCCTCGCCCACCATGGGCACGGGGAGAAGCTCGCCGCGGTCCTCGTCGGATTCGAGCACGCTGCCATGCATGGTCTTGAGCCGTTCCGCGTGGCTGATCGGCGTGGACAGCACGCGCGCCAGGTCATTCGTCACCTGCCATCCGCCCACCGGGATCTGCGCGCTGTGCAGCAGGCGCCCCTCGGCGAAGCAGGCGAGGCTGGTGGTGCCCCCGCCCATGTCCACGCAGACGGCGCCCAGTTCGCGCTCGTCATCCACCAGCGTGGCGAGGCCGGCGGCGAAGGGCGAGGCTATCATCTCCTGCGCCTCCAACTCGCAGCGGTGCAGCGTCTGGCCCAGGTTGAACAGTGCGTGGCTGGCCGCATCCACCACATGCAGCCGCGCATGCAGCCTTTCGCAGACCATGCTGCGCGGGTCTTCCACCCCGCCCGTCTCGTCCACCAGGAAGCCGGCGGGGAAGCTGTGCACCACCTCGCGCCCCTCGGCATGGGTACGGCGGATGCCCTCCTGCAGGATGGAGCGCAGATCGGCCTCCGTCACCGCGCGCCCGCCGATGTGCCACTCGATGTTGTGGCTGCGGCTGCTGGGCTGCCCGCAGGAGAGGTTGACGATGACGCCCTCCAGCCGCGTGTCGGCCATTTGCTCGGCGCCGGCGACGGCGGCGCGGATGCTGCGCTCCGCCTCCTCCATGTCCACGACCGAGCCGGCCTTGATGCCGCGCGCCTTCTGCCAGCCGAAGCCAAGCGCGCGCGGCGTGCCGTCGCTCTCGATGCGCGCGATGACGCAGACGATCTTGGTGGAGCCGATGTCCAGCACGCCGAAGCTGCCCGCGCGCGCGCGGCCGAGGCGCAGGCCCCGCGCGGGCGGCATGTCGGGCATGGCGGCGTGGCGAATGATCTCGTTCATCCGCGTTGTCTCCGGGCGGTGGCTGGGGCAGGGACGGCGGGCGGCGTCTCGGGCGGCAGGCGCACCACCAGGCGGTCGGGCAGGCGCATGTCCACGATGGCGAGCGGCCGGTCGAGCAGTCGGTCCTGCGCGTGCAGTTCGGCCAGCCGGGCGATCGCAGCCGCCTCATGGCCCTCGGGCAGCATCACGTCGGCGCCATTGTGCAGGCGCATGTTCCAGCGCCGCTCGGAGACGCGCACCAGCGCCTCCACCCGCTCGGCGATGGTGGGGCTGGCGCGCAGCACATCCACCATGGCGGCGGCGGCGGTGTTCGCGCCGGCGCCGACCACGAAGGGCAGCGGGCCGAAGGCCTCGAAGCGCTCGCTCGCCATCTCGTTGCCGGCGCGGTCGATGACGGAATAGCGCCCCTCGTGCTGCCAGATGGCGAAGGCCTGGCGTTCCTCGATCCGCACCAGGACCAGGTTGGGCAGGCGACGCTCCACATGGGCGGCGCGTACCCAGGCGATTTCGAGCAGGCGGGCGCGCGCGGCCTCGGGGTCGAAGTCCAGGATGGGGTCGCCGGGGACGGTGCCGATGGCGGTCAGCAGCGCCTCGCGCGGGGTGAATTCGCGCCCCTCCACCCGGATTTCGTGCACGGCGAGGCCATGGTCGCGGCCGAGGTTCACCAGGGCCAACGCGGTGTCGCGCGCGCGTGCCTCGGGGTCCAGCGCGGCCACGCTCCACACCGCAGCCCCGGCGCCGGCCAGCACCAGCAGCGCGAAGCCCATGCGGCGCAGCGTCCGGCGCTGCCGGCGGAACCACAGCAGCGTGCCGGACGGGCGGCGTGGCGGCGGGGCCGCGGCGCGGGCGCGGACGGCGACCCGCTTGCGGGGTTCACGCGCCATGCCGCGCCTCCCGCACCATCCAGGCGCAGAGCGCGGGGAAGGGGATGCCGATATGCGCCGCCTGCTCGGGCAGCAGCGAGGTGGGCGTCATGCCGGGCTGGGTGTTCACCTCCAGCAGCACCAGGCGCCCGGGCTCGCCCGCCGTGTCGTCGTAGCGGAAATCGGCGCGGGAGACGCCGCGGCAGCCCAGCGCGTTGTGGGCGGCGAGTGCGACCCGCATCGCTTCGGCCGCGATGTCGGCATGGATGGGCGCGGGCAGCAAATGCTGGCTGCCGCCCTCGGCATACTTGGCCTCGTAGTCGTAGAAGGCGTGGCCCGTCGCGATCTCGGTGACCGCCAGCGGCCGGTCGCCCATCACCGCCACCGTGATCTCGCGGCCGGGGATGAAGCTTTCCGCCATGATGCGGGCCCCGAAGCGCCAGGACCGCGCCACCTCCTCGCGCCGGTTGTCGCCCGCGCGCAGGATGGTGACGCCGACCGAGCTGCCCTCGTCCACCGGCTTCACCACATAAGGGCGCGGCAACGGGTCGGCGCGCTCCAGCTCCTCGGGCGAGACGATGCGGTGCGTGGCGACGGGCAAGCCATGCGCCTGGAACACCGCCTTGGCGGCCGACTTGTCCATCGCCACCGAGGAGGCGCGGACGCCCGAATGCGTATAGGGCACGCCCATCCAATCGAGCACGCCCTGGATGCAGCCATCCTCGCCGAAACGGCCGTGCAGCGCGTTGAACACGACGTCGGGCTTGGCTTCGCGCAGCGCGGTGATGGTGGCGGCCAGGTCTTCGCCCACCTCGATGGGCGTGACCTCGAACCCCGCCGCCTCCAGCGCAGGGATCACCTGGCGGCCCGTGGAAAGGCTGACCTCGCGCTCGGCCGAGACGCCACCGTAGAGGACGGCCACCTTCATCGTGCCGCCCCCGATCGGCGGAGGGCGGATGCCCGGAGCCGTGAATCGGTGGCGGTCATGGCGTCTCTCCGATGCGCTTGATTTCCCACTCCAGCACCACGCCCGAATGCGCCTGCACCCGCGCGCGCACCGCCTCGCCCAGTGCTTCCAGGTCGGCCGCCGTGGCGGTGCCGGTGTTGAGCAGGAAGTTGCAGTGCTTCTCGCTGACCTGCGCGCCGCCCAGCGTCATGCCGCGGCAGCCGGCGGCGTCGATCAGTGCCCAGGCCTTCAAGAAGGGGGCCTCCTGGCCGGGAGGGTTGCGGAAGGTGCTGCCGCCGGTGCGCGCGCGCACGGGCTGCGTGGCTTCGCGCGCCGCGCGGATTTCGGCCATGCGGGCCGCGATGGCATGGACATCGCCCGGCATGGCCCGCAGCCGGGCTCGCACCACCACGCCACGCGCGGGCAGTTGCGCGTGGCGGTAGGCGAGGTGCAGCGCCGCCGAATCGAGCCGCAGCAGGCCCTCCGGCGTGGCGATCTCCGCCCAGTCGAGAACGTCACGGATCTCACGCCCATAGGCACCGGCGTTCATCGCCACCGCGCCGCCCAGGCTGCCCGGAATGCCGCTGAGAAACTCCAGCCCCGCAAGCCCCGCCGCCGCCGCATGCTCGGCGATGGTGGCGTCGAGTGCGGCGGCACCCGCGACCACGCCATCGGCCTCGACCTCCACGCGCCCGAAGCCGCGCGCGGGCAGGCGCAGCACCACGCCGCGAATGCCGCCATCGCGGATGATGAGATTGGAGGCCGCGCCCAGCACGGTCAGCGGCAGGTCGGCGTCCAGCGCCGCCAGCAGGCCGAGCAGGTCCTCGGTGTCGTCGGGACGCGCAAGCCATTGCGCCGCACCACCCACGCGGAACCAGGTGAAGGGCGCCAGCGGCGCCTCCGCCTGCCACCGTCCGCGCAGCGGGAGAGGCGGCAGCTGGCGCCGGTCCATGCTCATGTCCAGCGCGTCAAGCACGGCGGAGCGGCGCGACACGCGCCCCCGCCTTGGCCTGCAATTCGCCCAACTGCGGCGGCAGCGCATGCGCCCAGTTCGTGATGCTGCCCGCCCCCAGGCAGACCACGTAGTCGCCGGCGCGGGCGATCGCGTTGATCATCTCCGGCAAATGCTCGGGCGAGGGCAGGGGCACGACGCTGCGATGGCCGCGCGCGCGCAGGCCTTCCACCAGCGCGTCCTTGTCCATCCCCTCGATCGGTGCCTCGCCGGCGGCATAGACATCGGCCACGATCACGGTGCCGGCGTCGTTCATGCAGGTGCAGAACTCGGTGAAGAGCTGTTCCAGGCGCGAGTAGCGGTGCGGCTGAACCACCGCCACCACGTCGCGCGCGCCGGCCTGGCGGGCGGCCTTGAGCACGGCCGCGATCTCCACCGGGTGGTGGCCGTAGTCGTCGATGATGGTGATGCCGCCCGTCTCGCCCACGCGCGTGAAGCGGCGCTTGACGCCCTTGAAGCCGGCCAGCGCCTGGCGGATCACGTCCTCGCCGACTTCCATCTCCACGCCGACCGCAATCGCCGCCAGCGCGTTCTGCACGTTGTGCGCGCCCAGCATGGGCAGGCGGAAGGGCTTCATGGTGCGCACGCGCTTGCTGATGCGGTCCTGCACGCTGACCTCGAAGGTGGCGCCCAGGCGGTCCGTCAGCAGCTTCTCGGCCCGCACATCGGCCTGGGGC